>JAQTXE010000038.1 GCA_028688935.1 Syntrophales bacterium
ATAAGAGCCCGTCTGCACTTCGATGATGCGCAAAGGCTCGGCTCCCTGGTTCTCCAGGCGGTGTGCCGTCCGCACTGGCACAAAAACACTTTCGTTGGTGGCCACCTCCTTGATTTCTTTGCCAATGGTGATGAGGGCCTGGCCCTGCACCACCACCCAGTGTTCCGCCCGGTGCTCATGGAGCTGCAGACTCAAACGTTTACCCGGGTCCACCTCCACCTGTTTGACCTGAAAGCCCGGGCCGGCATCGATTACCGTGTACCGCCCCCAGGGGCGCTCCACCGTGGGATGGTGCACCGACTCCGCCAGATTCCGGCTGGTTAGTATTCCCACCAGGTGCTTCACGTCCTGGACCCGTTCCCGGTGGCACACCAGGGAGGCGTCGGCCGTATCCACCACAATGACGTCTTCCAGGCCGATGGTGGCCACCAGACGATTTTGGGTAAAGATCAGACAATTCCGGCTGTCGATATCCTCGGCCCGCCCCACCACGGCATTGCCCCGGCTGTCCTTATCCAAGAGATTGTAAAAGGCTTCCCAGGTCCCCACATCACTCCAGCCCAGGTCGGCGGGAACCATCGCCACGTTCCCCGCCTTTTCCATGATGCCGTGATCCAAAGAGATACTGGGAATATTTTGATAGGCCGCTTCCAGGGACTGCTTACCTTCTGCCACCAGGCGCAAGGCCTCATAGATTTCCGGCAAATGCCGGGCCAAGGCCTCGAGGATCACCTGCCGCTTAAATAAAAAGATGCCGCTGTTCCAATAATAGCCGCCCTCCCGGAGGAAAGCCCGGGCCCGGCTCAACTCCGGTTTTTCGATGAACTCGGCGACATGAAAGCCGCCTCCCGGAGCCTCCACCGCTTGCCCCACCTTAAGGTAGCCATATCCCGTATCCGGGCGGGTGGGAGTGATGCCAAAGGTCACCAGATAGCCCGCCTGGGCCAGCTCCGCTCCCAGATCCAACGCCTGGAAGAGGCCGGCCTGGTTGCTGATATAATGATCCGCGGGGAAAACCGCCATGATCTCAGCATCATTCTCCGGGTTCATGAGCACCGCCGCCAGCCCCACTGCCGCTGCAGTATTACGGCCCAGGGGTTCCAGCCACACCCGGATATCACCCCAGTCCTTCCGAAAGAGATCCAAGTTGATGACATCGGCCTGGGCGGCGTTGCTGACCACCGCCAGCTGATTCAAAGGTATGCGGGGCAGCAGGCGCTCGATGGTGGCTTGCAGCAATGACTCCGAACCCAGTAATCGCAGCACCTGTTTAGGGTATTGGGAACGGCTCAACGGCCAGAAACGGGTTCCCGACCCGCCTGCCAGAATGACCCCAAAAAGGGGCAGGCTACCACCTGGTGTCATCATTGCCCCTCTCCATGCAGAGCTATTTCTGCGGACACGATCTTTTCCACGAAGTCCTTAATCTCCTGAAGCGTTTCCTTACTGGTGGCTTCAAAGCGTAGCACCAGGACCGGCTGGGTGTTCGAGGCCCGTACCAGACCCCAACCCTCCGGGTGCAAGAACCTTACCCCATCCACCTCGATAATGGGGTATTGCTGTTTCAAGCGGGCTTTTACCGATTCCACCACCCGGAATTTGAGTTCATCCGGACAGTCGCGCCGGATTTCCGGGGTGATGTAGGCCGGGGGCATATCCGCCAAAAGGCCGGTGAGAGACTGGTTCGTCCCGGCCAGCAGTTCCAGGAGCCGTCCGGTGGCATAGATGGCATCATCATAGCCGAAATACCGGTCCGCAAAAAACAGGTGCCCGCTCATCTCTCCGGCCAGCAAGGCCCCTTCCTCCACCATCTTCTGCTTGATCAGAGAATGGCCGGTCTTCCACATCAACGGCCGTCCCCCGTGCCGGGCCACATCGTCATACATCCTTTGGGAACACTTGACTTCACCAATGATGGTGGCTCCGGGATGATGGGCCAAAACTGCCCGGGAAAAAAGCACCATAAGCTGGTCGCCCCAGATCACCTCGCCCTGGGGGCCGATGACCCCCAACCGGTCCCCATCGCCATCGTAAGCGACACCCAGATCTAAATGCTTTTCCAAGACTAAAGCTTTTAACTCCACCAGGTTAGCTTCAATAGTGGGGTCGGGCTCATGGGCAGGGAACCGGCCGTCGGGCTCGCAATAGAGGGGCCAGACATCGCAGCCTAGCCGCTCAAAAAGCGGCAGCGCCACCGCGCCCGCGGTACCGTGCCCGGCATCCATCCCTATCCTCAGGGGACGGGAGATATGTAAATTCCGGGCCAGATAGTGCTGGTAGGCGGGAATTACCTCCTGGGCCTCCAGAGAACCACTTTCAGAGATAAAGCCGCCTTCCTGGATCAGGCCCAGCAGCTTTTGGATCTCTTCCCCAAAAATAGTGTGATAGCCGTTGCAAATCTTAAAGCCGTTGAATTCCGGAGGATTGTGGCTGGCGGTGACGATTACTCCCCCCTCGGCCTGAAAATGGCGCACGGCGAAGTAGAGCACCGGGGTGGGGCACATGCCGATATCCACCACTTGGCAGCCGCTGGCCACCAGGGCTTCCATCAACCGGGCCTGCCACTCTGGGGAACTGAGGCGGCAGTCCCGGCCCACCACTAAACGCCGCTTCCCCTGCCGCCGGTAATAAGTCCCCAAGGCCCGGCCCAACAAAAAAACTTCTTCGGCGCTCAGATCAAGGCCGACCCGCGCCCTGATATCATATTCCCGAAAGATTAGAGGATTCATACCTTGGGCCATTTTATCAAATGGATAATAGCTCCATGGAATTTATGCTTATAGCAGACAACGGAGTAAGTCTTCGCTTTTATGACACATCTCAAAGGGGGCTAAGCCCTGCCCCCAGAATCTGGATTTTACTTACCTCCACGTCTCTGCCAACCACCTCGTGGCCCTTCGCGGCCAAGCAGACCGCGGTTACCAGCGCCAGGAAACCGATGTGGATGATTGCCAGTTTTAGAGTACTAACTCCCTCAGTCTCGTTTCTCCGGTACCTGCTGATTTCCCTTCGCAACCAGGACCGGCGTCAATATAACATTTTTTTAAGCCTAAATGTAGCCCTGGAGGTCAGTGGAGGAAAAACTTTCGGATTTCTGTTCCCGTCCAATAATCACTGAAAAATTTTTTGCAGTAGAAAGGGAGGGAGAGGTTCGCAGAGGATGCATCGAAGATCGCGGCCTAGGGATTAACAACATGTAAACGCAAGGAAAACAAAAATCCCTCTGGTTCTCCATAGGCAGCCCAGCCGGGCATATCGACCGGAAGCCGGTGGGAACGAAGAGGTTCTCTCCAGAGCGTTGCCGGTAACCTGCACACATGAAATTTTGAATAAAAATGTGAAAATTTTTGAACGAATTAGCGCAAACAGCATGGAAAATTTCATTGCGGATAGGCTCAGCCCCTTCGCCACGGTGTTGGCTTAGAACCAGATACGACAACCGGAGTCCCGTAGATTGATGAAGGAAACCAGCTGGGAGCCTTCGGACGGTGCTCATTACCCGGGTTTTTTCAAAACTAACCCAACCTCGCCCTGGCTTCCTAAAAACCGTTCCAGTCTAAAATGCCCCCATTTTGCCCCCATTTTGCCACCTTGTTAAAATTTTCAGTCCCCTGGATAATTTCCTTAAATTTTTAATTTCGATGTAATCATCGGCAAGGTACCAGCCGCGATGCCGGGTATCGAAATCGTTGACCGGGGAGCGTTGCCGTTTCCGGAATAATACCAAGTTTCGATGGGAACATATCGTCTCTATTGGCCAATCCCGGCGTCCTTTGGAGCTGACGATATACGAATTTGGGGTAACTGCACCTTGGTCAGGGCCTCCCCCAAGCTCTAAATAAGAGAATTTTCTATTTCAAGTCCCATATTCTTGATCCGCCTCCAGAATGCGAGGATGGCAAATGCATAGCAACTATATAGAAGATCTAGAGTTGCCCTGGAACATATCTTTTCAGGATAATGCAGGTCAAACCTCTTCGGAATTTTTTTCAATTCGTCTGGAAGATATTTCTGGGCAAGTCCTGAGACTACCAGCGATGGCTGAAAAATAGGGCAGTCAGTAATAAAGGAGGAGATGATGGCATGGATTGAAGTTCTCTTGCCTTTTCGGGCCCAAAACAATTTTGAAGGTGCGGCTCTTTTGTCTCAGAACCAAAATCTTATGCGCCTGGCCGCGGCCTGGCCTCGAGTCAGACGTACCCTGCCTGATCCTCCTGACCCGGGGGAAGAAGTGGACTTGGACCAGGTCTGGCAGTCCACCAAGATTGATTTTCCCGGCTGGGCCGAAATGACCCAAATCCACTTGGTGGGTGTGATGGCAGGATTCAAGGTATTAAAAGGGAATCAAGTCATTTTCCCAGACGGTAGCTTATCCCATCTGTCGGAGGCGTTGCTTAGGAAGCAGGCCGCGGGCGAATTCCTGGCCACAATGGACCTTAAGCCCGGAGATCTTAAAAGATAAATCTTTGGAGTGGTTTTGGTGATATTTGGTCATCACTAAATACTTTTTTTCACGGGGGAAAAATGGCCAAACGTCAGGAAATCGAGGAGCGATGCCTGGAAGTGCAGGCCCTTAAAGAGTCGGGCATGAAAGTTGCGGAGATCGCCTTAGTGTATGGGGTCTCCGAACGCACCATCTGGAACTATCTCAAGCGGGCCCAAGAGCTTTTCCGTCGCACCGCCAGGAACCTGGAGCAGGAGGAAATTCTGGGGGAGACCTTGAAAACCTTGGAGAGAATTCGCACCCAGGCTTGGCGGCATTTTCTCCTATGCCCAGAAGAAAATGCCGTTAAAGTAGGTTACCTGAATGCCACCCTTAAAGCTACCGAAAAATTCATCCAGCTCTGCCAGGGGGTGGGCGCGATCGCCAAGGTTCCTGATCGCCTAGCGATAGAAGAGGGGCTTCCCTTTGCTGATCCGGAAATACGTAGGGATTATTTGGCACTTCTCAAGAAAGCCCGAAGCCGTGGAGTAAAAATTCCGGGGTTGTGATTTAACTTCCCTTCTCATGTTTTTTACTTTTGTGGCTGTCAACCTGAGGGACAGTCCTTGAATCGAGGCAAACTAATGGATACGCCAATGCTAAGAACCGGGTTGGATGCCCGGGAAATCATGCGGCTGGTGGAGCATTACCGGGCTGAAGGGTTTGCGGACTCGGAGGAACTTCTGGATTTCGTTGAGGCCTTTTGGGGCCTCAGGATTCCCCGGGTCAAGGTCTGCCCGGAACATACACCTCCTGCCGAGTATGTGACCGCGGCTTTTTTTGAGGAGGTCCAGAATTCCGTCTGCTGGGCCAATAGAGGGGGCGGCAAGACTCTGAACGGTGCCCTGGCAACCTGGCTGGATGCGGTGTTTAAGCCGGGTTGTGAGACCAAAATCTTGGGAGGGTCTCTGGAGCAGAGCCAGAAGATGTACAGTCATATCAAGGAAAGATTCGCAACTCCACCTTTTATCCCCTTGGTTAAAGGAGAAATGCTCAAAACTCATACCAAGATGGTAGGGGATGGCAGCATCCAGATACTGACCGCGTCCAGCAAAAGTGTGCGGGGGCCGCATCCCCAGAAGCTCAAGTTGGACGAGGTGGACGAAATGGACCCGGAGATTTACGAGGCCGCCCTCTTTATTCCCCAGACGGCCAAAAACATCAAGGCCAGCATCCACATATACTCCACCATGCACAAGGCATATGGCTTGATGAACCAGGTGATTACCGAAGCTGCCCAGAGTGGTTATCGCATCTTCAAATGGTGCATTCTTGATGTATTGGAGAAGTGTGAGGGTCGGGATTGCTATACTTGCGCCCTGCTGGATGATTGCGGTGGTAGAGCCAGGAATGCGGACGGATTCATCAAGATAGAAGATGCCATTACCAAGAAACGCATGGCCTCCCGGGAGGCCTGGAAATCGTAGGCTTTATGCCTTATGCCCAGCCAGGAAGGATTGATCTATAAGGAATTCGATATATCGGTCCATGTGGTTAGCGATGAGGAAATGGGATGATTGCCAAGTCCCTTTTACTTTTCTTGACATTAGTCCCATTTTATGGACATATATATACCATGCTATGGGACGTGCGGCTCACGGGCCAGGCAAAAAAGCAATCCCAAGAGCTTCCCGAGGGAGTTCAAAGAAGATTGAAATATTTGCTGGAGGAGATCAGGAATCTTGGGCCGGTTCGAACTAATTGGCCTAATTATGGCAAGTTGAAAGGCCGCCCTCATTGTCATCATTGCCACCTGAAAAAGGGACGTCCCACCTATGTGGCGGTTTGGCAGGTAAAGGACCTGGAAATCAAGCTTATAGAGGTGAGATATGTCGGAACCCACGGAAAAGCAGACTATCGAAGAATTTGCTGATATTTGCTTCCGGGTGCCCATAGTTCATGCCGAGCGCATACGGGCGGTGGTGGAAAATATTCTGGCGTTGATTAGAGACGAAAGCCGCGAGATTTCGGAGGCAGAGATGCTGGAGGCAGAAGATCGCCTTTACCATATCGAAGAGGTTTTTCCCAATTTCCATCCTGGAGACACTCTCAAAGGTGCCCGTTTAATGCATGAATTGACCCAGGCGCAATTGGCCGCCATGATCGGCGTTAAACCCGGCCATATTTCGGAAATGGAGAAGGGTAAGCGTCCCATCGGCAAAGAGATGGCCAGGCGCTTGGCCAAGGCCCTGAATACTTCTTATAAGGTCTTCTTTTGATATCCTCTCCTCCGTAAATGCAGGGGAGTATGTTAAGGTCACGTATGACGCTCATGCGGTGTGCTCTAGATTAATTTTAATAAACCGTGCCACGCCACCGCCAGCAAACTGATCGAGGACCACATCGTTGTCCTTTATGAAGGCGAAACCGTCGGGGGGCTAACCATCCTACGTGCCAGCAAACCTTGACTTCACGAAGGACTGTAAAACCTTTTATTTATCCCTCGGCTTTGCCCTGCAATCACTTGATGGCAGGAGGCCGAAACCGTTTTGCCCCGGTCTGTGGCTTGCTTCATGCAAGCAATAATCTTAGGACAATGGGGACATCTTTCTGTTTCCCGATGGTTCATTTTGCGGTTGGCAGTTTCGGTAAAATCTCGCCATAGCTACGCTTATTTTTTAACTTCCCCTAACTCGACCTAACATAAGTTTTCTTCCTGACACCACACTCCATAAGTTTCATTTCCGCACGCCAAAGGATTCCCTGGAAAGACAATAGGTAGAGAGGTCTGTCTCAGATCCAGCCATGAATCCACTGTCAGGAGGGGACCTTACAGGAGTTTGCCTTTTTAGCGCACAAAGTTAGGTCCAGGACAGCAATGAATGGTTTGTGCGACTGAAGCTTGTTTCAATTACTTGTTATTTTGCTTGTAGAGGTCAAGTAAATTATACTGTGTAACTTTAACTACGTATTATACAAAATACTACAAAGACTTAACGCCTCATTTTTAAGTATAAAATATTGTACTGTCGGCATGTTATTTTATAATATAACAACTATCATTATAGAGAATCTTATGTAACATCTCATTCGTACTATATTTTTCAGGCATATAATTATTTGTTGTATTTCTTAGTTAGGCACATTGAGTGCATCTTTCATAATCAATTCAATTCATTGTTTATGGGAGATCAACAATGACCACCAAATTTGTAGGTGCTTCTGGCAAGAATGGCAGGGAGAGGGAAATTATTCCGGTTCCCGAAGGCATGACTTACGTTAAAACGGTGATGGAATTCTTTCAATGCGACCGTAGGACTGCCAAAGCTTCTATTGAGCGCGGTTATTACATCGTGGACTATCACCGGCGGACCATTTGTCCCGGCCCCCTTGACCCTGAGGCGGCCTACCGTCTGGTTTGGTCCATCTACCGGCGCAAATATCTGGACCGCCTCCCCTGGTTTGTAACCTCTGAGGATCTGGTGCAGGAAGGCGTCCTGCGGCTCTTAGAAATGGCTGGACATCCACGATTCCAGGAGAAGGGTTTTCAGTTTTACCTCGCTCTCAATGCCATGAAGGGCTGGATTGAGCGCCAACGCCGAATGCGGGGCGGCATCAACGGCACCATCCCGGGATATGAGGAAACCATCCGGCAAGACGCCTGGTCCTCCTGGCAGACCGCCTGGCAGGCAAAACGGGGCAAGGCATCCGGCAAGCTCAACAAGAAACCGCAGCCATCTTCCCTGGCATCAGGAGCCTTGGAAGATCGGGTCCGGCAGATTAATCAGGCGGGTGAGGTGGTCAGCCAGTCGGGCTTGGGGCGGTACCTGGGCATCAGCGCCAGGAGCACCGATAGGAACGTGGCAGTGCTATAGCAGGCTGTTGAAAAACCATTACAATTGTGATGTGTCCCCTATTTGATGATGATTTCAGTACTCTTATGACGGTTAAATTCTCCGAAAAACCTGGGCTGCTTCCTCCATCAGTGGCCGCTTGCCGACAGAATTATCGTTTTTCAGGTAGCTGCTTTGCTTCATGGAGAAATGACCGCCGTCAGATTACGCATTCGCACCAGGTTATACGTTGCGGCGGTGAGGGTAAACACCCAACCCACCCGGTCTTCGCCTCGGTGCCGGGTTTTCCGGAGATTTCCCACGGTCTTCATCCAGCCGAAGATCTCCTCCACCCGTTTTCGCAGGCGCTGACTGACGGCGTATCCCGGATGACGGGTAGTGCGCCCGTCAATGGCGAACTTCCTGCCGTTGCAGTTTTGGGCCACATGGGGCACGGCTTTCAGAGCTCGCAGAGACTGGACAAATTCCTGGGTGTCGTAGGCCTTGTCGCCGCCCACAGTAATGCGATGCCTGCCGGGAACGGCCTCCACCAGCCCCACTGCCGCTTCCCTCTCGGCCGTGCCGGTGACCGCGGTGAGGCGGGGCGAGACCACCAAGCCGTGGCGGTTCTCCATCAGCACATGCCCCATGAAGCAGAGCTTGGCTTCTTTGCCTTTGCCCTTCCGGAAAAGCCGAGCTTCGGGGTCGGTGGTGGAGGCATGGGTCTGGTTCAGTCGCTTCTCCCCATGAAAGTCCACTTCCGGGTTGCGCCCCCCGCCGCCTTCGGGGGGCGGGGCGTCTTTGGGGCGGAAGCTCTTCAAGGAGGCCCAGGCCTCGATCAGGGTGCCGTCCACGGTGAAATGCTCGTCCGACAGCAGCCCGGCGCTCGCCGCCTGCTTAAGGATGCGGGCGAAAAAAGCCGCGGCCAGATCCGAGTTGAGAAAGCGTTCCTGATTCTTGGAAAAGACGGAATGGTCCCAGACATTGTCGTCCATGGAGAGACCGACGAACCAGCGAAACAGGAGATTGTAATCAAGTTGCTCCATCAACAGGCGTTCGCTGCGGATGGTGTAAAGGATTTGCAGCAACAGGGCGCGCAACAGCTTCTCCGGGGGGATGGAAGAGCGCCCCTCCCGGGAATACATGGCTTGAAACTCCCCGGATAGTTCGGCCAGGGCTTGATTAACCATATCCCGGATGGGCCTTAAGGGGTGGTCCTGGGGCACTCGAGCTTCGGGGGAAAGGTAGCTGAACATGGCTTGCTGTTGCACATCCTTGCCGCGCATAATGGCTGCCTCCGGATAACATATTGTTATCATTGACTATAGCACCTTTTCGCCATTATGGACAGCCTTATTTAGGACTCTGATTTTGCTAACCTAAAAATGACCCCCCTGGGAGTGTTTTGATAACCCAAAAATGACCCCCCTAACATCAACTTCTGGTACCACTGGTGACCATCGCCAAGTGTGATCAGAGGTGGAGGGGATGATCAGGATGGATCAGTATGAGTATATCCGCGCGGCGCACCGGGTTTATCAGAAGAGCATCAAGCAGATCTGCCGGGAAACCGGCCATTGCCGGAAAACAGTGAGGAAGGTCCTTCGGAGTGAGCCCTGCGGCTATTCGCCCAGGACTGAGCAACCGTACCCGGTGTTGGGCCCTTACCTCCAGGTAGTCGACCAATGGCTGACCGAAGACAGAACCAGGCCCAGGAAGCAGCGGCATACCGCCAAGCGGATTTATGACCGCCTGGTGCCGGAGATGGGCTTTCAAGGTAATGAGTCCACAGTGCGGCGGTATGTCAGGAAAGCCAAAAGGCGTCTGGGGGTGCAGGTGACGCCAGCCTTTATCCCCCTGGAACCGGAGTGCGGCCGGGAAGCCGAGGTGGACTGGGGTGCAGCCACGGCCATCATCGCCGGCGAAAAGATGCCGATCAAGTTTTTCTGCATGCGGTCCAAGTTTTCCGGAGAGCACTTCGTGCGCTGCTATCCCTGTGAGCGGCAGCAGGCCTTCCTGGACGGACATCTCCATGCCTTTGCCTTTTTCGGCGGCATCTTCCCAGTCTTGGTCTACGATAACTTGACTGCGGCGGTAAAAAAGGTTTTCCGCGGCAAGGGGCGCGTCGAGCAAGAAGAGTTTGCCAAGTTCCGAGCCTACTATAATTTCACGCCCCGCTTTTGCAATCCTGACGGCGCCCACGAGAAGGGCGGTGTCGAGGGGTTGGTAGGTTACGTGCGGCGGAACTACCTGGTACCAGTCCCCGAAGCCGAGAGCTTGGAAGGCTTGAACGGCAGACTTTGGGAGGAGTGCCTGGCCTATGGTGAGCACCGCATTAGGGGTCGGGAAGGGACCGTCAACGAGTTGTTTGCCGGAGAACAGGGCCGTCTGTTACCGCTTCCGGCTGCGCCGTTTAGCACCATGCAGATCACGACCGGTAAGGTGGATCCCTATGCCACAGTGATCCTGGACAAGAACCGCTATTCCGTGCCCACGCGATATACGGGCTTACGGGTCCGGGTCCACCTCTCCGTAATGCAAGTGGAGATCTTCCATAACGGGAAAAGGCTGGCCACGCACCCCCGCCTTTTTGGCAACAATAAATGGCAGCTGCACCCGGATCACTATTTGGAACTGATTCAGCAAAGGCCTGGGGCCTTCCATGACGCCCATCCGTTGCGTCGCTGGCGGGAGACGTGGCCTCTATGCCTGGAGAAGCTTCTGGCCAAGTTCCAGGAGAATCAGGGAGAAACTGCGGGCATCAAGGATTTTATCAGTGTGCTGCTGCTTTATCGGGAGCACCCGAGTAAGGCGATTCAGACGGCGGTGGAGCTGGCCTTGGAGAACAATCTCAGTTCCAGCCAAGGGGTAAAACATCTCCTGCTGCAGAGCAAGTTCGAACAGGAGTTTGCGCCCCTGAGCCACTGGCCGGCCACCGTGCTTCCGGATATCTCCCTTTACAGCCAACTGGGAGTGGTGCCATGAAAGCCACCACGGAGATGGTGCTCACTGACAACCTGCAGACGCTCAAACTCTCCCATATGTTGCGCCACCTGGAACCGCAGCTTCGCCAAGCCCGGGAACAAAGCCTGGACTACAGCGACTTTCTTCTCTCCTTAACGGAGATCGAGCTGGAGGGGCGGGCTGAGAATCGCCTGAAAAGGCGGCTGCGGGATGCCAAGTTCCCGCTGCTCAAGACGCTGGAGAACTTTGACTATCATGCCGCTCCGGGTCTGGACCGACGTCTGCTGCATCAGCTGGCCTCCGGAGAATATATCAGCCAACATCGTAACGTCATCTTCCTGGGCAAGAGCGGCACAGGCAAGACCCACCTGGCTACGGCCTTGGGAGTGGAGGCCTGCCGCCAGGGTATCACCACCCGCTTTGTCACCGGCTGCGGTTTGGCCAACGAACTCTTGGAGGCGCGTCAGGGGCTCACCCTGAGTCGCCTCATCAACCGCTACGCCCGCTACGGGCTGCTGGTCCTGGACGAACTGGGATATGTCCCCTTCTCCAAAGAAGGTGCGGCCTTGCTCTTCCAGGTGTTGGCGGAGCGGCACGAACGGGGTTCGGTGATCATTACCTCCAACCTGGGCTTTGCCGACTGGACCCAGGTCTTTGGCGAGCCCACCCTGACCGCGGCGCTGTTGGATCGCCTGACCCACAAAGCCCACATCGTCACTTGCGACTGGGAGAGTTACCGTCTCAAGGAAAGTTTGCAGAGCAAGAGTATCTGCTTCACCAAGATGGTTAAACCCCCACGGAAAACCGTGAGGACCAATGCATGCGGGGGCTCTGCCCCCGCACCCCCGGAGTTTATCGCTTTGGAGGCCACCGGAGAGGCAGAAAAAGAAAAGGCAGGGTAAAACCCTGCCTCTCCGTATGGTCACCTGTGGCGGCGCTCAGGTTGCTCTCCAGCAGAGCCCTATCCTCCGCCCAGGCAATAAACAGTGTAGCAAAAAAACTAACAAGGGGGGGGTCATTTTTCGGTTATCGCGGGGGGTCATTTTTGGGTTCCCATTTACAGGACTCATAAACAAAAGAGTTTTTCAACAGCCTGATAGAGGTCGGGATAGTAGAGAATGTGGGGTTAGCCGTTGGCTTTAGGGGCAGGCCATCCGGCTCCCGGGCAAGGGAAATGCCCTCCTCGACGTGAGGGCATGACCGAGGTATGACCGGGGTTTGATGCAAAATAAACGGACCACCAGGGACATCTCTCCCTGTGTGGCCTGGGCCAAAGCCGCCAGAGAGAAAGACTAATTTGTGCCGCCTGTTATCAACCTTCCCGGGAGGTTTGCCGGGGAAAAGCCGGACGTTCTCGCTCAGGGCCGGGAGAAACTCATGGTCCTATCCTTTGTATAACGGGAGGAAACTTTTCAAACTATTCCTCCCGAAAATTGGTGAGGGAGTTAAAGACTTCTGGGGTATGCGGAATGGCGATGCGGCCCAAGGGGTCAATGATATCCATCCAGGTTAAAAGGAGGTATTTAATGTCAAAAGTGGTGATTTTCATGGGAGACGGAATCCTGCAAGGAATCTTGGCAGACTCTTGGTTAACCGATGTTCTTGTCCTGGACCGGGACATCGATGGCGTGGTTGGAGGTGACCCCGGTCTCAAAACATTTAACGGGGAGATCTTTTATGTGGGCCGAGGGGTGGACTTGGTGGACCCGGATTACGTGAAAGCAATCTTTCAGGCAGTGGCTGAGGACTAAAGACCAAGGTCTTTGATAACCCGCCCATTCACCAAAGAGTTTGCATTTTGCCGGCAGCTAGCACCTCCTCTGTCCCAATCTGGCAGATCGGGCATTTTATCGAATTGCGAGAGCGAGTTTCTTAGCATACTCAGATGTGATTTCGTCTGTGGTTTCGGCCCATCCTTTGGCTCACCTTTATTGGGAAGAGCCTGCCTGGGGTTATTGCGATCAAAAGCAGCGCGGTATCCAAGTTCTGAGGGTTAAGTGTGCCTAAATGCTCAGCCAAATTACTTTTCAGCAAAATTTGTGCTATCATGCTTTCTAAGAGATAACTTGGCCGCAAAAAGAGGAAGCTTTCCTGGGGTAAACCAGGAAAGAGAGGTGCTAAAATCGATTTTGAAATGCGCTGGGCCGCGTTGCTGCATAATATCGATTAAAGATCGGGTGAGAACCCCGGGGCACAATTGTTTTCATGAGAGCGAAAAATGGATGCCGCCAAATGCAATCGGTTTGTTTATCCGTGGCTAAGCCTGGTGCTGCTGTGCTTATGTTTGCTGGGTTGCGGCTCTCAGGAAGGTGCCAAAGAGGCTGCCAAGGAAAAGGCGCCACCTGCGGCCTCGCTGCCAGCCCCGCCCCCTGGTGGAGCCACAACCCCTAAGACGGCCAAAGAGTATATCAGCCTGGGTAAAATATTTTTTGCCGCCGGACAATACGATAAGGCCATCACCGCCTTTAGCGCGGCGCTCAATCTTAATCCCCAATCGATCCAGGCCTATAATAACCGGGGGATTGCTTACTGTTATAAGAATGATCTTGACCAAGCCATAAGTGATTTCAGCCGCACCATCGAGATCGACCCCAAATTTGGCAAAGCCTACAATAACCGCGCCGTGGCCTACGTGATCAAAGGGGAAAAAGAAAAGGCTCGTCTGGATGTCGAAAAGGCCAGAAGCCTTGGAATCCCGGTGAACCAGATGCTGATTGACAGCCTTAAACCGGACGGAGTCAAGGCCGCACCAGGCAATGCACCGGCCCCAGGAAAGCCTGCAGCCAAAGGCCAGGACAGAGCCAAAGCAAAGAATAATTAAGGGTGATTTGGCAATGAGGAGTTTTCAGCGTCGTGATACGTTTTCAGTCATATCAGACCGCGACAAGGTACCCAATATTTAGCAGCAGACGCCCCATCTACCGGTTTAACAAGCTGGTTCCTTCTATTTTCCCTGCCTTGAAATAGAAGGAACGGTTACCATATAGGTAAGAAATCCCGGGGTTGAGGAGGCCGGCGCATATCTCCTAAGTGCAAAGCCAAGTTGGCAAAGTGCCCCGGTTGTTCTGTTAGAATCCTCACCAGTCTCCTGTTCGCGGTTCCCCGCCCAGGTGGGACTGCTCCATATCGTGCCAGATTCTTTCTTTATCGCCTAACCAGCAAAAAAGGCAGATATGATTTTCAGATCAAAATATCTTAGCTGCATTATGCTAGTACCATGTATCATCTATAGTTTCGGATAAAGATGGTTCAGCTTTATCCTGGCATCGGCGGTAGAGAAACGCCAATTTATTTTTGATTGCCGGTTGTTACGGTCATTCTCCCAGGCGGCAATTTGGTTTTGCAATGTTTCCAGATCGGGGATTCGCCGATCCAAGCATTGCCCATTAAGGGCGCTTAACTCGATCTCCGCCATGGTGAGCCAACTGCCATGCTTTGGGGTGTAATGAAACTCGAGCCGCTCTGCCAAACGCCGGGCCTCTTGCGGTTCAAACGTTTCATAGAGGGAGGCAGGACCGTGTGTGTTCAAATTATCCAGGACCAGGCGCACTCGCACGGCCTGCGGATAGCGCTCATCGAGCATACCCTTGATCCACCAGGCCCAGTCCTTTCTCGTTCTATGCTCAGCGGCCGCCACATGTCGCTTGCCGGTCAACGGTTCCACTTCGAGAAAGATTTGGGCCACGCCGTTGCGGACGTATTCATGGTCGACCCGCGCGGGTCTTCCCGGCGCACAAGCCATGGGGGCCTGAACTTCTCCGATTAGCTGTTTGCAGGTTTCATCCATACAGACCTGCGGATAGTCAGGGTCATAAGGCAAATGATAAACCTGAATCACATCTTCCATGTTAGCTACGAACGCGGCGCTTCCCTTCGGCGGGATTTTCCAGTACTTCCGGAGATGAGGCTTAAGTTCGCTTTTTTAAGGATGCGCTGCACTGTCATATGCGAGACACTCGGAGCCAAATGCAATTCCACTGCTTTCTCAGCCAGCAACCGTACGGTCCATCGCCGCCAACCTTCCGGCGTTTCCGAGCAGGCCAAGGCAATCAGGCGGGCTTCGAAAGCCCCATCGAAAGTAACCTCGCGCCCCGGCTTTTCCGGCTGTTTCCGCGCCAGCGCCGCAGCCAATCCTTCTTCAACGAAACGCTTCTTCAAATGTTCGATGGTGCGAGAGGTAACGCCCATAGCCTCAGCCACATCTGCTACATTCCAGGCAGGCCCCTGGGGGCCTGCATCACAGAGGAGTAAAGCGCGTGCGTAAAGGAACCGTTTCGCACTGGTCCGCCCCGTTTTCAACGCCTCGAGTTCCTGACGTTCCTGCTCTGTTAACGTCACCCGATATCGTGGCTTCATGGCAAATCCCTCCCCCTGGGGAATTTGCCCTATTATAATACATTATACGTAAATTGCAATGTTACATGGTACTAGGTCTTAACCGAGTCAATCGAGACCTTCTATCTCTCGGCCGTATTTGATCAAATGGGGCCTGGTTTTAATGTTTAACTTATTTTTGATGCTAACCAGGTGGTTTCTGAAAGTTCCAATGGAAATGAACAAACGGTCGCAAATCTCTTCGTCGGTCAGGTATTCGGCAATCAGGGACAATACTGTGTTTTCCTGCTTGGTCAACCTCTCCTCAGCCTTCTCTTGCAAATAGATATTGCTCATCTGGTTCGTAAGTCGAGGAGAGATATATTTGTTGCCGTTTCGGATGGTTTCGATGGCCGACTTGAGGTCCTGGAAGGCGTCCTCCTTGAGCAGATACCCGTTTACGCCGACCCAAAAGGCCGCCCTCAGGCAACCCTTGGATTTGTGCATGCTCAGGATCAAGATCTTAATTTCCGGATAGAGTTCCTTGATTTCCCGGGCCACCTCCAGGCCGGAAAGGTTGGGCATGGTCAGGTCCAGGATAATCAGATCCGGGTGGGTATGTTTTAGGAACTCCATGAGTTCGAGGCCATCATCCACTCCCCCCACCACTACCAACCCTTTGGTGTCTCCAATGGCCTTCCGCATAGCCTCGCGAAATAAGACGTGATCATCTGCCAGCAAGATGCGGTATGGTTCCATCGCCTTCTCCTCTATCCGCGGGCACACTAAAGGTTATTTTGGTGCCTGAGCCCAATTCACTTTTTAGGTCAAGCGAGCCGCCGATTAATTGGACGCGTTCTTTGATGGTGGCCAGTCCAAATCTCCTGGCTTTGGGGTAATCGGCCAAGACCTTATCAACCTCGAAGCCTTTGCCGTCGTCCTGAATCAGAACCGCGATGCTTTGCTCTGACCTTTTAATCATCGCTTTGACATGCCCGGCCTGGGCATGCCGTCCGATATTGGTCAGGGCTTCCTGGAAAATCCGGTAGATATTGCGCTGCTCTTTCGGCGCCAGTAGATCGTTGACTTCATCGATGTCTGCCGTAACTGCAATATTGGAGCTCTTTCCGAATTCTTCTAGCAAAAACCGGACCGCCGCGGAAACCCCAAGGCTTTCCAGGACGGTGGGACTCAAATCTTTGGCCAAACGTCGGACGTTCTCGATTGCCTCGTCGTTATTTTTCAGGACTTCGCTGCTTTCCTTCCGGGTGGCAGGGTCGGCTAACTTCTCATGTATGGCGCTCACCTGAAATTTCAGCAACAGCATGGTCTGGCCCAGTTCGTCATGCAGCTCCTTGGAGATCCGACTGCGCTCAATTTCCTGGATATTGAGGAGTTGCGCCGTCAGCTCCCGCAAACGGTGCTCCGACTCCAGGAGTTTGATCTCATTCTGCTTGCGAACCGTGATATCTCGGATGATGGAAAGAATGGCGGGCCTACCGGAGAGCTGAAAGTGGTGGGAATGGACTTCTACCGGGATTTTTTTGCCATTTTTGGCCCGGATAACAGTCTCAAAAAGGAGCGGAGTGTTGTCGTCACTCTTTTGCCCCAAAGCGTAATGCTCATCCAGATCGGCGGGAGTGAGGCTCAATATTTCTTCTTTGCCATAACCCAGATTTTTGTAGACCACTGCGTTGGCTTCAATAAATGTTCCCCGCCCTTCCCCTGCGGGTGAAACTACGAAGATAGCATCGTTAACATTGTCGAACAACTCCCGGTAACGTCCCTCACTTTCTGTCATTCTGATGAAATAATGAAAAACCAAGATTCCCATGATAACAGAAAACATCATAAATATAGTGCGTTTATAAACTTCGCGAGGTGGAATATCAAAGAGCAGCAAATCCAGAAAAGTCTTCGGCTCGATCTTCGGCTCGTAAAAAAAATAGTAATCGAAGATACTATTGACCAACACCACAGCTAGACCCAGGGCCACGGCGATAACGATAACCTTGTATTGACGTCTGAGCATATTGGCCTGCTGTTTTAACCGAGATTATGCGGAAATCTTTACCACCGCAGTTAAAAATTGGTTCGCGGGGGCTTTGGGTCAGGAGAAAAAATCCCAAAGTTTCTGTTTTTGAAGCCGAATCATTTACTTGACCCCATAATAACACGAAAATCCTTCTACATGCAAAGCTATGGTTATCCAAGCGGCATTGTATCCGCTTGGAATCCAAACCAGTCTCCTTTCGCGGTATCCCACTCAGGAGGGACTACAATTGAGTAATCCATGGTTATGGGATGGAGGTCTAGCCCGGATAATTCATAAAAAGTTCTTAGAAGAAGAAAGTGCATCTGCTAAGATTCTGTAGTCGCTCAACAAACAGCTTCTCAGGCGGGATACCCTTTGAACACAGTCTGCCATAAACAGCTCACTTTGAAAGACTTTTCCACAAGGAAGTCATCGCCGATTTTGCCGGAGGCCGGATAACCTCGAACGCCAGCGGCCTGCTCCCGCGAGAACTGGATCAGCGCTGCCGGATCGCCGAGAAGACGGCCTCATGTCTTCGTGATCCGCGAGATTCCGGCAAGGTTAAACACGATCTCCTTACTCTGGTGCGTCAGCGTATCTTTGCTATCGCCTTGGGTTACGAGGACAACAACGACGCCGCCTGGCTCTCCAAAGACCCGGCTCTCAAGATCATGGCTGGCAAGGCCCCGGAGAGTTCTGGAGATCTGGCCTCCCAACCCACCTTATCCCGGTTTGAGAACCAGGTTACTACCAAAGACCTGCGCCGACTATCCGACTGGCTACTGACCTGCCCCCCAAAAACTGAACTACATGTTAAGTTGGAGTGGTGGACCTGTGGAGATGCCCCCTTTTAGATGACCATACACAGCCAAAGAGGTCGCATTTTGCTGGCAGCTTCGCACCATTGGCGGCCTGACTCGAGGCCATAGAGTGCGGCGACGTTAATCATGGGTGTGGCTCCCTTGCTTTTGGGAGACCCCGGTTAAGCTCCATGGCAGATCAGATAGCACGTCGTTGGTCCACAGTTTGGCGTGCTTAACCTCAAGCCTGCTGACCAGAGGGGTGCCAGTATGGCTGCTGGTCTCAGGACCGACTGGAGTGAACGGAAAACGACAGGCTCAGGCCCTGGATGGGTTAAGCCCTTGAAATTTTAATTAATTATTATTACGATAAACAAAGGAGGTTGCGGCATGTCTGGTACGGATGCAATTTTGGCGGGCATAAAAGAAATGATATTACCGGATGTGGCGACACTCCGGTAATATCAGGCGGAAATCAAGGCGTCTTTAGTTCTTGCCTTCAAACGGTTGGATGACGTCAATAACCACCTGGCGGACCAGAGCCGTCATATCGATATATTCAGTGGGTGTATTGATGCAGTCCGAGAGGAGTTGGGGGCCGCATCGATGAGACCAATAAGCGCATTGATGCGGCTTGCGGGAAGCTCGATGGCCGTATTGATCTGGCACGAAGAGAAATTATTGGACGCATCGATGATATAAATAAACGCCTGGACCGGCTCTATGAGGTCATCGTCCGGCGTGAAGAGCACGAGAAGTTGGCTACACAAATGCAGGCTTTGGAAAAGAGAGTAGCGGAACTGGAAAACCGTGTTGCCGCCTGATCAAGTGCACTCGTAGCGTTGGTCTTTTCTTTTTCAAGGGTCAATGGCGATCATTCGCCGTGTGATCCATTTGACCTGCCCCCCAAAAACAGATCCACATGTTAAGTTCGAGTGATGGATCGAAGGGAGGTAGGGAGATGAGCAGGAAGCGATATACCCCGGAGCAGATCATTGGCAAGCTGCGGGAAGCAGAGGTGGCCTTGTCCCAGGGGCAGACGACGGGGCAGGTTTGCCGTAGCTTGGGCATCGTTGAGCAGACCTTTTATCGCTGGCGCCGGGAGTACGGTGGTTTAAAGGTTGAGCAGGCTAGGCGATTAAAGGTCCTGGAACAGGAGAATGCTCGTTTAAAGCGGGCGGTAGCAGATCTGACCCTGGACAAGTTGATTTTACAGGAAGCGGTCAAGGGAAACTTCTAAGCCCTACCCGTCGGCGGCGCGGCGTGGAGCATGTCCGGCAAGTGCTGCGAGTGTCGGAACGCCGCGTCTGCCTGGTGCTTGGCCAATCCCGGGGGACCCAGCGTTATCAGCCCCGGTTGGCGAGTGACGAGGTGGGGCTGACTGAGGCCATCGTTGGTTATGCCACCCAGTACGGACGTTATGGCTATCGCCGTATCACCGCCTTGCTCAACCGAGACGGCTGGGTAGTAAACCACAAGCGAGTGGAGCGGATCTGGCGACAACAAGGGCTGAAAGTGCCCCAGAAGCAACCGCAGCGTGGCCGGTTGTGGTTAACCGATGGTTCTTGTGTTCGTCTCCGGCCGTGTTGGCCGAACCATGTTTGGTCTTATGACTTTGTGATGGCACGGACCCACGATGGCAAGGCCTTTCGCATGTTGACGGTAATCGACGAGTATACCAGAGAATGCCTGGCCATCGAGGTGGCCCGGCGTTTGGATGCTGATGCGGTGCTTTATAGGTTAACGGAACTGTTTGTCTCACGGCGCCCCCCAGACTATATCCGGTCGGACAACGGGCCGGAATTTACCGCCAAGGCGGTCAGGGAGTGGTTAAGCCGAATTGGGGTCAAAACGCTCTACATTGAACCCGGGAGTCCTTGGGAGAATGGCTACAACGAGAGCTTTAACGGGAAACTGCGGGATGAGTTGCTCAACGGCGAGATCTTCTTCTACAGCTTGAAGGAGGCCCAGATCCTGATAGAGTGCTGGCGACAGGAATACAATACGGTCAGGCCCCATAGTGCTTTGGGGTATCGGCCACCTGCGCCTGCAGCCATCGCCGTGATTCCCAGAGGTCCTGGCTCCGCTCCGCTCCGCCAGGACCTCTGGGCCGACTTGACCGCAACTCTAACTTAAGTTCTGGTATAATCCATGGGGGCAGGTCA
>JAQTXE010000293.1 GCA_028688935.1 Syntrophales bacterium
CCCCTATAATTATTATTTCTTGATAAAAACCAGGAATATCGCTGCAAAATTCATATTTCTATCAATCTGCACAATCTCCTGTTTTTTAGATTTTTGGAGAGTAATCGCAGAGAATCATTTAGCTTTAATTACCAAGCAAGATTTTTTGAGAAGGGATAGGTTTGAACTCCACCCTGTAGCAACAAGAACCGTCCCAATAAGAGAGATAACCTCTATCTCATGAACAGCGTTATTTTCCTCGATGTTAGGCAATGCCTCAGCGAAGGTTTGAACTGCTTTTTTAGCATCTTCTTGGTGACTTTCTCCCTTTGCATGGGAAGTTACAAAAGCTTCCCATAAAAAGATACCTTTTTCTGCTTTAACAAATTCTTTCCAATCCATGAAAGCTGGAACTTCCTTAGATTTAACTCTACTATATATTTCCTTTAAAATCCAAAATGTTTGGGGAATTCCCGTAGCTAATACCATAGCTCCTGCAGATGCCGACCATGACCTACTACCTTCAGCATTTCTTCCATTTCTGCCAACTCTTGCAGATCCAATCTGTTGTGGCTTGTTTCTTATTGGAATAAACAGAGGGCATTCGAACCCTATTGCGACAACAACGTTAGAATTTATATCTTGCGCGGCCATGTCAACCAACTTATTTATATCCTCTCCTGTTATAATTTTTTTCAAATTATTACCAAATACTTCACCTCTCGCCCAAGCAAAGTTTTGTTTTGGAATCGAACCAATGTCAGCACAAAAAATTACCATACTCTCCATTTCAAAGAACCTCTGTCATTTAGCAAGGAATTATAATAATTCTAGCTTAATAACCGGTAGCACAGGCTTTCCAGCCTGTGCGGCCTCTCGCCCCCGTCTAAATTCCCTAAAAAAGCCCTCCCAACTTCCCGGCATACCCTGTTAATTCCGCATAGCCTAAGCCATGCACCTCCTTTTGCTGACGTTGCCCCTCCACCTTCACCTGCCCTTCCCAATACGTAACGCCTCCGGCTGCCCCGGCCCGGATCTCCTGATCCGCCAGGGTGGGGGTGAGGGTCAGGGAGTAGCCCGCGGCTGGTATTTTCAGCTTCCAGGCCGCGGGATATACGGCCTTGCTATGGGGTGATTTCCAGGTGCTCGTGGGCGTCAGCTTAAAGTCCGCCAGTTTAAGGTGCCGGGCCCGGCCCTGGGGATCGATGAGGGTGCCGGAGGACGCCGGGTCAATGCTGCCGTCTTTTCCCCGGAGCAGGTAGAGCATCACCTCCCGGCCGTCGTCCAGTTGCAGGGCGAACCAGTCCCAGCCCGCCTGCCCGGCGGTGAGGGTATGGGTGAAAAACTCGTGGTCCATCCAGGAGGTTCCCGTCACTTCCAGGTCGCGCTTGCCCACCTGGATGCGGCCCCGGGTTTCCATCCGCGGCAAGGAATAATAGTAGCTGGCCGCCTGGCCCCTGGCCGCCTTGCGGCTGAAGCCGTTATCGCCATGGAGCACCGCCGGTTTTAACGGCGTACAAATAAGGTCCAACCCCAGGCCCCCGTCTTGGGCCTTCAGGTGGTGGGACTTGCCCTCCATCTCCGCGCTCCAGGAATTGACCCACACCTTGAGGCGTCCTTCTTTTGCGCCCGCCAAGCCCAGCGCGCCCCGGTTCGCCTTTTCTCGAAAATGAAAAGTCCCGCTGGTTATATCGCTCAGGGCCAGGTGGGCGAAATAAACGGTATGCAGCGCCCAGGCGGAGCGGGCTTTAAGGTCCGGCTGCCTCAACCCCGCCCGGAAGAAGGTGAGCTGATACCCGAAAGCCTCCCCGTCCTTGGCCCGCAGGTGCCCGGTGTAATACCACCACTCCGTTTTAAATTTGGGATGGGCCCCATGGTCTGAGGGGAAATGCCAGGTTCGCCCCGGCTGCGGCCTGGCAAACTCGGAGCCTCCGGCTGCCGACAAAGAAGATATTATTAATAACGGAATAATAAGAAGGAAGATTACATAATCAATGCGCCTGGCAAAAATCTGAGAGCATTTATTCATGAGGCTCCGGCCTACCGGTAAATTAAAAAAGTATTTGCGCCTTACTTTGCGCCTTTGCGTCTTTGCGTGAGGCCTATCTTTTCAGACCTAGCCCATCCCCCTGTAATCACCATATATCCCTTCATAAATATGGGCCCAAACCCTGCGCCCCTCTATCTCCACCTGGATCACCACCCGCTGGTAGGCCGCGCCTTCAAAATCATCCAGCGCCGGAAACCTCTCCGGCAGGCCGGGAGAGCTGAAGAGCCAGGCGGGGTGCTCCTCACCCCCGGGATCGGCCCGGAAGGACTTGTAGCCCATAAAGCTGCCCATATGGCCCCGGATGACGCATTTCTCCCAGGTTCCCGGCAAATCCGCCAGCAACACGTAGTTGTCCTCCCCCGGAGCCAACGAGCCATAGACGATTAGTTTGTCGGCCGCGTCAAAAAAATCAGGCTGCATCAAAGACACCCACTTGCCGTCCAGGTTTACTCTGCTTATTATGTATAAAAATATTTACTTTTCTGTTAATGAATAATAGTCTTGATGACGACCCTAGGGTTTAAGAACATCTCTTTAAAGGTGCGGAACCCTATGATACTTCCAGAAATGCCCCGACTCCGTCTTCTGCTTTGCTGTATTTCTTTAGGTCTGATTCTCTGCAGTTGTGGCGGTGCGCCCACCCCGGCTCCCAGCCCCCCCACGCAACCGCTGGAGACCTATTATTATCTGGGGACCATGGAATTACAGCTCAAGAGCCAACCTGATCCCGCCTCTGCCGACGTCACCCAGGTCAAGTTAAACGAGCGGCTGCAGAGCCTCAAGCGCCAGGGCAGTTGGTTCCTGCTGCGTACCGCCTCCGGCCAGGAAGGTTGGGCCAACGAGCGGTATTTGAAGCTTGAGCCGGTCAGCGATTTCTATGTGCGCCGCTGGGGCCTGCGTCTCCGGGAAGCCCCCCAAGGCCGGGCCAAGACCGTGGATAGGCTGCGCCTCAACGACCAGGTCAAGCTCCTGGAGAAAAATAACGCGGGTTGGGCCCGGGTTACTAACTCCCGTACCCAGAAGACCGGTTGGCTGGAAATGCAATATCTGTCCACGGACAAGACCGTGGTCCGGCGCCGCTACCGCAAGCCCGGGAAGGCGGGGACCGCCACCCCGGAAACCGGCCCTCCTCCTGAAGAACAGCCCGCACCGCCTGCCGGGGGTGTATTAACCCCGGCTCCGGCCCAGGCCGCGCCGCCTCCCCAGGCCCCGGCGCCTCGCAAACAACGGCCGGAATTGTTCGAACCCTTCTAACACTTCCGGGTACTCTCCCGGGTCTGTTCCACCTGACGCGCCACTCCCTCCCCCGATCCGGGGGAGGGAGTTTTTCTTGGACCACTTTTTCTACGATTATGTTTGCAAAAGGTCTTTCCTCTTATCCCCTCTCCCCCCAGCGGGGGGAGAGGGCTAGGGTGAGGGGGGCGGAAAAAATTTGTGGCAACCAGTATAAATAATCCCCACTCACCATCCCGGAACCCCGTCGCCCCTACTCGGATGCGCCGTTGCTCCGCACTTCTTCCCGTTTCTCCAGGCGTTTCCGGGTAAATTCCTCCCTCGAACTGTAGCCCTCCGGAGTCACCATGGCCTGGGCCTTGGACCAGAAATAGATCTTCACCGGTTTATCGACCAGGCGGGAGACTCTCTTTTCCATGTTCGCCGCCTCACTTGGGGAAATAACCCGGGAACCCACCACTTCCACCCGTACCTGCCATTTATCGTCCTTGGGGGCCGCGTCCACATTCGTAGCGAAGATATTGGACAACCTCCGGAATTCCTCCCGCACCGCCTGTTCTATCCGGTCCCGGAGTTTTTTCTGTTCCGGGGTCGGCAGTCCCAGATGGGACCAGCCGTAGAGGATTCTCCCCCGGTCATCCACCTCCACAGTGGTGAGACACCTGACCATCAGATGGATGTTGGGGTCTTTGAGCCGTTCCTGGATGGCTTTTTCCAATTCCTTGACTTCCGTAGGAATCAGCACCCGGGGCCCTTGGAGGCTGGCTAAAATCACCCGGCCTGAAGGAAAATAGAGCAGGTCCACGTCCAACAGTTCCAATTCCGGCCGGTTCATCAGAATTTCCCGCAAAGCCTGTTCCGCGAACTGGGTCTTGAGGACGTCCGGTGTCAGTTCCTTGGTCATAAAACCGCCGTTGAGATTCTCCGCGGTGGCTTCGCTGGTGGTGCCGGTGGCCCCGATATCCTTGGCCAAAATCGAGCGGATGACCAGTTCCGTGGAAATCTCCACCCGCCGTTCTATGGCTTCCTGAATGGCCCGGACCTTATTGGGGTTAATGACCCGGGGAGTGCGCACCGTGGCCAGGACATAAAGCTTGCCCTTGCTGCGTTGGTGCACCATATTCACCATGGCGGTGGTGGGGAGTTGGGACAATTCCTTGGTGATCACCTTCTTGATGTTATTGGTCAAATTGCGCTCCTGGACGATCTTCACCAGGGAATGGGTGAGGATGATAGCCACCACCAGGAATCCCACCGCGGGGACCCCGAAACGTTTGGCCAGGCCCCAGGTTTCATCCCAGGGGACATTTTGGGCCAGGCCCGCGGCGATAAAAGTGGCCGCGGCCACAATCAGAATGGAAATAAAGTTGGCCAGAAAGAGGAGAAAAGAGCCGTATGCGCCATGATAAGCCCCCACCGCCAGGCAGAT
>JAQTXE010000039.1 GCA_028688935.1 Syntrophales bacterium
CTAATGACTAAGTTTCTGCAAAAACCAAATCTTCCGGAGCAGCCGTTAGCCTGACAGCACCCCCCTGGATTTCCACCAGGCCGGCCAGAGTGGTGACCCGGTTCGTGGACAGATGGGTGACGGGATCGGGCCCGGCCTCCAGATAAGTTTGGAAATCACCGGCCGCGCCGGAATCTTTGAGAAAGCGCACCAAACGCCGGAACAACTTGGGGAGGATGATACATTTGCTGGTCAGGCGGTCAAGGCCGTCCAGCGCCACCCCGGAGTTGGTGCAGTCCCGGGGCCAGAAACCCTTTTGCTCCTTTCTTGCTTCCCGGCAGGCCCGGGTGAGTTCCTCCCGGAGATCGGGGTATAGCCCCTCATAGTAGGTAGGATAAACCAGACCCTCCCGGAGCAATTGATGGTTGAGGCTGTGCTGGACCAGGGACGTATCCAGAAAGACCTTCTCGCCATCAGGCCAATTGGCACCGCCGGTAAAAACAAAGGCCACCGGCCGCCGGTACTTCTCGGCCTGGCGGGCTAAAATGTACCCGGCCGCGCCGTCCCGTGCGTGGGCCGGCCCGAACAAGTTGCCCCTGATCCCCAGGCGTGTCAGTAAAAAATCTAAGGCCTCCCGGGCATATTTCCAGGGCTGGTGCCGGCCCTCGAAGTTCATTTCCAGGGCGTCGATGGCCTCCAGCCGCAGTTGGGCCTGCTGCCGCTGGTTAAGCCGCACCGCAGGCCCCCCCAGCTTCTGCCAATTAGCGGCATTATGGGCCTGAAAATGCAGGGAATCCCCATCAGGGGTATAACCGTCAACGTGAAAGGTCCCGGAGATGGCGATGAACATGGGAATTTATGCTCTTGGTTCGCGGGAGGAGGGCCAGGAACCTGAGGCCCTTGGCTCCCTCCCTCAGAATGCCTTTTCTTATCCCCCCTCCAACACAAAACATTTCCCCGGCAGTTCCTTTATGAGACCCTGGAGTTCCAGCATGGTGAGGCGGCTCAGGACTTCCGCGGCCGGTAGGTGGGAGGCCTGCACCAATTCTTCCAATTGCACCGGGTCCGCGCCCAGCAGCGGCAGGAGGGGGTCTTCCGTCCGGGGCCGGGCCGGGGGTTCGGTGACCGCCCCCGGCCTGGTGGTCGGTCTGACCCCGGCATCCCGGGGGAGTTCCTGGAGGATATCACCCACTTCGTGGACCAGTTTAGCCCCCTGCTGGATGAGACGGTGGGGGCCGACGCTGTTGGGAGAGTTCACCGGACCGGGCACCGCCAGCACCTCCCGCCCCTGGTCCAGGGCGTACTGCACGGTGATGTGGGTACCGCTCTGGGCCCCGGCCTCCACCACCACCACGGCCCAGGACAGGCCGCTGATCAGGCGGTTGCGCACCGGAAAGTTGCGGCCCTCCGGGAGCGTGCCCAGGGGAAATTCGCTGATGAGCGCACCCTGCTGGGGAATCTGCTGATAGAGCTTTTTGTTCTCCGGGGGATAGACCACGTCCAGGCCGCAGCCCAAAACCGCCAGGGTGCGGCCGCCGTTTTCCAGAGCCCCCTGGTGGGCCGCGGTGTCGATGCCCCGGGCCAGGCCGCTCACCACCCGCCAACCCCGGGACGTCAGGGCCCCGGCCAAATGGCGGCAGGTCTTCAAACCGTAATAACTGGCGGCCCGGGTGCCCACCAGGGCCACGGCCTGGGCGTCTTCGGCCTCCAGGGCGCCCCGGATAAAGAGATAAGGCGGAGGATAAGGAATATTTAAGAGCCGCGCCGGGAACCGGGGATCATCCTGAGTGAGCACTTCGGCGCCTGCGGCCGTCACCCGGGAAATCTGGGCTTCCATCCGGTCCCAATCTTTAAAGGAGGTAATGGCTTTGGCGATGGCCGGGGTGACCCCCTTGATGGACCTGAGCTCCGGGGTACCGGCCTCAAAGACCGCGGCCGGGGAGCCGAAGGCCTGGACCAGCCGCTGAAACAAGACCAACCCCACCCCGGGGATGCTGCGCAAAGCCAGCCAGGGGAGTTTGTCGGTCATGGTCTCACCTTGGGGGAAAAGGGGAAAGGGTTAACAGGGGAAAAGGGAAGGGAGGGAAAGGTGGAATTCATAGAGATGATTTCCTTAGGGATTTGATCTGATTGGATAAATAGCGGCTGATTTCTGAGATGGAATTGCGCAGTTCGTTATGTTTTATGGGGTCGAGGTAGCCGATTTCCGAGGCTACCAGGAGGAGGCTCCTTAGTTCCCCTGCAGATCCCTTGGCAAAATTGAGGAAATTTAGATATTCTTTTTTCGAGGAGCGTTCAAATCCTTCGGCGATATTGGAAGGAATAGAAAGGGCGGCACGTCTCAATTGGCCTCTCAAGGCAAAATCCTTGGAGAGATTGTTATCTGTGCTGATCAAGTAAATTTGCTTGACTATTTCGATACTCTTCTGCCAGACCAACAGGTCCTCAAAAGTCTCGATCTTCTTTCTTCTCTCTTCCTCCATTCCCCTATCCAGATGATATAATCAACCGAAAGCTTTCCCAACCATTTCGTATACTTCCCGTCCTTGTCTTTTCCTCTTTTAACCTTTTCCCCCGTTCCCCTTTTAACCCATTGTTCTTCACTTCTGCCGCAGATCTTCCAGGTGGAGTTCAATGCCTTGGGCCTGGGGCAGCAGTTCCTCCAGACGCCGGCGCCGGGCCGTGCGTTCTTCTTCCTCCAGGTGCATGGAGCCGGATACTCCTTCCAGGTCCGTCAGCAGCGAGCGCATAGTATTGGCCAGCGCGGTTTCCTGCTGCTTCAGCCACTGGTCCACCAGGGGCAGGAAATATTGAAACTTCAGGCGTTCGCCGTAATCGATGAACTGCACCTTCACCTGTTCCTGGAGCCAGTCCTTGATGGCCTTCAAGGCCCTTCCCAGGTCCCGGAGCAACTGGCTCCGGGGCTCCTCGGCCGCACCCCGGCCCAGGCGGCGCTTCAGGGCTTCCCAGTATCGCTCCAGGAAACCGGCCCCGGAGCGGACCCAGACTTCCGCGTCCAGCCACCAGCCCGGGTCCAGTTGGAGATTCAACAGCGGCACTTCCAGGCCCGGAGGCCGGGGGCTGGCGGCCATCTCCAGGGCCGGAGGCTGGGCGGGAAAGCCCAGGCCCTCGATCTCCCGGTAATACAAGGTCAGGGCGTCCTGGAGGGAGAGCAACAGCGGCGTCTCCACCCGGGCCAACTCCTGGCGCAGCCAATCTTCCTGTTCCCGGATAAATTCCACCAGGGAGACATTGGCTTCGGCCGTGACGTAATGGGAGAGCTCCTTGGCGCACTCCTGAAAGAGCTGATAAAGGGCGGGGCGGAAAGATCCGGGCAGCTCCGGCAGCAGGAACCGGTCCCAGTTGGGCTCATAGTCCTGGATAAAGCCCGTCAGGGCGGCGCCCACCTTGCCGTGGCGGCGGTCCATCACCGAGTTTACCCGGTCTTTCAGGACCTTCTTCAGGTGGATGCCGGCGCCGTTCAGGGTCTGGTCCAGGCTGGCCAGGGTGGATTCCAGGGGCTGGCGCCGGGCCTGGAGATGGCTTTCCACCCTTTGCAGGGCCTCCAGGTCCTGGCCCAGGAGACCCCGGGTCAGCTCCAATTGCTCCTTGAGACCCCGGGCCACCATCTGCACCTGGGAGAGGCTGCCTCCCGCCAGGCGGCGGCCCTGGAGGCGCTGCACGGCCTTCTCTAAGTCCTCCTGAAAGCGAGCCGCTTCCTCATCGGAAAAGCCGGCTGCCTCCTTATCCAGGGCCCAGACGGACAAAAGCCCCGCCTCTCGCTGGTCCAGGTTCTCGCCCCGCTGGCGGCGGCGGTCCAGGAGCAGCTTGAGCACCGAGAAGGCATAAACCCGGGGCTCCGGCTGCCAGGGGGTCAATTCCTGGACCAACCGGTCCCGGATATGCCGGACTTCCTCCAGGGAGGCATGTTCCCCCAAATCCAGGTTGAGGATGGAGAGGATATGGGGCACCAGCCCCATCCTTTTCAATTCCCCCAGGAACTGGAAATCCGCCTGGCGCAGCCCCACCCGGGAACTGACCACATAGAGCACCAGGTCGCATTTCACCAGGTAGGCCAGCACCTGGGCCAGGTGTTGGGGGATGGGGGAGTCGCTGCCCTGGCAGTCCCCGAACTCCATCCCCGTGGCCGCCCAGGGGAAGGGAATGGTGAGGAGCACGTCTTTCAAGAAGACTGCGGTGGCCTCCCGGGTCACCATTTCCCGGTGGCGGGCCAGGTCGGGGCCGGTCAGGGACAGGGCCGTGGAGGACTGAAGCAGCCCCCGGATCTGCTCATAACCCTCCAGATAGGATTTCAGGAGGAGATAGTTGGGGTCCAGGCTGCCCTCCGACCAGATGTCCTCATCTTTGGCCTCCGCCAGCACCTGGAAGAGCAACTCCCGGTCCACTGCCTGCTGGAGGTCCAAAGGCGCGGCCCGTTCCCGGAGGCGGGGGACCGGCAGCATCCCTAAGGCCCGGTTGATCTCCCCGTTGATTTCCCCCCAATCCTTGAACTTAAGTTCCGCCCGGGGTTCCGGGCCGGGCTGGATGCGGGTGACCATGGCGGTGAGGATGCCCGCGCCCCGCTTCAGCAAGTCCTGACCCAGGAGAGCATTGATGGCGGTACTTTTCCCGGATTTGACCGCGCCTACCACCGCCAGCCGGCAGACTTCCTCGGCCATGTGGGCCTGGACCTCGGAGAGCACCTTCAGCCAGTGTTCTCCCTGGGAGGCGGCCTGGGGGAAGAGGCGGGCCCATTCCCGGGCCATCTCCTGCAGTTGGGCGATCTCCTGGGTTAAGGCCTCCTGGGGCCGGCCCTGGGTCATGTCAGTACCTTTCTAGAGTAAGCAGTAAGCAGTGAACAGTGAGCAGTAAACAATGGGGAGCCGCTAAGCCTTGGTAGTTGCGGCTCACTGCTTACCGCTCACTGCTCGCAGGGCCTCTATTTCTTGGGAGCCAAGCCGGCGATATAAGGCCGTCCCACTTCCAGGCGCACCTTGTCCGCCACTTCTATGGTCACGATCTGGTCGTTGATGGCTGTGATTTCCCCGCAGATCCCGCCGTTGGTGATTACCCGGTCACCCCGTTTCAGATTATCCAGAAAGGTGCGATGCTCCTTGGCTTTCTTCTGTTGGGGCCGAATAAGCAGAAAATAGAAGATCACCACCATTAAGACCATGGGGGCGACAAAGGTCCACATGGGGCTGGACTCGGGAGCAGCCCCAGGGGCTGCGGCATATGCCCAATTAACCACGCGTATTACCTCCCTCTCGTTTTTCGTAAAATTCCCGGCGGAATTGGGCAAAGCGGCCAGCAGCCACCGCCTCTCTAATTTCCGCCATCAGGTGAAGATAGTAATATAAATTATGTAGAGTTAAAAGGCGATAGGCCAGAATTTCCCTAGATAGATAAAGATGGCGCAAATAAGCCCGGGAGTAATGGCGGCAGGTGTAGCAGCCGCAACCTTCCTCCAGAGGGGCGGGGTCCCGGGCGTAAACCGCGTTTTTTACCACTACTTTTCCGAAGCCGGTGAAGGCCATGCCGTTTCTACCGTTACGGGTGGGCAGCACGCAATCGAACATATCCACCCCACGGGCCACCCCCTCCACCAAGTCCTCGGGCGTCCCCACCCCCATGAGGTACCGGGGCTTGCCCTCCGGCAGTTCCGGGGTGGTCACCTCCACCATGGCCAGGAGGGTGTCTTTGTCCTCCCCCACGCTCAAGCCTCCCAGGCAATAGCCGTCGAAATCCAGCTCCCGGAAGGCCTGGGCCTGTTCCCGGCGCAACTCCGGCAGCATTCCTCCCTGGACCACCGCAAAAAGGGGCGCGGGATCTTGAGCCCTGGCCTCCAGACAACGCTTGGCCCACCTTAAAGTAAGGGCCGCGGCCCGGCGCACCTCCGCTTCCGGGGCCGGATAGCCGGGGCATTCGTCCAGACAGACCATGATGTCAGAGCCGATGGTCCGCTGTAAGGCAATCACTTTTTCCGGGGTCAAAAAGTGGCTGGAGCCATCCAGATGGGAGCGGAAATGTACCCCTTCCTCGGTAATTTGGCGAAAAGAGGCCAGGCTGAAGATCTGGTAGCCCCCGGAATCGGTGAGAATGCCGCCGGGCCAATTCATAAACTTATGCAACCCCCCCAGGGCCGCCACCACCTCTGCTCCGGGTCGAAGATAGAGGTGATAAATATTGCTTAAAATAATGCCCGCGCCCAGGCCCTGCAACTCTTCGGGGGCCATGGCTTTTACCGTGCCCTGGGTGCCCACGGGCATGAAGATGGGGGTCTGCACCACTCCGTGGACGGTGCGCATCTCCCCCAGACGGGGACCGCCGGGGGATACGGATTTCTTTAGGTGAAACTCAAATGCTTGAGACATATTCTCTGGGGTAAATTTTGGGGGAAAAGGGGAAAAGGTAAATACCGACTTATAACTAACCAAGCTTTTCTTCCCCTTTTCCCCTTTTAACCTTTTCCCCCTTAATCTCTTCTCATAAAATCAGCATACAATCGCCATAAGAATAAAACCGGTACTTTTCCTTAACGGCTTTCTCGTAGGCTTTCATGATCAAATCCCGGCCCGCGAAGGCGCTCACCAGGAGCAGCAGGGTGGATTTGGGCAGATGAAAATTGGTGAGCAGCCGGTCCACGGCCCGAAAAGTATAGCCGGGGTGGATATAAAGATCGCACCAGCCGGATTGGGGGGTGAACCCTTGAGGCCCGGCGCAGTATTCCAGGACCCGGACACTGGTGGTGCCCACCGCCACCAGGCGTTTTCCTTGGGCTTTGGCCGCATTCAGCCTCTGGGCCGCGGCCTGGGAGAGTTCAAAGTATTCGGGTTGCAGCTGGTGCCGGGTATAATCCTCTTCCCGCACCGGCATAAAGGTCCCCGGCCCCACGTGCAGGGTCAAAGAAACCGTCTCAATCCCCCGGGCGGCCAGGTCGCCCATGACCGCCCCGGTAAAATGCAAACCCGCGGTGGGGCAGGCGATGGCCCCCACCCGGGAGGCATAGACTGTTTGGTAGCGCTCCTGGTCGGACTCCTCCGGGGAGCGCTGGATATAGGGCGGCAGCGGCACTTCTCCTTGTGCCATTACTAACTGAGAGGGGTCGCTGCCGTTCAGGGACCGGAAACGCACCTCCGCCACCCCTGCTTGGGGCAGGGAGATCACCTCGCCCCGCAATTTTTCACCGAAAACCAATTCCTGCCCTTGTCGCAACCTCCCGCGGTAGGTAGCTTTGGCTCTGGCTGATTTAAGGGGAGGGTTGGAGGGTGAGGATGCGGAGCAGGCGCCTCCGCCTGCTCCGGAACAGCCGGGGGCGGCTGTTCCACATTTTTTTCCTCCCCCGGGAATCTCCTCCCCCTCCCTCTCCGGCAGGTGGTGGAGGAGGAGTTCGATTTTACCGCCGCTGGCTTTCTTACCGTGGAGCCTGGCGGGAAAGACCCGGGTGTCGTTTAAGACTAACAGGTCATTAGGGTCCAGGTAGCGGGGCAGGTCCCGGAAGGAGGCGTGCCCTATTTCCCCACCGGCCCGGTTAAGAATCAGGAGGCGGGAGGCGTCCCGTTGGCTCAAGGGGTATTGGGCCACCAGTTCCGGGGGCAGAAAATAATCGTAATCATTTATCTTCGTGTTCATGAACTTTCCCCAGGAATTAATCCCAAAGGGGCGATAAAGTCAATGGAGAAACTGGCGGGTGCGGGACTATTGAAAGTTCTAGCCCTGTCCCGCTGCCTCCTAAAGCGCCCTCAGGTTAATTGACGCGGGGATTGGGATTTGATAATTTAGAAGAGATTAATACATCTTCACAAACAAGGACAATCAAGACTTGGGAAAACGGTTCTGGCTCACCTTAATGATTCTAGGTTGCCTGTCGGTCTCCTGGCAGGCGTGGAGCGCGCCCGGCCCCGAAGAGGTGGTTAACCGGGTGCAGGCTCAGTATGACAAATCCGGCGGCTTCAAAGCCAGCTTTCACCAGGAGTCCCGGATGCAGGCCGCCGGCCAGGGAGAAAAGGCCGAGGGCCTGCTCTATTTTCAAAAACCCTGCCGCATGCGCTGGCAGTACGAAAAACCCGCGGAGCAGAGAAAGGAAATCATCGCCGACGGGCGGGAGGTCTGGATGTTCATCCCCCAGGACGCGGTGGTCATGGTCTATCCTTTGAACAAAGTGTTGCGCTCCGATCTGGTGATGCGTTTTTTTTCCGGGATGGGAAAGCTGAGCCGGGATTTCAAGATCTCCTGGAACCGCCCCCCCCAAGCCGGGGGCAATTATGTGGTGGATCTCTTTCCCCGGAAGTCGGAGCCGGAATTGAAACGCCTCACCTTGACCATCAATCCCCGCACTTATCAGGTGGAAAAGCTGGAATTCACCAACGCCCTGGGGGAAGAGACCCGCTTTGCCTTCTCCCGGATAGAACTGAACTTGCAGTTGGACCCCAAGCTTTTCACCTTCACGCCGCCACCGGGAGTACAGGTGGTTAGAGAAAGCCGGGGGTAACCCGGTCGACTGCCGCCATCATGAAACTTTCCAGCCAACAACAGGAAGTGCGCCGCTTACTTAAGGAGCGCCGGGCCATCCTCTTGGCCCACAACTACCAGCCGGGGGAGATCCAGGACATCGCCGACTTCCTGGGGGACTCCCTGGCCTTATCAATGACTGCCGCCGAGACTGCGGCCGAAGTTATCGTCTTTTGCGGCGTCCATTTCATGGCGGAGACCGCGGCCATCCTCTGCCCGGAAAAGACCGTGCTCCTGCCTAGGTTGGATTTGGGCTGCTGCCTGGCGGAGTCCGTCACCACCGCCAAGCTTCTGGCCCGGAAAGCCGAACTGCCGGGGGTACCGGTGGTCACCTACGTCAACTCCACGGCCGCGGTGAAGGCGGAAAGCGACGTCTGCTGCACTTCCGCCAATGCCATCCGGGTGGTCAATTCCCTGGCAGCGCCCCGGGTGTTAATGGTGCCGGACCAGAACCTGGCCCGATATGCGGCCCGGCACACCGCCAAAGAAATCGAAATCCTCACCTGGGAAGGCTGGTGCAACGTCCATGACGGGCTTAGCCCCGAAGAGGTCTTGGAGTGCAAGGCGGCTCATCCTCAGGCCCTGTTCCTGGCCCATCCCGAATGCAACCCGGAGGTGCTGGATCTGGCGGATGAGATCCGCAGCACCAGCGGCATGCTAAAATATGTGCTGGAGTCTCCGGAAAAAGAATTTATCATCGGCACGGAAAAAGGCATCATCCACCGGCTGCGCCAGGAGAATCCCGGCAAACTATTTTATTCTCCCTCCAAACGTCTCATCTGCCGTCCCATGAAGCGCATCACCCTCACCGACGTAATCAAGGCGCTCCAGGAAAACCGCCATCAGATCACGGTCCCGGAAGAGATCCGGGTCCGGGCCTTGAAGGCAGTGGAGCGCATGTTGGCCGTGCCCCGGGATTGACCCACCATGTCCTGGGGCAGAAACAGGTTGGAAAAGTCGATGCCTTAGCCAAATTTTTCCTGGCTCCGATTTTGCATTTAATATTTTTAAATAATATCTCGATATAATAACCCAGTGAGGCGAATGCTATGGATACGGAAGCCAAACTGAAGAATATTCGGGATGCATTGCACGAGCTGGCCCAACCCCTGGCCGCGGTTACCGGGATGGTGGACCTATTGTTACTGGAATGTGATGAAGAAAACCCTATGTTTGAAGAAGTCCAAATGATCAGCGATCAACTGCAGAAAGTGCTGGAGATCGTCACCGAGCTCCGCCGCCTGGCCCGGGAACCCTTATCCGGCCCCAAACGCATCCAAGCCGTACCTGATTAACACCCTGCCGGTTTCACACCATGACTCTGTCAATTTTCCAACATCAGTTAACAATTTTATGACACTTTGCAACAAATTTAACATGGCTTTTAATAACTTTCCCTGCACCAAATAACCCCGCTAAATATTTCCCCGGAATTTTTTTGTCTCTGCCGGCCGCAGCGTCTTCATCCCGCCCCCTTGCCGTACAGCCTTTGACCTTGATAATCAGGGGGAAACTACCTATTATATTTTTTGATCAACTTGAACGGCGTCCTTGTTTGGGTCCCGGCAATCTGGAAGAATTACCGAAGGTTGCCGGCAGCCTAAGAGAGGGAAAATAATTTCCCCGAACCCTGCTTCTATTCCAAAAAAATCCGGATTTCAATATGGCCCCACCCTCCCCCGCCGCCCCCCCGGAAGTGGCCTCCCGGATCAAAGAGCTCCGGGAGCAGCTCCATTATCACAATTACCGTTATTACGTCCTGGACGATCCGGTGGTTTCCGACGCCGAGTACGACCGGCTGCTCAAGGAATTGGAAAAACTGGAGGAGCAGTATCCGGAACTGGTCACCCCCGACTCTCCCACCCAGCGGGTGGGGGCCGCGCCCCTGGAGAAATTCGAGTCGGTGCGGCACCGGCAGCCCATGCTCTCCCTGGAGAACGCCTTCAGCGAAACGGAAGCCCGGGAGTTCGATGACCGCTTAAAGCGGTTTTTACGCACCACCGAAGAGTTCCACTATGTGGTGGAGCCCAAGATGGACGGTTTGGCGGTGGAGCTGGTGTACGAACAGGGACATTTTACGGTGGGCTCCACCCGGGGTGACGGCATCCGGGGGGAAAACGTCACCCAGAACTTGAAGACCATCCACACCATCCCTTTGCAGATGCTGGGAAAGGAGGCGCCGGTCCCGGAACTCCTGGAAATCCGGGGCGAAGTCTATATGGATCTGGGGGAGTTTGACAAGCTCAACAAAGAACGCCTGGACCGGGGGGAGCCGGCCTTTGCCAATCCCCGGAACGCCGCCGCCGGGTCCTTGCGGCAGCTCGACCCGGCGGTGACCGCGTCCCGGCCCTTAAAAATTTATTGTTACGGCGTGGGAGAAATAAAGGGCGCGACTTTCCAGACCCACTGGGACATGCTGGAAAGCTTGAGAAAATGGGGGTTTCGGGTCAACCCTTTGATCGAGACCTGCGCGGGGATTGACGCGGCCATCGCTTATCATCATCGCATCGAAAAAGATCGCCATAATCATAATAAAATAAATTATGAAATCGATGGTGTTGTAATTAAGGTGAATTCCTTGGAACTACAAGAGCGCTTAGGCTCTAAGACCCGCAGTCCCCGCTGGGCTTTGGCTTATAAATTCGCAGCCACCCAGGCTACTACTAAAATAATAAGATTCGAATTTAACGTTGGCCGTACCGGTGCGGTTACTCCTACGGCGGTTATGGACCCAGTGGAGGTGGGCGGAGTTACAGTCAGCAGGGCCACTTTGCACAATGAAGATGAAGCAAAGAAAAAGGGGGTGTATAAAGGGGCTACTGTTCTTGTACAGCGAGCCGGGGATGTGATTCCGGAAGTTGTAAAAGTCATTGAGGAAGAGGAAAGGCTCCCGAAAGATGCTGAGCCTTTTAAGATGCCGGAAAAATGTGAAATATGTGACACTCCTCTGGTTCGTGAAAGCGAAAAGATCACCCGCTGCCCGAACCCGGACTGTTTCGGGGCTCAAACGCGGGGTATCATGCACTTTGCCTCCAAGACTGCCATGGACATCGATGGACTGGGGGAAAAGATGGTCCTTAAACTGGTCAACTCGGGCCTAGTAAAGGACATAAGCGACTTGTACAACCTAACAGCAGGAGACATCATTCCCATAACCGAGAAACCAGGTAAGAAAAAGATATCTGGTAAGTTGGCCAATAATATCACTACCGCTATCGAGAAAAGTAAAAAACGTCCTTTGTGGCGGATAATAAATGCAATAGGAATCAGGCTCGTTGGCGAAGCGCAGGCTCAGATTCTCGCTCAGAACTTCAAATCACTGAAAGATTTAATGGAGGCCAGTGAAGAAAAATTGAAAGATATCGAAGGAATAGGTGATAAAAGAGCGATCAGCATTAAAGAATATTGTAATAATCCCAAAAATAAGAAAATTATTGAAAAACTAAGAGGTTTGCTGGAGGTGCTCCCCCCTGAGAAGCAGGCTGCTGGTCCCCTGTCGGGGAAGACTTTTGTCTTTACTGGCAGCCTAACCAGCCTATCTCGGGAAGAGGCTAAGAATATGGTGACATCCAGAGGGGGCAAGGTAAGTTCGTCGGTCTCGGCCAAGACTGATTACGTGGTGGCGGGGGCGAAAACGGGCAGCAAAGAAGCCAGGGCCGAGGAACTGAAAATACCGGTCCTCACCGAGGCGGAGTTTGAGGATCTGGTGAGATGAGGGGAGTGAGGCCCATGTGGTCACCATTTTGTAGGGCGGGAAAGCGAAGCGCATCCCGCCTTTGAAAAACGGGTGTCTGATTTATGCCACAATACCTCCGCGCATTCGTCCCCGGCGGCACCTTCTTCTTCACGGTCAATCTGCTGGATCGTCGTCGCAAACTCTTAACCGAAAACATCGATGTTCTCCGTGGGGTGTTTCAGACTGCGCGCCGCCGCCGCCCGTTTACCGTCGAGGCCATCGTCATTTTACCCGATCACCTGCACTGTATTTGGACCTTGCCTGACGGGGATGCGGATTTTTCCACCCGCTGGCATGATATCAAGTCCCGATTCGCTGCAAAAATTCCCAAAGGGGAAAGACTTTCAGACCGGCGTTTGCGGAAGGGAGAACGAGGCATTTGGCAGCGACGCTTTTGGGAACACGTCATCCGTGATGAGCGGGACTATGAAAACCATCTGGATTATATCCATTACAATCCGGTGAAACATGGACATGTCACGAGTGTTTTGGATTGGCCGTATTCCAGCTTTCATCGCTTCGTGGAACAGGGGATTTATGACCTCGATTGGGGGGCGGATAATAGCGTTCGGAGTTTAGAGATGGAATAATATGATACACACTAAGCTCTACACCCTGGAAATAGACCTGAGAGCAATCGGGGGTTTTATTTGGAAGGAGGTTAAATAATGGGAACTTGGGCAGATCATTATGGTTTCCCAATGTTCATTCTTGTGTTCGCAGGAACATCATACCTCCTGGTTGAGGACCATGGCTGGCCGCTGGCAATATTCATATTCGCTATGGAAACCGCAATTCTGGTCCTCGGAATTAAGTTGGCGGAGGCAAAGGATGAAGTCCGCCAACTTACACACCGGCTGCAAAACAGCCGTAATACGGGAATGTGAAACGCATCCAGCTTTGGGCAATTACGGTATAATTTAATGGCGGGATGCGCTTCGCTTTCCCGCCCTACGCTATTCATTGCTTACGAGTCCCCCGGCTTCCATCAAATAGGAGAACCATATGTCAGACAAAGCCCGCCTCCACGTGCTCATCAAGGGCCGGGTGCAAGGAGTCTTTTTCCGGGCCCATACCCGGGACGAGGCCCTGGCCCGGGGGCTGAAGGGCTGGGTGCGGAACCTCCCGGACGGCCGGGTGGAGGCTTTGTTCGAAGGGGAGCGGGAGGTGCTGAACAGCATGCTTGCCTGGTGCCATCAGGGGCCCCGCTATTCTTACGTGGACTTCGTGGAGATCGAGTGGCAGCCCTACAGGGGCGATCTCCAGGACTTCCGCATCGTTTATTGAGGGTGAAGGGAAGCGGGTTCCCCAACGAGGCCCTCGGAAGTCCCGACCTGATGTTGGGAAATAGCAAAGTTTTCCCCATTATTTCCTTTCCAAATACCCCAAAAAATCCAGTTGCCGGGCCAAATAAACTAATTCTCCCCGTTCGATCTGCCGGTGGCGCGCTGCCACCCAGTCCCGGAAACGGTCCTGGGGCAGTTGGGGATGGCCTGTGAGCGCGGTGTCCACCGTGTGGATGATAAAGTGGAGGAAATAGGATTCGTCCGCCGGGTAGCCCTCCGGGCCGGGATGCACCACCCAGTCGGAGGCGCCCGCGGCCAGGATCTGGGCCCCGGCGGCGGGCAGTTCCCGGAAAAGCAGCCTTCCTGTGCGGCTGTGGCCGGAGGGACGGCCGTTGATCAGACGTTGGTCCATGGTCTGATGGTACAACTCTTCGATCTGCCGGTCGAACTCCGGGTCGAGGGAAGGCAAAAAGATGGTGGCGCCGTCGAAGTTGAGGGTGAAATAGCAAAATCCGCCTCTTTCCAGCAAGGATAGGAGCGGCGGCAAAGTAGTGGGCAGGTCCACCAGGTCCAGGAAGGCATGGGCGATGAGGAGGTCCCAGGTCCGCCGCCCTTGCTCCCGGCGGAGAAAATCATGGAGGTCCATGGCTTCCAGGGCCACAGAAACCTTTTCCTCCGGAGCAGGAAGAAGTTGGAGAACACCAGCCTCGGCGGTGAGAGGATAGCCGTTCCGGGCGGCGTAGCTGCTGAGGCGCTTCCGGGCCCCGACAATATTTTCGGGCTTCAGATCGATACCCGTATAGACTGTGGGGCGGCGCAACAGGTCCCAATCCAGGAGGCGTTCCACCATGGTGCCCAGGCCACAGCCAATCTCCAGGACTCGCAAGGGGGCGGGGCCCGCGAAAGTCTCAAGGGAGCGCTTGAGGGCAGCAAAGACCTGGTAGTTCAAAGAGCGGTCATCCACACTCTTCTTGGCTGCCAGGTAGCGGGTGAAGCTGAATTCTTTAGGGATGCTCATGGATTAATAACTGCACCAAGGTTACTTTCGCTAAGTCATTGATTAACGGGAATGGAAGAGAAATACTTCCCCCTCACCCTCTCACCCCCTTGGGGGCTCATCATTACCCACAAATAGAGGGACGGAGTAAATCGGACCTTAAAGCAATTTCATATTGCTGACAGATGAATATCTAATCATGATCCATATAAAGTCTTGACTGCTTTTCCCCCTCCCCCTTCGAGGGGGGAGGGCCGGGGTGGGGGTGGCGTCTTTTGTCCCCTTCGCCTCTTACCATCAGGACGGACATTTACTTTACGCCCCCCTCACCCTACCCCCGAGGGGAGAGGGAATTAATTCTGGAATATCCACAAGATAAAAACTTGGGGGTAATGATAAGCTTGGGGGAGAGGGTGAGGGGGTGTCAGACGGTATCCCGGTCAGGAGATCAAATGGTTCACCTTAAAGCTGTGTAAGAAACCCCGGATCGACCTCAGGCTCTCTTCCCAGGTGGGGTGGCGCTCAAAGTTGACCAGGGCCGCCAGACTCATTTGCAGCAAGAGACCCCGATCCAGGAGCAAACGCTCCAGGTGCCCGGCCAGGGTGGCCACGTCCCCTGGGGCCACCAGAAAGCCGTCCTTACCGGGGTTGATAATCTCCCCGGCTCCCCCGGCCGTGGAGGCAATGGCCGGCAGGCCGAAGCCCATGCCTTCCAAGTAGACAATGCCGAAGGCTTCGTAAGAAGAGGGCACAGCCAGCACGTGGCTCCTCTCCAGAAGCCCGGCCAGTTCCTCCGGGTCCAGGGTGCCCGCCAGTTCAACCTGAGAGCGTAAACCTGTCCGTTCCAACTGATTGCGAATATCCTCCACGTAGGCGGTATCCATGGTCAGGCTGCCGGCCACTGTCAGCCGCCAACCGGCCCGGGGCAGTCTGTCCAGGGCCGCCAGCAGGGTGTGCAACTCCTTGCGGGGGATGAGGTTGGCAACGAAGACGATCGCCAAAGGTCCGGGAGCCAGGGCCCGGGCGGCAATGCGCTCCGGAGAAATCTCCCCCGGAAGCCGGTCTCCTCCCCCGGGGGCCACCATCAGGGGCCGGGAGTTCCCCGCCAGTTTTTCCACGTCCCCTTTAAGGGCCCGGCTGATACAGACGTAACCGTCCACCGTCCGCAAATACCGCCCTTCCACCCAGCGATAAAAGCGGCGCCGCCAGGGAGGGTGGTCTTCGTTTCCCCGGAGATGATACACCAGGGCGATGATGGGGCACTCCAGGCGGCGGCGCAGCCACTGGTTGAGCCGGAAAAAAGAGGGATGGATCAAGGCGTCCTGGAGCAGCAGATCGCAGTCCAATCCCTCCAGGCGCTGCCGCAAAGACCGGGAGAAATTGTCCAAGAGACCCCGCCGGTAAGAAGGCCAGGGTAAGGAAATAACCTCCACCTGATCCTCCCGGCTCTGGAGATAGTCCACCAGCAGACGGTCATAGAGGAACCCTCCGGTGACGATATCCAGGGTGCCGTAAATCAGGAGGCCGATTTTCACCCAAGATCCTCTTGGTACGCGGCCCAGGCGATGTCGGTTTCCCAAATTTTGACGCAGATGGTTTGTAAATTGGGGGCCTTGAGGCGCTGCCGGAGCTTTTGGCAAAAAATCTGGCCGAAATGCTCGATGCTGGGGTTCGACCCTCCGAACTCCGCCAAATCATTTAAGGTCCTGTCCCGGAAGTAGGCGACGATCTCATCCAGATGAAGCTCGATGTCCACGATGTCCACCAGGTAGCCGTGCTCATCCAGAGAAGCGCCCTGGAGTTGGACCTCCACTTTATAAGGATGGGAGTGGAGTTGATTTTCCGGTCCCCAATCGCCGCCGAAGAGAAAATGCTGAGCCACGAAACGTCGTTCCACTGCCACGGTGTACATGTGGGGCTCCTGATATGAAAAGATAGGCCTCACGCCAAGACGCCAAGTTAGACGCAAATCAATAGGTCAAAATCACCTGCAAGGCTTCCGCCGGGTTTTGGTCTATCAATTTATAGGCCTCGGCTGCCTGGGCCAGAGGGAAGCGCTGGGTAATGAGGGACGTGGGGTCCATCTCCTCAAGCATCTGCCAGGCCAGGCGATAACGCCGGAATTTGCTCCAACGCCCGCTCAGTTCCGGATTGAGGGTGCTCACCTGGCTGCTGATGAGGCGCATGCGGCTCCGGTGGAACCGTCCCCCTAAGTTGAGTGCCGCTTTTTTCAGGCCGTACCAGGAGCCGATGACCACCCGGCCGTTAAAGCCGGTGGCGGCGATGGCCTGGTCCAGGGCTAGCGGGTCGCCGGAGACCTCGTAGCACAGGTCCGCGCCCCTGTAGGGACCCGAACCGCTCAAATTATCCAGCAATAGCTCCTGGGCTCCGGACGCGGTGGGATCCAGACTGAGATGCGCCCCCCATTTTTTAGATAAAAAGCGGCGGCTGGAGTGGAGGTCCAGGGTCACCAGACTGGCCAGGGGCAGCCGGGCCAAAAGCCCGGTGAGGAGCAGACCCACCACCCCCTGGCCGAAAACCGCCACTTGCTCCCCCAGTTGAGGCTGGCCGTCCATCACCAGGGTGGTGGCAGTCTCCATCAAGGGGAAAAACACCGCGGCTTCGGGGGCCAAAGAGGGCGGCGGCAGGAGCAGTTCTTCCAGGTCGGCCACAAAATGGCTCTCGTGGGGGTTGAAGGCAAAGACCAGACGGTCCTGCCATTCCGCCGGCACCCCCTCCCCCAGAACCACGGCCCGGCCGATGACGGCGTAGCCGTATTTCAGGGGGAAGCCGAAGCGACCGGCCAGGGCGGGGATGGTTTCATCCACGGCCAGGTCCCCGGGGGCCTGGCCCCGGAAAATCAGCATTTCCGTGCCGGGGCTGATGAGGGAGATCAGGGTTTGCACCAGCACCTGGCCGGGACCGGGGGGAGCCAGGGGCTCTTCCCGGACCTCCACCTTCCGGGGGGCCATAAAAAAGAGGGATCGGCGGATCATGCGCTTTCCCAGTGGGGTTCGCCCCGGAGCACCAGGTCTTCTCCCAGGCGCTGATAGCTGACCCGGCGCAGTCGGGGGAAACAGGACACCTGGTGCTGGCCCAGATAATCCATGACCCTTAAGCCCCCCACCAGCATGGGGGCGATGGTCAGGACCACCTGGTCCACCAGCCGGGAGGCCAGGAAACTGGTGATGATCTGGGCCCCCCCTTCCACCATCAGGCTGTTGAGTCCCATCTCACCTAAATGGCGCAAGAGGACTGCCAGGTCCACCCAACCGTTGGCCGCCGGCGGCAGACGCAACACCCGGGCGCCGATTTTCTCCAGGGCCGCCTGGCGCTCCGGGTCCGCCTCGATGCTGGCGGCGATCCAGGGCACCCGGCAGTTCCGCAAGAGGTTGGCATAAGGAGGAAACCTCAGGCGGCTGTCCACCACGATGGGCTGGGGGTCTTGGCCCTCCACCAGGCGGACGTTGAGGCGGGGGTTGTCCGCCAGCAGGGTGCCGATACCCACCAGAATACCGTCGTGCGCGGCCCTGAGACCGTGGGTCAAGGCCATGGACTTCGAGCCGCTCAGGGCCAGGGGGCGGCCCGGCCGGGCGGCGATGCTGCCGTCCAGGCTTTGGGCGTAGCTGAGGGTGACGAAGGGACGGCCGGCGCGCTGCCGGTAAGCCGCAGCTTCACCCAGAGCAATATTGATCTGCTCCATGATACCCATTTTGATGGGCTGATAGCAGGGGGTGCCGTTGGGCAATTCATCCAGCACCAGTAGATGCTTCAGTCTCCGGGCCTTGGTGCGGAGATAGCCGGCGTTCTCCGCACAGACCCCGGTTTGCAAAGGCAGGCGGGCGCTCACCGGGACGCCCAGTTCCTGGAGGCTGTCCAGCTTGTGGGGATTATTGGTGAGCAGCTTAATGGAGCGGACCCCCAAATCCTGCAAAATTCGGGCGGCCACGGTATAGTCCCGCTCGTCCGCCTGGTGTCCCAGGAGCAGGTTGGCATCCACGGTGTCATAGCCCTGGTCCTGGAGATTATAGGCCTTGAGCTTATCCAGGAGGCCGATACCCCGGCCCTCCTGGCGGAGATAAACGATCACCCCGGCCCCCGCCTCGGCCACAAGGCGCAAGGCCGCCTGCAACTGCGCCCCGCAGTCGCAGCGCCTGGAGCCCAGGACGTCGCCGGTGAAACATTCGGAGTGGACCCGCACCAGGACGTCTTCTTTACCGGCCACCTCCCCTTTGACCAGAGCCAGGTGTTCCTTGTCATCCCGGCTGTCGGGGTAGAAAAAGAGCTGAAATTCGCTTTCCGCGGTGGGGATGCGGGCGGAGGTGGCGCTGGTCAGGGCGAAATTTTCAGGAGGCATGGCCGGACTCCTTGGCCCCCGGGTCATCAAGGGAACATGGCGGTATTACAACTACTGGCGGCGGGTATTGGCGCAAGGCTCAAAATTAGTGTGTGTTTCAGAATTAAAGCGACACCCGAAAGACAGGTCTTTTACCCCCCCTTTCCTAAAGGGGGGCAGGGGGGATTTTTATAAGCCTCTAAAATCCCCCTGAATCCCCCTTTAGAAAAGGGGGACTTAACCTGTCCAGTCCGAGGTTCCGATCCCATTTTTAGGCTCAGCTAAATTTGAAACACACCACCACGCCGCGTCAGCCGCTGTACCCATAAAAATAAGGCCCCTCTGCGGCGTGTCAAGAAGCCGGGGGGACCTTGGCTAGTGTAGGAGGAAAAGCCGGATTTAGTGGCGGGCACAAAGGCCCGCCCCACCTTAAAGAGATTTTCCAGTGAAGCGGCCGTCTCTGGCCGCCTCCAAGCATTGCGACAATCACCAATAACTCAACTTCTTTATTTCAACTGAAAACCGAAAACCGCCTCAATACCCCACCGGCAGGCGATAAAGGATGTCCGCCAGTTCCTCGGCGGTGCTGACGGGCCGGTCCGTCTCCCCATGGAGTTCCAGGCACTCCAGCCAGAGGCCGGGGATGGTCTGGGCGGTGGGCTCCCAGTCAATCTGCAACGGAAAGAGGGGGTCTTGTTGAGTGGCGGCCTCCCAAGCGGCGAAACTGGCAATGCGGGGGTCCCGCTCCTGGGCCCTTTCGAAGGCGCTGCCGGCGATGTCCTGGTTGAAACCCGTGCTCCAGAAGAAATCGATGAGCTTCGGCGCCGACTCCACCAGGGGCGCGCCCTCGATCATCTCCGGACGGTAGCGCAGGCAGACCCTTTGGGAGCCGTAGTGGCCGGGCGCTCCCCGGACGTTGGGGAGATTGGTGTGGTATAAGGGGTCCTCCAGGGAGGTGAAAGGGCTCACCCGGTAAAACATCTTCATTTCCTGGAGGTCGCCCCGGTGAAAGCTGAGCAGTTAAAGGATGTAGGGAAAGGCCAGGCGGTAGGTTTGATAGTCTTCACCGCCTTTTTTCTCCCAACTGGCCCTCAGGCTGCGGCATTGGGGGGGGTGCTCCACCACCAGGAAGAGCAGGTCCTTTCTGGCCGCCAACCAGCGGGTGCCCGGCGGCAGAACCGGCAGCGGTGGCGGCATCACCCGGGCCACGTAGCGCAGGACGGAATCGATAGGGGCCCGCCGGGCCACCCGGGGGACCTGATCGCCGTTTCCCTCCAGGAGTTGGGCCTCCTCGCCGGTTAAAATGATTTTCTCGCTGATATCGGCCTCTCCATCCCCCCCTCACCCCGGCCCTCTCCCCCCCAGGGGGGAGAGGGAGAACGGCTAAGGATTCTGCGGGGGAGTTATTCCTTA
>JAQTXE010000040.1 GCA_028688935.1 Syntrophales bacterium
GGCACCATTGATAAATATATCGGCGACGCCATCATGGCCCTGTTCGGCGCGCCCCTGGACCTCCCGGATCATGCCCCTCTGGCCTGCCGTACCGCTTTGGACATGGTGAACACCCTGGTGGAACTGGACCGTAAATGGGCGGAACAAGGCCGGCCCCAAGTCCGCGTCGGGGTGGGGATCAACTCCGGGGTAGTGGCGGTAGGGAACATGGGCTCCGATCGCCTCTTCGATTACACCGCCATCGGCGACAATGTGAATCTGGCTTCCCGCCTGGAAGGCCTGAACAAATATTACGGCACCAACATCCTCATCAGCGAGGCCACGGTCCAGAGGCTGAATGGAGATTTTATCCTGCGGCCGGCGGACCTGGTCCAGGTTAAGGGCAAAGCCCAACCCCTGGAAGTCTTTGACTTGCTGGGCGCCGGCACCCCGGAGCCGGAATTGGCCCAGTTCCTGGAGGCTTATCAACAGGGCCTGACCCTTTATCGCCAAGGTCACTGGTCCCAGAGCGCCGCCGCCCTGGAAGAGGCCCTCAGGCTGCGTCCCCAGGATCAGCTGACCCAACGCTATCTGCTCCTGTGCCAACAGTGCCGGCAAAATCCACCCGGGGCCGACTGGACTCCGGTGACGGTCATGACCGAAAAATAGTTTCCAGGAAACGGGCCAGGCTCTCCTGGTTTTCCACGTTAAAGAAATTCTCCCCCGGTTCCTGGGGGAGGATTTTGCGCACCAGGCCCTTGAGCACGTTTTTGGGGCCCACTTCCACCCAGGTATCTATCCCTGCGCCTTTTAAATTGAGGATAAGTTCGGCCCAGCGCACCGGCGAGGTCAGCTGGCCCCCCATGGCTTGACGCAACCGCGCCGGATCGGTCTCCGCCGCGGCGGTGGCGTTGAGATAGATGGGGAGCCGGGGGGCCTGAAACTGCAGGGTCTCCATAAACGCGGCAAAATCCGGGGAAGCCCCGGCCATCAGGGGTGAGTGCCAGGCTCCCGAGACCTTTAAAGGCACGGCCCGGGCCCCCGCTTCCTTGCAAATGGCCGCGGCCTGGGCCACCATCTCCGGACTGCCGGAAATCACCGTCTGCTCCGGGGTGTTGTAGTTGGCCAGAGCCAGGGGACCCTGGCTGACCAGGGGCGCCAGCAGTGCCGCCAGCTTCTCCGGGGCCAAGCCGATGACCGCGGTCATGGCGCCTGGGTGCTTCTGGGCCTCCCGCTGCATGAGGCGGCCCCTTTCCTTCACCGCGGCCAGGGTGCCGGCGGCGTTCAGCACCCCCGCGGCAAACAGGGCGCTGTATTCCCCCAGGCTGTGGCCGCAGACCGCCTGGGGCGTAACCCCGGCCTTCTCCAGGGCTTGATAAAGACAAAGGTTCACCAGGGTGACCGCGGGCTGGAGGTTGACCGTTTCCGTAAGTTCCTCCATGGGCCCCTCGAAACAGAGGCGCTTCAGGGGCAGCCCCGTGGTCTCCTCGGCAATCTGAAAAAGCTCCCGGGCCTTCGGGTCGGTGTCATACAGGTCCTTGCCCATACCCACGTATTGTGACCCCTGCCCGGGGAAGAGAAATGCCAACTGAGCCATATTTCACCTCGTCTTTTGATCTTCGGTCTTCGGTTTTTAAAAAGGCAACAAAGCCAGATTAATTTAACGTATCTAGCCGCCGGGGCCAAGGGGATTATGAATTTCTAATTATCTGGCGTCTTGCTTTGCGACTTTGCGTCTTTGCGTGAGACATATCCTTTCAAAATTGTGGGGAAATGTGGAACAGCCGCCCCCGGCTGTTCCTGAGCAGGCGGGGGCGCCTGCTCCACACCTTTCCCCGACTTGACAGACTTCCCGGGGTTGGATATTTTTAGACATTATTTTTCGTACATATAGTACCTTTCTGCCTAATGGGTCTTTTATGGAATATGAAGCGGTTATCGGTCTGGAAATCCACGCGGAACTTCTTACGGCTTCCAAGATCTTTTGCGGCTGCGCCACTACTTTCGGAGCCCCACCCAACACCCAGGTATGCGAAGTCTGTCTGGGCATGCCCGGGTCCCTGCCGGTGCTCAATCGCCGGGCCCTGGAATATGCCCTGAAAATGGCGCTGGCCACCGATTGCCGCATCAATGGCGAATCGGTCTTCGCCCGGAAAAATTACTTCTATCCGGATCTCCCCAAGGGCTACCAGATTTCCCAATATGAACTGCCCCTGGCGGAGCACGGCCACCTGGACATCCGGGTTAATGGCGCCAGTAAACGCATCGGCATCACCCGCATCCACATGGAAGAAGACGCGGGGAAACTCATTCACAGCGAACACCGGCCGGTGAGTTTTGTGGATTTCAACCGTACCGGGGTGCCTTTGATCGAGATCGTCAGCGAGCCGGATATGCGCACCCCGGAAGAAGCGGTGGAGTATTTCAAGGGCCTGCGCAACATCCTGCTCTACCTGGAGATTTGCGACGGCAACATGGAAGAAGGCTCCATCCGTTGCGATGCCAATATTTCTCTGCGCCCCGTGGGCCGCTCCGAGTTCGGCACCAAGGCCGAACTGAAAAACATGAACTCCTTCCGCTTTGTGCGCCAGGCCTTGGAATACGAAATCAAGAGGCAGCGGGCGCTGCTGGACGCGGGCAAAGAAATCGTCCAGGAGACTCGTCTGTGGGACGCGGCGCAGAACCAGACCATCTCCATGCGGGGCAAGGAAGAGGCCCACGATTACCGCTATTTCCCCGACCCGGATCTGGTACCGGTGAAAATTGATGAGTCCTGGCTGGAAAGCATCAGGGCTGGCCTACCGGAATTGCCTTCGGCTAAAATTCAACGCTTCCAAGAACAGTATGGACTGCCGGAATATGACGCGGAAGTCCTCACCGCAGAGAAGACTCTGGGGAATGATTTCGAGCGCATAGTCGATGAGTACCCTCACCCTAAAAAGGTGAGTAACTTCTTCATGGGAGATTACCTCCGGGAGTGGAAAAAGGCGGAGGCCGAGAAGGTCCCGTTAAAAGTTGATCCAAAAAGACTTTCCATGTTGTTCACTTTGGTGGACAAGGGCGCAATTAGCTCTACGGCTTCGAAGGGCGTTTTTTTGGAAATGGTGGCTACTGGCAAAGACCCTGAGACCATCGTTAAAGAAAAAGGCCTTATGCAGATCAGTGATTCCGGCGCCCTGGAAGCCGTAGCCCAGGAGATCATAGAGGCCCATCCCAAAGAGGTGGCCGACTTTAAGGCCGGCAAGACCAAGGTCATGGGCTTCTTCGTGGGGCAATTGATGCGGCAAACCAAGGGCCAGGCTAATCCCCAATTAGCAAACGAGATTTTTCAGCGGCTCCTGGGGAAATAGATTATTTGCGTCTTTTCGGCTTTACATGATAATTTCGCACGCAAAGACGCAGAGGATTGATAATGGCTAAAGTGATTATTCTTCCTACACTTTCGAGATGGTTTTAACCGAAAACCGGAGTTCAAATGATTCCTTACTGCAGCATCTGCTGGGATAACGACAAGGTCAAGCTCCTGGATCAGCGGCTCCTCCCCCGGGATGAGATTTACTTGGAGATTACCGATTATCATGAGATCATCGACGCCATCAAGACGCTCGCTATCCGGGGCGCGCCGGCCATCGGCGTGGCCGCGGCCATGGGCGCGGCCCTGGGGGCTTTGGCCCTAAAAACCGAAGACCCCAAGGAGTTCGCCATCCAGTTCACCTATATTTGCCGGGAAATCGCCGCGGCCCGGCCCACGGCGGTGAACCTCTTCTGGGCCCTGGACCGGATGCAGGCCCTGGCCCAGGCCCACGCGGCCGAGCCGGTGGGGAAGCTGAAAGAGTTGTTGGTGGCCGAGGCCCAGACCATGCTCAAGGAAGACGAGGCCATTAACCGGCGCATGGCCCAGGCCGGACAGGTAGTAATCCACGAAGGCTCCCGGGTGCTCACCCATTGCAATACCGGGGCTTTAGCCACCGGCGCCTACGGCACCGCCCTGGGGGTGATGCGGGCCGCCTGGGAGGCGGGAAAACGCTTTTCCGTGTGGGTGGACGAAACCAGGCCGCTCCTCCAGGGAGCCCGCCTCACCACCTGGGAACTGGGGAAAATCGGCATCCCCTATACCCTGATTCCGGACGGCGCGGCCGCGGCCCTGATGGCCAAGGGCCTGGTGGACCTGGCCATCGTCGGCGCGGACCGCATCGCCGGCAACGGCGACACCGCCAACAAAATCGGCACTTACGGGGTGGCGGTCCTGGCCCATTATCACGGCGTCCCCTTCTATGTGGCCGCGCCCCTGTCCACCTTTGATTTTTCCCTGGCCGACGGTAACCAGATCCCGGTGGAAGAACGGGCCGGGGAAGAGATTACCCACCTCTGGGGTCAAGCCATCGCTCCTGCGGACGCCGCCGCCCTGAACCTGGCCTTTGACGTCACCCCCCACGACCTGATCTCCGGGATTATCACCGAAGAGGGCGTGGCCCAGCCGCCTTATGCCAGCAGTTTGAAGACCCTGAGGAGGTCTAAGGGGTAGCACATGGCGAAAATGTTGTTGCTCTTGGCAGCCTGGCTGCTCTTTTCTCCGGTTTTGCCGGCTGAGGCTGCCGGCCCCTTTACCATTCACCTCCCGGCTTCAGCCACCGGCATCGACCCCCAGGCGGTGACGGTGGTGGGCAGGACCCGGCACCATCTGCTGAAAAAGGGTGACGATCTCCTGGAAATCGCCCGGGACTACGGCTTGGGCTATACGGAGATCGGCGCGCTCTACCGCCATTGGGACCCCTTCCTGCCTCCCCCGGGCGTAGACATGGTGATTCCCACCAGGTGGATCGTGCCCAATAGCCGGGGTAAACAGATTATTGTCAATACCGGGGAGATGCGCCTTTACTTCTTCAAAACCCCCACCCAGGTCTACACCTTTCCCATCGGCATGGGGGTGCTGGATTTCCGGACCCCTTCGGGCACTTTCAAGGTGATCAATAAAAAGGTCAACCCGGCCTGGCATATCCCCAAGTCTCTACAGAAGAAATACGGCATGGCCGTGATGCCCCCGGGGGAGGATAACCCTTTGGGGGAATTCAAGCTCACCCTGTCCTGGGGTGATTACGGCATCCACGGCACCGCCATGCCCCTGGGGGTTGGACGGCTGGTGAGCCACGGCTGCACCCGCATGTATCCGGAGCATATCAAAAAATTATTTCCCATGGTGCCGGTGGGCGCGTCGGTGGAATATATTTACGAGCCGGCCAAGATCGGTTTCCGGGATGGCCGGGTCTTTCTTTCCGTGCATACGGACGTCTACTTCAAGATTCGCTCCATGCTGCTGCAGGTGCTGAATATGATCCAACAGCGGGGTCTGACGGACCAGGTAAACATGACCAAGGTCTTGCAAACGGTGGAGGAGCAGACGGGTATGCCGGTGGATATCACCGGCTCCGGCGGGGCGCCGGACAGCGGTTGGCAGCGCCCCCTCTGATGGTCCCATCTTGTCTAGGCCGGGATTTTTTTAAGGCCTGATACCAATTCCTCAGCAATTAGATATTTTCCCCAGGAGCGAACACCAGGTTCGCCCCTGGGTTTTAATACCTCTTAGCCTCCTCCTCCGCATAAAGAATCTCCCCCAATAATTCCCCTAAAGCCACCGATGCCGGATTACGACGCCGCCCTAGGGGGCCAAACGGCCAGATATTTTTCCTGGCAGGAGCCAAATGGCCCATTTTTTTATGGGGGTGCGGGATGCACGGGTCAACGGACATACGACCGGCAGACAGCTGAACCGGACGAAGGCTTAAAGGACGAGATGCAAAGATGGAGTTGACGGGGGCTAAAAAGGCAGAAGGTGTGGTGAGCTCACGCTCTGACCACACCCTCTGACTGCTTTGGACGGGGGTCAAACCCCCAAGGACTTCATGATGATTACATTTTCTTCTTGGCTTTTTTGGCCTTTTTGGCCTTTTTGGCCTTTTTGCCCTTCCTATACTTCTTGTACTTCACCTTCGCACAGACTTTCTCTGCTGCGTCTTCCGCCCGGGCGGCGGCCGCTTCAGCCTTGTTGGCAGCAGCGGAAGCCCGCGGTACGGGGACTTTAGCATCCTGTGCAGCCGCTTCCGCCTTTACAACCGACGCGGCAGCCCGATCTGCAGAAGCTTTGGCCTGCTCCATGTACATTTTGCACTGATCATAGTACTTTTGGCAGCAGCCAGCACCTCCCAGCACCAGGGCAAAGACCGCGAGGAGCGCCAAGGCATAGCCTTTGCTCATCAACGCCTTCCTCATCGATTACCCCCTTTCGGAGAGAACTTTAGCCTCTCCAGAATTTTGCTGAGTCTACCCCAGGTGCTACTTCCGCATCTTCTTCATCAGGCAGGCCTCGGCTTTAGCAGCAGCAGCCTCTGCCCGATCCGCCGCGGCCTCAGCTTTGTCAGCCGAAGCTTTAGCGTCCGCAGCCGCCATTTCGGCATTGCGAGCCGCGCTATCTGCTTTGGACGCGGAGGCCGCCGCCTGATCGGCGTACATCTTGGCCTCGTCGACGTTCTTTTTGCAGACATCGCAGCAGCCTGCTCCCATGGCGAGGACAAAAGCCATGAGAATCGCGAAAGCAAAACCCTTCCTTACCAAAGCTTTCCTCATCATCTATCCCCCCTTTTCAAAAGAGATGGTTAAAGGTTAGTAAGATGCCCACAATTTAATATCGTGACCGCAAAATATCAAGAAAAATTATGACCTAAAGGAATTTTTTTTTACCTGCTGGCCTGACATTTTTCCCATCAATTATAATTATCAATTAATATAATTAGTTACATAACGGAGATCCCTTGGCCATAAGGGGACATTTCCCCCCAATTTTCGCCGCTCCTCAGTTCCACCACCATAGGGGCCTGAAGTCGAACCACTTCTTCCATGACCCGCCGCACCACCCGGGCGGTGGCTGCCAGTTCCTCTGCAGGCGCTTCAAAGAGCAATTCATCGTGTAATTGCAGCAACATCCGGGCGGCCAGCCCCGCATTTCTCAGGGCCGGCTCCATCTCCAGCATGGCTTGCTTGATGATGTCCGCGGCCGAGCCCTGGAGGGGAGTATTGATGGCGGCGCGCTCCGCCTCCTGGCGCAGGATGCGGTTGCTGCTGTTGATCTGGGGAATCTGCCGCCGCCGTCCCCGGATGGTGGTCACCCACCCCTGCTGCCGGGCTGCCTCCCGGGTCTCCTCCAGATAAGCCTTGACCCGGTCATGGCGCCGGAAATAACGCTGAATGAAATCCTGGGCCACCCGCTGGCCCACCCCCAGTTGCTTGGCCAGCCCAAAGGGGCTCATGCCGTAGATGATGCCGAAATTGATGACCTTGGCCTGGCGCCGCATCTCCGAAGTCACCAGCTCCGGGTGGATGCCGAAGACCACGGCCGCGGTCTGCCGGTGGATGTCCACCCCTTCCTGAAAGGCCTTGAGCAAGACCGGTTCCCCGGAAAAATGGGCCAGCAACCGGAGCTCCATCTGGGAATAATCCCCGCTCAACAGGACGTGGCCTGGAGGCGCCACAAAGGCCTGGCGGATCTGGGACCCCAACTCCCCCCGCACCGGGATATTTTGCAAATTTGGGTCCCGGCTGGAGAGCCGGCCGGTGGCGGCCACGGACTGCACAAAGGTGGTATGCACCCGGCTGGTCTCCGGATCCACCAGCCGCACGAGAGCGTCCACGTAAGTGGCCTTGAGTTTTCCCAGGCTGCGGTATTCCAGAACCATGGCGGCGATGGGGTAGTCCGGGGCCAGGCTCTGGAGGACCTCGCTATCCGTGGAATAGGCGGTTTTGCCTTTGGTCTTTTTTTGGGGCTTAATCTTAAGCTTGTCAAAGAGAATACGGCTCAATTGCTGGGGAGACTGGATGAGAAAATCCTCCCCCGCGGCCGTATAGATCTCCTTCTCCAGCCGGTCCATGTCCTTTTCCAGGTCCTGGCCGAAGCGCCGCAGCCATTCCTGGTCCAGGAGCATACCCCGGGCTTCCATGCGGGCCAGCACCGTCAGCAGGGGTAATTCCAGGCCGGCATAAAGCTCCCAGAGACCCTCTTTTTGGAGATCGGCCTGCAGCCGCGGCCAGAGGCGCAGGGCCGTCTCCGCCCGCTCTGCCCCATAGCGGCAGGCCAAATCCGGGGCCAGTTCCGTGGCGGCCAGAGGCCGCCCCGCCAATTCCCGGGGTCCCGGCAGATTGACCCCCAGATAATGAAGGGCCACGTTCTCCAGATTCTGCTCGTAACGCACCGGATTGAGCAGATACGAAGCCAGGAGGATATCCCCCTCGATCCCGGCCGGCTCCGGCGCATAGCGCCCCGCGGCCAACATGGCGGCCTTTAAGTCCGCCCCCACCTTCATGATGCCGGCATCGGTCCACAAGGGGGCCAATCTCTCCCACATATCCAGGGGTTGAAGTTCCTCAGCAAAAGGCAGGTAGACCCCTGCCCCCTCCCCCCAGGCCAGACCCAGCCCGGCCACCGGGGCCAGGACCGGATGCTGCTCCCCCAGGACGAAGAACAGGGCCATCCGGCCGCTCTGGCGGATACTTGCGGCCACCCGCTCCAGATCTTCGAGGCTGGCTACCAGAGAGAAGGCGCCGGTCTGAGATGCGTCAACTCCCAGTTCCTTATTAAACTTGCTGAACTCCAGCTCCACAAAGAGCCGGCGCAGGGCCTCCCGGTGCAACGGCCCGGGCTGCAAGTCTTTCAGGTCCACACCCAGGGGCACCCGGCTCTCCAGGAGCGTCAACTTCTTGCTCAAGCGGGCCTGGTCCGCGAATTCCTGCAGACGGCTTTTCAGTTTCTTTTCCTTGATTTCCTCCAGGCTCGCCAGCAGATTTTCCAGGCTGTGGTAGCGGGCAATCAACTTGAGGGCGGTTTTTTCCCCGATGCCCGGCACCCCGGGGATATTGTCGCTGGCATCCCCGGCCAGGGCCCGGACGTCCACCAACTCCTCCGGGGTGAGGCCGTATTTTTCTTTAATGACCTCGGGGTCGTAGCGCACGTCTTTCATGGGATCCCACATGGACACCCCTTCCTGCACCAGGGGCAGGAGGTCCTTATCCCCGGAAATAATCTCCACCCGGAATCCCTGTTCCTTGGCCTGATGCACCAGGGTGCAGATGAGATCGTCCGCCTCAAATCCCTCCTGGACCACCGCCGGCAGATTCAGGCCCTCGATGATCTGGTGGATGTAAGGCAGCTGCATGGCCAGTTCTTCAGGCATGGGGGGCCGGTGCGCCTTATATTCCGCATATTCCCGGTGCCGGAAGGTGGGCCCCTTGGCGTCGAAGGCCAGGGCTAAATACTGGGGCTGCCGCTCCCTCAGGACCTTGAGGAGCATGTTGGTGACCCCGAAAGCGGCGTTGGTGGGAAAACCCTTGGAATTGGTGAGGCCCCGGATGGCGTGATAGGCCCGGTAGATGTAGGAGCTGATGTCAATGAGGTCCAGGAGCGGCTTTTCTTTAGCCATAGCCAGCTTATACCGCTCCCGGACCTGCCTGTCAATGGGAAGGATTCGCGGGCGGGCCGGGTGTGACGATCAGCTATCAGCTATCAGCTGTCAGCTTAAAAAATTAACTCCAATTCTTTTGCTGAAAGCTGAAAGCTAATAGCTGACAGATGTCTTTCATCCCCTCGGCTTTGCCCAAATCTCCAGGACTGCAAGCTTCATAAAGCGCTTAGACGCGGCGGAGCGGATGATCGCCACAGTGTCCCAGCCCCGGGCGGTGCCGCCCACGGCCACCACTTCTTCTTCTTCGGGGATGAGACCGGCGTCCACCGCCTCCATGACGATTTCACAGCAGACCTTTATGCCCTGGCCCAATCGGCGCAGGGTGTTGGCGATGAGCAAGGTGGGTTCGCTGCCTTTGAACAGATCCACCAAACTGGTCTCCAGGGAATGGGTGAGGATAGTGGCCTTGAGCACCTTGCCGCCACACCGCAGGATTTCCTTATAATGCTCCTCCTGGAACTCATCGATATTGGGACCTTTAAAACCCACGGAGTGGCCCACCACCACCAGATTAAGACCGGCTGACGACTCCAGGCGCTGGGCGGCCTGGGCCCCGCTGGCGCCGGTGGTGGAAGGCACCACCAGGTGGGTATAGCCCATACCCACTGCCTTTTCCAGGAGGTCCAGGCAGAACCCGGTATTTTCCGGGCCGGGTTTGGGGAAATAATAGGTCTCCCGGGTGATCATGACTTCACTCCTTTTCTGGCATAATATCTGCAAGTCATAACTGTTGATTTTTTAGAAACCTACCGATAGCATTAACATGGAAACTTAATTCCGAAAAGGCCGGATATGGATGATTTGAATCAGAAGTTCCCTCCCCAACAACTGAACCAGGTACGCATCGCCGGCATCTATCTCTTCGGACCGCAACGCGCCCTTGAGTCTGACTTTATCAACAAACTGAGTCTGGAAACCATAAAAAAGGCTTTCCGGGCCAAGGCCCGGCGTTTGCACCCTGATCTCCAATCAAACCAGTCTGCTGATCTAGTAGAGAAAAACCGCCAATGGTTCATCAAGGTCAAGGAATCTTACGAAATTCTGAAAGACTTTGTCACCTCTCAAACCTTTGAACCCGAACCCACCATGGTCCGCTCCAAAAGAATTATCGCCGTGGGGGGGGCCAAAGGGGGGATCGGCAAAAGCACTTTTACCACCAACCTCGGGGTCTTTCTGGCCTCCCAGGGCCACCGCACGGTGATGGTGGATCTGGATTTGGGGGGGGCCAACCTGCATCTCTATCTGGGGAAGACCTTCATCAAAACCTGCATCAATGACTATGTCAACCGTTCGGTCCCCAGCCTGAAGGACCTGATGCTGTCCACCAAATTCGGCCCCTGGCTCATCGGCGGCGACAGTTCCCAATTGGGCTCCGCCAACATCAGTTTTTCGGCCAAAATGAAACTGATCAAATCCCTGCGGGAGATGGACGCGGACTATGTGATCCTCGACTTGGGGAGCAACACTTCCTTTAATATTCTGGATTTTTTTCTGGCCGCGGACTCCAACGTGGTGGTCACCACCTGCGAACCGGCATCTTATCTGGAAGCCTACAATTTTATCAAAGTGGGGCTGCTGCGCCGCCTTAACCGCTTATTCGGGGAGGAAACTCCGGACGCGGGGAAAAAGAACCTGCCCTTGCAGCAGTTGATCCATGAAGCCACCATGTCCCCCAACGGCGCCAAGGCCAAAAATATCCCCGCCCTGCTGGCCCGGGTGAAGGCCCAGCATCCCGATTATCTGCCCCTGCTGCAAAAAGCCTTGGAGACTTACCAACCTTTTCTGGTGGTCAATCAGGTAATCGACGTCCAGGACGTGGCTCCCATAGTCAGGCGTATCCAAGAGGTCTCCCGGAAGATGCTGGCCATCAGGGTCAGGTACCTGGGCATCCTCCCCTACCTGGAAACCGTGAAGAGAAGCACCCTGGAACTGGTGCCGGAAGTGGCCCGGAATGCCCGGGGCGCCCTGGCCCAAAGAATAGCGACCATGAGTAAGGAGCTTTAGAAGCTGTCAGCTTTCAGCCTTCAGCTATCAGCTTAAAAATTCTTCATCACAGAGGCACAGAGAACACAGAGATACCAAGAGTTTTTTTGGCCTTTGGCGCTTTGTCCCAAGGGCCAAAAATTATTACTCTGTGAAACTCTGTGCCCTCTGTGTCTCTGTGGTTTTTATCTTTAGCTGACCGCTGATAGCTGATAGCTTCACTCTAAATCCTCCGGCAGAAAAACTACTTCCCGTTGCAGCATTACTCCCCTGATCAACCAGATAGTTTCCTGGATATCGCTGATCAGGGCTTTTACTTGCGCCGCCGTGGCCTGTCCCTGGTTGAGGATGAAGTTGGCGTGTTTCCGGGAAACCAGGGCCTCGCCCCGGCGCTGTCCCTTGAAGCCCGCCTGGTCGATGAGCGCGCCTGCTCCCGGGCCGTTCGGGGGATTTTTGAAGACGCTGCCGCAGCTTCTGGGGTTGGCGGGTTGACGGGCCTTCCGGGCCATCACCAGCCGGCGCATCTTCTCCTCGATGGCTGCGACCGGGGCTGGCGCTTTAAGGGCGAACTCCGCTTCCACCACCAGCCAGTGCGGGAAGCTGAGAAGGAGGGAAGAACGGTAGCCCAGGCCCAGCTCCCCGGTTTTAAACTCCAAAAGCTGCAACTGCGGGGTAGCCACCCAGACCCGGCGCAGCAGCCCCGCCAGGTTTTGCCCGTCCGCGCCGGCATTGAGACGCACCGCGCCCCCCACCGTGCCGGGGATGCCCGCCAGGAATTCAAAGCCGGAAAACCCTAGGTTCATGGCGGCCCGGGCCAGCTTAGGCAGGGCCACCCCCGCGCCGACGCGTAAAGTCTCTCCCTGACGCTCGATTTTTTGCAGGCTTTTCGCCAGATGCAGGGTCAGGCCCGGGAGGCCCGTATCGGCGATGAGCACATTGGAGCCCCGCCCCAGGAAGAAGAGCGGCCAGTCCCGCGCAAAGGCCAGGCGCATGAGGGCATAGACCTCCTCCAGGTCCCGGGGTGCGGCCAAAAACTGCGCCGGGCCGCCGATCTTCCAGGTGGTGAGGGGCGCCAGGGGCTGGTTTTCGAAGATGGGTACTTTTTGCATAAAATTAAAAAGGCCGCTTTGATAACGCGGCCATTATACCAACTTATCGGGGGTAGAAATAGCAAACATCGAGTTTCTTAAGCCGCATGGGCTCCCTTCCGGGAGGATAACGCGCTGCGGCCTTCTTTAGGCTCAATTTTATGAGGGGTGAGGGTAACTTTGTATCCCAAAACGTGAAGGATATCGGCCACAGTGCGCAGGGTAAGATTACGGCCGCCGTTCAGCAGTTGTGAGACAAAGCCCTTGGATTTCCCCAGCCGGTCGGCCAGTTCTTTCCTGGAAACTCCTTCTTTCTCAAGAAGCTCACAAAGAGTTTCGGTGACTTCCATGATCAACTCGCCTTGGACCACCAACCTGGCAACTTCAGGGTCCTCCATATATTTTTCCAGAAGACTCATCTTATCTTCTCCTTTAACAAATGTTCATCCCGTATGGCTTTCATGCGCTCTAATTGAGGCTTGCGGATTCGATCTTCTTTCTTAGAAAATCCGTGCGTTATCACCACCCTACTATCAGGTAAGAAAAAACAGGGCATTCTGATCTGGTACGATTTAAACTCCCAGAAATCCGTTCCCTCAATTTTCTTAAATTGTTGACGATTGCTGATTTCTCCAAAATCGGCAAGCCGCTTTATGGGGCGGATTATCTTTTCCCAATCGATTTTTGAACGTTTAAAAAGTTGGTCAAGATATTCTTTTGCCGGGCAACTGCCGTCCGCTCTGATAGCAAGCTCCATTGTATATATTTTACCTACGTAATATACCTCTCTCTTCGGCATGCAATGCAGTTTACATAAACATAAACCAATGTCAACCAAAAATCAAGGTTTTCTGGAAAAACTGTCTGCTTTCTTTCTCTGGGGAAATGCCCGCCCCGCCTTGACAAAACCAAGTAAACAGGGTAGCTTGAGGGCCAGAAAAGGGGGGGGGAGAAAATGTTACAGCCGCGCTTACGGGGAATATTGATTTATGCCCTTTTGGGCCTCTTGTGGCTTTGCTCTCCGGCCCCGGCCGAACCCCTGCCCGTAGCCTATGTTAATCTGAAATATCAACTGATCCGCAAGGGGCTGCCCAAGAACTACGTCAACCAGGTCTTCGCCGACCCCCGCAACCAATTCCTGCCGGACGTGGTCCGCAAGATCGCCTGCCTGCGCAAAGAAACCCGGGACATTTACGCCAAATTTCTCACACCCCAGGTGGTGGATAAGGGCCGCGCTTATATGCGGGAGCACCGCTCCGAATTAGACCAAGCCGCGGCCCGCTACGGGGTGGCCCCGGAAGTGATCGTCGCCATCCTCACCGTGGAAAGCGATCTGGGGCACGCCACCGGCCGCTACTCGGTGTTCAACGTCTTTGCTTCCCTGGCGGTGATGGATACCCCGGAAGTGATCCGGGAGGTGGGATTGAAACCTTCCCTTAAGGAACGGCTCCATAAGAAAGCGGCCTGGGGCCAGCGGGAACTGCTAGTCTTTTTGAAATATTGCCGGGCCCGGAAACTTGACCCCTTTTCCTTTAGCGGCTCCTGGGCCGGGGCCATGGGCTTTTGCCAGTTTCTCCCCACCAGCCTGAAAAACTGCGGCGCCGACGGCGACGGCGACGGCCGGGTGGACCTCTTCACCCATGCCGACGCCATCTACAGCATTGCCTGCTATCTGCATAACAGCGGTTTTAAACAACAGAACCGCTCCACCTGGCGACGGGCCGTCTATAGCTATAATCACTCCGAGGCCTACGTGGACACCATCCTCCGCCTGGCCAACTGGTACTGATCTCATGATAGTAAGCAGTAAGCGGTGAGCAGTGAGCAGAAAAAAAATGACTTGATAATACTTGGTTTTTTACTGCTCACTGCTAACAAATATGCCATCCTTCCGTTAACCCCAGGCAAAGGACCCCAATATGGCCGAGAATGTGGTGGTGGGAATCGTCATGGGCAGCGCCTCGGATTGGCCCAGCGTGGAGCCGGCCGCGGCCTTGCTCAAGGAATGGAGTATCGGCGTGGAGGTAACGGTGGCTTCCGCGCACCGAACCCCCAAGCGGGTCTTGGCTTATGCCCGTGAAGCCGCGGACCGTGGCTTAAAGGTCATTATTGCCGCGGCGGGGGCCGCGGCCCATCTGGCCGGGGTCCTGGCCGCGGAGACCACCCTGCCGGTAATCGGCGTGCCCCTGCCCAGTTCGGACCTCAAGGGTCTGGACAGCCTGCTGGCCACCGTGCAGATGCCCGCGGGGGTGCCGGTGGCCACCATGGCCCTGGGGGCCGCGGGGGCCAAGAACGCGGCCATCTTTGCCGCCCAGATCTTGGGTTTAAGCGATCCGAGAATCCGGGACATCCTGAGCGGCCATAAGCTGCTACTGGAGCAAAAGGTAGTGCAGCAGGCGGAACAGATACCCGAGGAGTACCGGCACAAAGAATAAAGAGGGGTTAAAATGGAAATTTAGGGAAATAGGGGAAAATCTAGGCTTAAGATTAGCAACCTGACCCTCTTCCCCTTTTAACCTTTTCCCCTTTCCCCCAAAAATATTAAGGTTTAACCCATGATCGTCTCCTCCATGTCGGACCTGGCCGTTGATCTGACGGCCCTCAAGCACAACTACCGGCAATTGCGGGGGTTGTGCGACCCCGGGGTGAAATTCATGGGCGTGGTCAAAGCCGATGCCTACGGGCATGGGCTCCTGCCCGTGGCCCGGGCCCTGGCGGATGAAGGCGCGGACTACCTGGGGGTGGGGTCCCTGGAAGAGGGGCTCAGCCTGCGTCAGGCGGGCCTGAATTTACCAGTGCTCCTGCTTCTGGGGATTCTGCCGGAGGAAGCCGCCCCGGCGGTAGCGGCCGATTTGGAAGTGGCCTTATTCCGGCTGGACGTGGCCCAAGCCCTGGCCGCCGCAGCCTCTTCCCAGGGGAAAAAGGCGGGAGTGCACCTGAAGGTGGACACCGGCATGGGCCGCCTGGGGTTGATTCCGGAGGAGGTTTTGCCTTTCCTGGAGGGTCTCCGGGCCTGCCCCCAGTTGGAGGTCCTGGGCCTGACCTCCCATCTGGCGGTGGCGGACCAGGAAGATAAAAGTTATACCTTAAGGCAACTGGAGCAATTTACCGGGGTCATCCGGGCCGCCCGGGACCGGGGCTGGGAGCTGCCCTTAAGCCACATCGCCAACAGCGCCGCGCTCTGGGAACTAAAGGAAGCCCACTTCGCCCTGGTGCGGCCGGGGATCATGCTCTACGGCTCGCCCCCCGCGGCGGAACGCCCGGTGCCGGTGGCTTTGCAGCCGGTGATGTCTTATACCACCCGAGTCTTACAGGTGAAGCGATTGTCTGCCGGGTGCAGCATCAGCTACGGCCGCACCTATACCACCCGGGAAGAATGCGATCTGGCGGTGCTGCCGGTGGGTTACGCCAACGGCTACAGCCGTCTTCTCTCCAACCGGGGGGAAGTGCTCATCCGGGGCCGTCGCGCCCCTATCCGGGGCCGGGTCTGTATGAACCTGACCATGGTGGAGGTTACCCACCTTAAGGGGGTCCAGGCCGGAGAGCCGGTGGTGCTGCTGGGCCCATTGGGCGAGGACCGGCTGACCGGCGACGATCTGGCCGGGTGGGCCCAGACCATCAGCTACGAAATTTACCTGGCCCTGGGGAACGCCAATCCCCGGCGCCATGTGGGAGGATGACAAGGAATTCTGAAAAGGGCAGAAGTGGGGAATGGGCGTAGTAAAAATCCCCCCTACCCCCCTTTAAAAAAGGGGGAGAAAAAAATACAGGGAATTCCGCTATCATCAAGATGTTTGGGGATATTAAGTCCCCCTTTTCTAAGGGGGATTTAGGGGGATTTTAAAGTGCTCCGCCTAGGAGCCGTACCTTTTCAGGTTACCAGAGGTCAATATGGATAGGAAACCCGATACCCAAGAGCCCAGCATCTGCCTGGTTTGCGCCTGGCGGGAGAATTGCGTCAAGAAATTCTCCTTCACCGGCCAGCACTGCCAGGAATTTACCCGGGACATGACTTTGAAGGCCAAGCCGGTGGGGGAAGCGCCGCCGGAAAAAAAGTGATCAGCTTATTAGACGGACTTGGCTTGCCGGTCGATGGCTGGAAGCATAAACATGGCAAATTGTGATAAATGCCGCAGGACGATTGAGGCCGGTGAAGAAAGGGAATTCCGGTCCCGGATATTGTGCGAGGATTGCTACCTGGACGCCATCTGGCCGCGGGTGCGTAAGACCTATTATGAACATGATTCGGCGGAATTTATGCGCCGCCTGAAAGAAACATATTCATTACATCCCCAACAGTATCATTAACATGCGACCCAAAGAGCAATTAAGACAAATCCTTATTCAAGCCCTGCAACAGGCACAAGCCTCGGGCGAGATAGCTTTTGAGACCCTCCCCGCGTTTGAGGTGGAGGAACCCAAGCAGGCGGATCACGGCGACCTGGCCACCAACCTGGCCATGGTCCTGGCCAAGCCGGCGAAGATGGCCCCCCGGAAGATTGCGGAAATCATCACTAACAACCTGGCCGCTCCGGAGGGGATGCTCCAGAAGGTGGAGATTGCCGGGCCGGGCTTCATCAACTTCTTCATCGCCGCAGCCTACTGGCGGCAAGTAATCCCCGAGATTTACAGTCTAGGTCTGGAATACGGCAACAGCGAGCTGGGCCGAGGCCAGAAGGTGCAGGTGGAGTTCGTCAGCGCCAACCCCACCGGACCCTTGCACATCGGCCACGGCCGGGGCGCGGCCCTGGGGGACGCCCTGGCCAATCTCCTCACCGCCGCAGGCTATGAAGTGGTCCGGGAATACTACATCAATGACGTGGGCAACCAGATCAACACCCTGGGGAAATCGCTGTATTTCCGGCTCCGGGAACTCCAGGGGGAGAAGATCGACTTTCCCGAAGACGGCTACCAGGGCGACTACATGAAAGACCTGGCCCGGGACTACCTGGCGGCCGGCAATCCCCCGCCCTCCCCTTCTCCCACGGAAGAGGACTTTGTCACCCTGGGGCGTTACGCCGGAGACGTCATTCTGGCCGGCATCAAAAAAGACCTGGAGGATTTCGGGGTTTCCTTCGACCGCTGGTTCAGTGAGACCGACCTCTACGACCAGGGGGAAGTGGAAAAAAGCTTCCAACACCTGAAAGAAAAAGGCTTTCTCTATGAACAAGACGGCGCCCTCTGGTTCAAATCCACGGCCTTCGGGGATGACAAGGACCGGGTAGTGCGCCGCTCCACCGGAGTCACCACTTACTTCGCTTCGGATATCGCCTATCACCTGTACAAATTCCAGCAGGATTATAACCTGGTGGTGGATATCTGGGGTGCGGACCATCACGGCTACGTGCCCCGGCTGCAGGCGGCGGTGGAGGCCCTGGGCGTGGAGGGCCGTCTGCAGGTGATCCTGGTGCAGTTGGTCTCCCTACTGCGCCATGGCGAGCCGGTAGCCATGACCACCCGGGGGGGGACCTTCGTGACCTTGCGGGAAGTCATTGACGAAGTGGGCAAAGACGCGGCCCGGTTTATCTTTCTTACCCGGCGGCCCGACTCCCACCTGGACTTCGACCTGGAGGTGGCCAAGACCCAGAGCCCGGAAAACCCCGTTTATTACGTGCAATACGCCCACGCCCGGCTGGCCTCCGTTTTCCGCCAGGCCGAGGCCCAGGAGATTCCGCTACCGGAGCCGGACCCGGGCTTGTTTCCTTTACTGCAACTTCCCGAGGAGACCTCCCTCCTGAAGATGCTGGCCCATTACCCGGAACTGATGGAAGCCGCGGCCCGGAACCTGGAGCCTCACCGTATCACTTATTTCTTGACGGACCTGGCCTCCCAACTACATAGTTATTATTATAAACACAGGTTCATCTCCGAGGACGCCGCCTTAACCCAGGCCCGGCTCTGCCTGGTGCAGGCCATCCAAACCGTGTTGGCCCACGGCCTGGGAATCCTGGGCGTGGAGGCCCCGGAGACGATGTGAGGGGGTGAGCGGCAAGCAGGGAGCGGTAAGCAGTAAAAGAAGCCCCTTTTTAAGTGGTTACTGTTTACTACTTGCTCCTTTTATTTCGGGGATAGGGACTTAGAGTGGTCATTGGCCAGTGGTCAGTGGTCAGAAAAAACCGGGGGATGGCAAATTAGTTTTTTTACTGCTAACTGCTTACTGCTGACTGCTCACCAACCATAGGGGGAGAGGTGGCGACAGGCCGGGGGAAGAAGACCAAAAAGCCCCAATGGCAGTTGACCCTGGGGCTGAAGCAGGTTCTCTGCGGCGCCTTGGGGCTGACCTGGATGATGATGATTTTCTTCATCCTGGGAGTGCTGGCAGGCCGGGGGGACATATACCGCTGGCTCAGCAGTTGGGGGATAATCCCCCCGGGGCCCGCCAATATCGCTCTCTGGTCGCCGCCCCCGGATGCCCCCCGGACGCCGTCAACCAAGCCTGTGCCTCCGGTGGCCGGGGCCAAACCCGCAGCTTCGCCGCCGTCAACGCCGCCCGGGACTCCTGCGCCGGTAAAGGGCTCCATCGCTCCCGTGCCTTCCCGGGTCGCCTCCCCCCCTGCCAAGAAAACCAAAAAGGGATTTTCCCAACGGGACTATAAAGCCCAGGAAGCCGAACTGCGGAAACTCCGGCGGGAAGTGGCCAAGAAACTGACATTCCAAAACACCATAGGCCGGGAAACCTCGAAAAACGCCCACAAAGCTCAGAAGAAGCGGGGCAAGACCGCCAACGACCAGAAAGGACCTTCCCGCCAGGTGCGGGTGGCCCAATTCCGCAACTTAAAAGCCGCCAAGGCCAGGATGGCGGAATTACAGAAAAAGGGAGAAAAGGTCACCCTGAAAAAAGGGAAGGATAAGAAGGGCATGGTTTACGAGATTTACCGGGAGGCCCCGGTGAAACATGCCCCGGGAAATGTGGGCCTGGCCCAGAAGGCGAAGAAATCAGACGGAAAAAAGTCCAAACGGCAGGCGGGAGTGCACCATTAATACAGTTTTTGGTTTTTGGTTAAAAAATTAAAGAAAAACACGGAGTTCGTTCGCAAAGGTCTTAATCTGCCAGGAGCCCCCTAGTCCGTGCCGGACTCGCTCCTCTCTTCTCCCCTGCTATCCATGGCTTCTTCCACCATCTGATCCACTTCCCCGGGAAAATCCTCCCCCATCTCCTGGCCCATCTTTTTGAGCATCCGGGCCACGCTCTTGGGGTCGTTCTCATCCACTCCAGACCATTGGGAGGGATCAGCCAAACGCTCCAGGCGGGTGTCCTCCGACAGGCGCACGTGCACCCGGGAGAGGATACGCTCCAGGGCTTGACTGCCGCATTTCCGGCAAACCGGCGTGAAGGGCTCGTTCAGATTGAGGATCAGGAAGCTTTCTATCCGGCGGCAGTCCCGGCAGCGATACTCATAGATAGGCATGGTGGCTCTGGTTGGGGTTTAGGGGAACGGGAAGAAAAGCCCCCTTTTCCCAAATGATCAGTTATGCACCCGGACCCGCATCTTTTCCAGCCGGGCAATCTGTCGTTTTACTTCAGGATACCGGGGGTCGGAGGCACTTAAATTTTTCAATGACGTGCGGAAGTGAAACAGCGCTATGGGCAGAGCTTTCGTCCGCAGGCTATGGAGGGCCAAATAATAATGGGCCGGCCCCAACTGCTTCTTTTCCCCGTAGACGGTCCCCAGGTTGTAA
>JAQTXE010000294.1 GCA_028688935.1 Syntrophales bacterium
TCGGCGGCACGACCCCCGGTTATGAGGAAACCTGGCGGCGGGATGCCGGCAGCGATTGGCAGGGGGCCATGGCGGCCGCCTGAAACAACCGGGCTACCAGGGGCGGCAACCCCGGGTAGCCCGAAACGACTTGAACCTGGAGATAAAAACGATGGCACCTTATAGCACTGCTGCGGCAGAGAAGCAAGATCATACCGAAATCCCGGAACTGCGGCTGGTGGAAAAACCCCTCTACCTGGTGGGCACCCAGGTGCGAGGTCTCCACCTTCCCGGCTCCTGGGAGGCTTTCAAGGACGACCTGAGCGTCCTCTACCAGCAGGACAGCCGCTGGTGCGGCGGGGCCTTCCTTCTCTGGACCCGTGAAACCTACGGCGACTTTGGCAAGCGTCTCTCGAGGCGCCAGGGGCAATGGATTTCCGAAACCGGGGTATACATCTACTCCGGCCCGAAGGAGTGAGGACATGAAGAAAGAGATTACCTGGAAAGGCGAGAAAGACCGGTTGTTGCAGGTGCGCTGGCCATGTCCCTGCGGCTGCGATGTCCGGGACGGCCGGCCCGGAGTCGGGTACCTCACCGGCTCGGACGGCGAAGGCAATGGCTTCACCGTTTGGATCGAATCGGAGGAAGTCTACCAGCGGCTGGAAAGACTGCTGGCCCTGGAATAGAGGAGGCATGGAATGATTAGTGACTATTTAAAAGCTGGATACCCGGCCTTGCTGGTCAGGACGTACGAGCCAGAGAGGTTCATTGGCTCCGCTATAAAAGAGGTCAACGGCCGCGTTCCCTTTCAGTGGGACGTGGTCCGGGGCTTCCGGGAGTTGGGCAATGGGGCCGAATGGGAAGAAGCCGATCCTTTTGATCTTCCCAATGTGGCGGCCCGGGGCAAAGAGAAGGCGGTTTGGTTCCTGAGAAACTATCACTTTTGGCTGAATGAGCCGCCCGTGATTCAGGCCCTCCAAAATAACCTGCCTGTTTATAAAACCAAGGGGATCACGCTGGTCATTGTCTCCGCTGAGGCAAAGCTTCCCCTGGAGTTGGAGCGGGAATTGGTGGTGCTGGACTTTCCTCTGCCCACCCGGGAAGAGTTGAAGACCATCCTGGGGGGCCTGGTGGAGAGCACCGGCATTGAGCCGGAAAACGAAGAGGCGGTCCTGGACGCGGCCCAGGGGCTCACCTGGGAGGAGGCGGAAAACGCCCTAGCCCTGGCTTTGGTGCGGCAGAAAAAATTCGACCCCCACACCATCTGCGCCTTGAAGGCCCAGATGGTGGAAAAATCGGCGGCTTTGCAGTTCTCGCAATTCACCGAAACCTTCGCCACCCTGGGCGGCCTGGAGAACTTGAAGGAATGGACCTTGAACCGGTTTCAGAACCGGAGGCCGGGGTTGCCTTTCAGAGGCATCTTGCTCCTGGGTGTGCCCGGGACCGGCAAGAGCCATTTCGCCAAGGCTTTGGGAAACGAGGTGGGCTGGCCGGTCTTGTCCCTGGACATGGGCAGAGTGTTCGGGTCCCTGGTGGGCGAAAGCGAAGCCAAGATGCGGGAGGCCCTGAAGGTGGTGGATGCCATGGCGCCCTGTGTGCTCTTTATCGATGAAATCGAGAAGGGCCTGGCCGGGGTGGGCGGCTCCTCCACCGATGGCGGCACGACCCAAAGGGTGGGAGGCACTTTCCTTACGTGGTTAAACGATCACATCTCTGAGGTTTTTGTCATAGCGACCTGCAACGACTACTCGAAACTCCCCCCGGAGTATACCCGCATGGGCCGGTGGGACAGCATCTGGTTCGTGGATAATCCGGGAGTAAAGGAGCAACTGGACATCCTGGACATCTACCTCAAGCAGTTCCTGGGTAAAACCCTGGGAACCCTGATGGGCGAAAGCGACGGCCGGGTCAAAATCCCGGACCTGGAGGGCTACAGCGGCGCGGAGATCCGGCAGGTGGCCATCGAGACTGCTTACAACGGCAGCGACCTGGAAGCCGCAGCCGGTTTCGTGATCCCCATTTCCAAGTCCCAGAAAGCCCAGATGGACGCCCTCCGGGAATGGGCGAGGTTTCGGACCATTCCGGCCAGCCGGGCGGTTCCGGAAGAGGCCCGGGGGCCCAGGAGGGTGCAGTTATGATGATGGTGGAGATCAACAACGAGACCAGGGAGATTGTGGAGGTCCCCATTCCCATAAGGCTTCCTAAGTGGCTCTGGACCATTCTTTATGGCCGGGCCAAGGCTCTTCATGGCGGCGATCTGGAAGCTTGTATCCGGCAACTGTTGGATGTGGGGATCGGAGTGGAGATCAAACCCCTGGCCGGAATCCAGGTTATGAATCCGGAAGGATAGGAGGCAGCGATGTCGCACTACTCAGAAGTGCAAATCGAATTAATCGATGAGGGCTGCCTGGTGGCCGCCCTTGCTCGTTTAGGATTCAAGGGCAAAGTGGAGGTGCACCGGGAACCCCAGCCTCTTTACGGCTACCAGGGAGACGTGCGGGCACAAAAGGCTCATATTATCATTCGGCAACAGCATGTGGGCCGGGCGGCCAACGACCTGGGGTTCGAGAGACAGCCTGACGGCAAGTACCGGGTCTGGGTATCTGATTATGACAAGCGGTACAACAAATATGACGACGCCTGGATGGGGAGGCTCAAGCAGGCTTACGGTGTGGAAAAAGCCAAAGGGGAAGCCAGGAAGCGGGGCTACCGGGTCACCGAACAGAAACAGGACGACGGCCGCATCCGGCTGATCTGCAGGAGGTAAGCAATGCAAGAAATCGTAATCGACTTCGACGTGACCGGCGAGGTCAAGCTGGAAGGAAAGGGCTTCCAGGGCAAGAGTTGCGACGAGGCCATGGGCCACTTCGAGAAGGCCCTGGGTGTGGTTTCCAACCGGAAAAACAAGCCGGAATACTTCCAGGGGGTGCGCAGCAATGCCAGCCAGCGAGCTTGAATTTGAATTCTCGGAAGACGGCGCCGCCTCCACCCCCTGGTGGACGGAAGAGACTGCCGAGATTCTCTCCACCCTGGGCCCGCCGGCCCCGGGCTTCGAAGAACTTAACGCTAATCCCTGGTGTGGGTAATTCTCCTATAAGTAAAACCCTCACTCTTTCACCCAGCCCGGGGCGAGGATTCCCCGGTTTGGGATGAGGGACGTGATGGTCCCGGTAATAAAAGGTCGGCTTGGTCCGGCCTTTAATTTTTTCTGGAGGAAATGCAATGACCCCAAAGAGTAAAGGCAACGGCTTCGACGGGCTGGTGGCGATCCAGCTTTGCACCAAGAGCTGGCCTGGAATCGTGAACCTCACCAAAGAGGACCTGGGGATGGAGCAGGTCCCGGAATTCTTCCACCTGGGTAATAAGAAGTTATACCCGGCCGAGTGGCGTCAGGCCTTCAACCGCAAGATCGGCGAGGCTCGGCGGGACCTGAACCTCAACACCTTTGATTTTGTCTTGGAGTGGGTCCGGTGCTCTCCCAAGAACCGGCTGGCCCGGACGGTGGAAAAGCTGGATCAGCGGATCGCGGAATATAAGGCCCTGGCCGACGAGTTCTGTGAAAAATACGACACCATCCGGGAAGAGTGGAAGGCCTATTGCGAGAGCCGGTGGCCCGGTTCCTGGAAGCTCATGGAGTCCCATTATCCCAACAAGGCGGCGCTGCGGGCCAAATTCGACATGTTCTACATCATCACCGAAATCAAGGCGGCCGAGCCTCCCACCAAGACCACGGCACCGGAGATTATGGCGGCTTATGAACGGGCCAATGCGGAACTGGAGGCCAAGTGCAAGGAAGTCGTCGAGATGGCCTTCCTGGACTATCAGAAACGCATCAGGGAAGTGGTCACCGGCCTGTCCGTGTCTCTGAAAGAAGGCAAGGTGATCCGGAATGATTCTTTGGAGAAGGTGCGCAACCTCCACGGCTGGGCCCGGGAGATGAACATCTTCGGCTACAAGCCCCTTGAGCAAGCCCTGGCCGAACTGAAGGCCGGCCTGGATGGGGTGGACATCAGGGTTCTGAAGGACAACGACGCCCTCAAGGGGCAGTTGGCGAACCTGGCCGAACAGGTGGCCGCGGTGGCTGCCAAGACCGAGGACGTGAGCATGGTTTCCGGGAATTACCGGCGCATGATCGACCTGAGTTAAGGGGTAGCCCCATGGACATCATGCAGATTCGAGGAAGGCGAGTGCACCTCTCAAACCTCCATACCCGGGACGGCTACGGCAACGGCCCCATTACCTTGGGTTGTGGAGTTTATAGAGAGGTGCATGGCCGGGAAGAGAGGACCGGCGAGAGCATCCGCGGCGAGATTCCCACTGAGGAACTGATTAGGTGGGGGCTCCGGAAGGGCTACCTGAAATTCGTGCAACTGCGGGAGGAAGAGACATGAGCGCACCAACGTCTTCGGCAACCATCATGTTCCCGGTAAGCTGCTTTGATCAGGAAATCAGGGCGTTGCTGGAAAGGGAATATGACATTGAGTTTAAGCCCCAAGTGTTCGGGCCTAATTTCGAGATCGAAACAAAGCGCCTTTATGCCAGCATGGAAATCGACATCCAGGAGGGGCTGCTGGTTTTCTCGGATGGTGAGGCCCGGTATGGCGAATTCGCCGAACTGGAAGAATTTTTGGTCAAGAAAGGCATCCCTTTTGATCGGGAAAGCTCAATGGACTGGGACCGCCCCCCGGTTA
>JAQTXE010000295.1 GCA_028688935.1 Syntrophales bacterium
CGGCCTGGTTCCGCACCTCCACCAACTCCTTCTTGCGGTGGTCGTCCTCGGCGTGCATCTCCGCTTCTTTGATCAGGTTCTTGATCTCGTCTTCGGAGAGGCCGCTGGGCGCGGTGATGCGGATGGACTGCTCCCGGCCGGTGCCCAGGTCCTTGGCGGAGACGTGGACGATGCCGTTGGCGTCGATGTCGAAGGTGACCTCGACTTGAGGCATGCCCCGGGGCGCCGGAGGGATGCCGAAGAGCTCGAAACGGCCCAGGGTCTTGTTGTCTCCGGCCATGTCCCGCTCACCCTGGAGAACGTGGATGGTCACCGCGGTCTGGTTGTCCGCGGCGGTGGAGAAGACCTGGCTTTTCCGGGTGGGAATGGTGGTATTGCGGTCGATAATCCGGGTGAAAACCCCACCCAGGGTCTCGATCCCCAAAGATAGGGGGGTAACGTCCAACAGCAGGACGTCTTTTACTTCCCCTTTGAGCACCCCGGCCTGGATGCCGGCGCCCACGGCCACTACTTCATCCGGGTTAACCCCTTTGTGGGGCTCTTTGCCGAAGATGGCCTTGACCTTCTCCTGGACCTTGGGCATGCGGGTCATGCCCCCCACCAGGATGATTTCGTCAATCTCTCCGGCGCTGACGTTGGCGTCCTTCAAGGCCTGGACGCACGGGGTTTCCACCCGGTTGATGAGGTCCTCCACCAGGCCCTCCAGCTTGGCCCGGGTAAGCTTGATGAGCAGATGTTTGGGACCGCTGGCATCGGCGGTGATGAAGGGCAGGTTGATCTCGGTCTCCATGGAGGTGGAGAGTTCCATCTTGGCCTTCTCCGCGCCCTCCTTGAGGCGCTGCAGGGCCATTTTATCGCTCCTGAGATCGATTCCCTGTTCCTTCCGGAACTCATCCGCCAAAAAGTCGATCACCCGCTGGTCGAAGTCGTCGCCCCCCAGGTGGGTGTCGCCGTTGGTGGATTTCACCTCGAAGACGCCTTCACCCAGTTCCAGGATGGAGATATCGAAGGTCCCGCCTCCCAGATCGAAGACGGCGATGCGCTCGTCCTTCTTCTTATCCAGGCCGTAAGCCATGGACGCGGCCGTGGGCTCATTGATGATGCGCAGCACGTTGAGCCCGGCAATGCGCCCGGCGTCCTTGGTGGCCTGGCGCTGGGCATCGTTGAAGTAAGCGGGTACCGTGACCACCGCCTCGGTGACTTTCTCTCCCAGATACTCCTCCGCGGTCTGCTTCATCTTGGTGAGGATCATGGCGGAGATCTCGGCCGGGCTGTAGGTACGGCCCCGGATATCTATATGGGCGTCCCCGTTTTCGGCCTTGACGATCTTATAGGGCAGAATCTTGAGGTCCCGCTGCACTTCCGGATCGTCAAATTTTCTGCCGATGAGGCGCTTGACGGAGAAGATGGTATTCAAAGGGTTGGTAATGGCCTGGCGTTTGGCGATCTGGCCCACCAGACGCTCGCCGCTCTCGGCAAAGGCCACCACCGAAGGCGTGGTGCGGCTGCCTTCCACATTGGGGATGACCTTGGGCTCCCCCGCCTCCATGATGGCGACGCAGGAGTTTGTGGTTCCTAAATCAATGCCTATGGGTTTGGACATTTATCCTTCCTCCTAAACTTTAACATCAATGGGACATGTAGTTTTTTGATCATTTTTGGCCACCACCACCATGGCCGGCCTAAGCAGCCGGTGCTGGAGGAGGTAGCCCTTCTGTAGTTCTTTCATGATGGTGCAATCCGGCACTTCCGTGCTCTCTTCCTGCATCACCGCGTTGTGAAAGGCCGGGTCAAAGACCGCGCCCACGCATTCAATGGGGGTGACGCCGAAACGGGTCAGGGCCTTGATAAAACTTTGATGCACCAGGTCCAACCCCTCCATCAGGGGTGCCGGGGCATCCAACTGGCGGCCGTGTTCCAGGGCCCGCTCCAGGTTGTCCACTATGGGCAGAAGCTCTTTGATCAGGTTCTCGTTGGCGAACTGCAGGAGTTCGCTCTTTTCCTTCTCCTGGCGCTTCTTCAGATTGTCCATCTCCGCCATGCAGCGCAGCAGACGTTCGTAATAGTCCTGCGCCTCCGTAGGCTGTTCCGCCTGCTGTTCCTTGGCTTCAACGGACTCCTCAGCCGGGACCGGCTCAGGTTCTTGGGTCTTGCCGCTGGCAACGGTTACCTTTATTTTGTCTCCCTTATCTTTTGATAAGGTCATACGTATCTTTCTCCTTTTTACCTCTTAACCCGCCTGCTGCCGGGCACAGGTCAGCCACCGGGTGGCGAACCCCGCCGGGCGTAGCCTCAACTATGCCACTTCTTGAGCAGATTGGTGACCATGGAGGCGGTATAGCGCACAATGGGAATCACCCGGCCATAATCCATGCGCATGGGGCCGATGACGCCCAGGCTGCCCACCGGGGTATGGTCGCCTGAATAGGATGAAGCTACCACGCTCAGCTGCATCTCCGGGAATTGCTCATCCGGGCTGATGATGATTTGCACCCCCTGGGAAGCCAGGGTTTGATCCAGCAGAGTGATCAGGTGGTGTTTTTCTTCAAAGGCCTTAAACAAGGCCCGGATCTTTTCCACGTCTTCGGTAAATTCGGGATAATCCAGGATCTGACTGGTCCCCTCGATATATAGCTCCTCTTCCTCTTCGTTCTGGAGGGCCTGGCGGCTTAGGCTCAGGGCCTGGGAGACGATCTTGTCGAACAGATTTTTATCTTCTTCCATCCGGGCCAGAATCTGGCGCCGGGTCTCCCCCAAAGTGAGGTTCTGGCAGAGTTCATTCAGATATTGGCTGAAGCGGTCCAACTGCTCCTGAGTGTAGCGCATGGTGCTGCGCACAAACCGGGTCTGCACCTGATGGTCCTGGGCCACCAGGACGGTGAGAACCCCATCGCCTCCCATACTGATGAATTGGATGTGCTTGAGGCGCATCCCCTGGGGACGGGGAGCCAACACCAGGGCCGGATGGCCGCTCACGGCCGAGAGCACCCGGGAAGCCTGGCGGAATAACTCTTGGGGTTCAACTTCCGGCAAGGCCAGGGCGTTTTTAATCTGCTTCTGCACCTTGGGCGCCAATTCCTGCACCGGTAAAATGTAATCCACGTAGTACCGGAATCCCAGGGCCGTGGGCAGGCGTCCCGCCGAAGTATGGGGCTGGCGGAGAAAACCCCGCTCTTCCAGATCCAGCATCAGGTTGCGGATGCTGGCCGGACTGAGACTGAGACCGCAGAGTTTGGCCACCGTGCGGGAACCCACCGGTTCCCCGGTGGCAATATATTGAACCACCACGGTCTTCAAGACCCGGGTGTCCCGTTCTGCCAGAGATTCCATGATTCTGCTCATAAAGCCATATTTATCCTATCTAAAATAATAATGCCTGATGGATTTGTCAAGAGATATAAGGAACTTTTGCTCTAGACTGGGAACCTGCAAAGGCGGGGTTGCGGGCCTCCTTCTTCTACCCCTGGCAACGATGGCGGACGTTCTCTCCTTCCACCATGTAGATCACCTGTTCGGCGATATTGGTGGTATGGTCTCCCACCCGCTCCAGGTTGCGGACGATGGTGATCTGGCTCTGATCCCCGGGCACGATCTCCTCGTGGGACGCCATGTTTTCCAATAAATCTTGAATAATGCTATGGTCCAGGCTGTCTATCTCGTCGTCATCCCGGCAAACCTGCCGGGCCAGGAGGACGTCCCGGTTGATGAAGGCCTCCAGGCTCCGGATCAGCATATCCTGGACCTTACGGGCCATGGAGAGGAGATCAGGGTGCAGGACCTGGCTGGAGAACCTGAACAGATTCAGGGCCTCTTCCGCCACATTTACCGCGCTGTCGCCGATGCGCTCGATTTCGGCGATGATATGGTCCACGGCCATGATGATCCGCAGGTCTACGGCCACCGGTTGATAGAGGGCCACCAGCCGGATGCATTCTCCATCAATGGCCACTTCCAGGTCATTGATGGCCTTATCACCTGTGATCACCTGGCGGGCCAGGTCCGGGTTCCGCTCCCAAAACGCGGTGATACTGCGGTCCAGGGCGGTTTTCGCCAATTCCGCCAGTTCCAGCAGCCGCCCCTTCAAGGCCTCCAACTCCTGGTGGAATCTATCTTGCCGCGCTCTCTCTTCGCCCATCTATCACCTCAAGGTGTAACTTGAGCTAATAGTAACTCTTTCAACATCTTCCGGCAATTATCGCGAGACGATTTCTCCAGAAAAAAGTTTGGCGGGGGTAGCCCCCGCCGCCGAGGGAGCGGCAAGCATAATAAAATAATGAATAATTAGGGTTTATTGCCGATAATTGTAAGACTTCTTCCCGGTTATGAAAAAAATCTATCACTGCCGGGGCCTCTTCTTTGGTATTATGGGCATATTATGGTCCGCCGCTTGCTCGCTTTCTTCCAGACCTTCGCCGGCCGCTGGGTGGCCGTAGTGACCTTAGTGGTTTCCGCCCTGGTCCTCTGGCGACCGGCGTATACCGATTTCCTGGAGCTAAAATTCTACGATCTTAAGTTCCGGGTGCGCGGCCCGCTGGCTCCCTGTCCGGAAATCGCCATCGTGGGCATCGACGACGATAGTCTGCAGAAGGTGGGACGCTGGCCCTGGTCCCGGGAGGATATCGCCCGGCTGATCTCCAAGGTGAAGGAATTGGGCCCCAAGGTTCTG
>JAQTXE010000296.1 GCA_028688935.1 Syntrophales bacterium
AAAGAGGAGCGCCGCCGCATGGCCGCGGCGTTGCGCCGGTCCTATGAAGAAATGGAAGCCCGGGTCCAGGACCGGACCCAGGCACTGGCCACCTCCAATGCCGCCTTGCAAATGGAGATCTCCGAGCGCCTCTGGTCGGAGAAAAAGCTCCGGGAAAGCGAAGGGCGCTACCGCTCTCTGGTGGACCTCTCTCCGGACGCCATTGCCGTCCAGAGCCAGGGCAGGTATCTTTTCATCAATCCCGCAGGCGCGCAGCTCCTAGGCGCGGCCAACCCCGCAGAAGTGGTGGCCCTCGCGGTCTCGGACGTGGTTCATCCCGATTACCGGGAGCTAGTCAGCGAACGTATCTGCGCCATCAACTCCCCTGGCGCGCAAACCGATCTCCAGGAAATAAAGATTGTGCGCTTGGACGGCCGGGTGGTGGACGTGGAGGCCGCAGGGGTGGGGATTACCTACCAGGGGCAGCCCGCGGTCCTGGTGATGATGCGGGATATCACCGCGCGCAAGGAGATGGAACGGAGGCTGGAGCATATGGCCTCCTTCCCCCGGTTGAATCCCCATCCCGTATTGGAAGTGGATATTGCCGGGAATGTCACTTATTTTAACACGGCCACCCAGGAAACCCTCAATAAGCTGAAAATGGATGAGGGGCAGGTAAGGGCCTTTTTACCTCCCGACCTGAATCAGATTCTAAAAATTGCCCGGGAAACGGGGGAGAGAGTCTTTCACCGGGAAGTACCGATAAATGGCGCATATTTTAGCGAGACCATTTCTTGGGCCCCAGAGTTCAAGGTTATCCGGATATATACCACGGACATTACGGAGCGCAAGCGGGCCGAAATGGAGCGCCAGAACCTCCTGGAAAAATTGCAGGTGAGCGAGGAGGAACTGCAAGCCACGGTGGAGGAACTTCAGGTCCAGACCGAGGAACTCCAGGTTCAAGCCGAGGAACTCCAGATAACCAACCAAAATCTGCATGAAGCGCATACTGCCCTCCAGGAGAGAGAGGCCCAGCTCCAGACGATTTTCGACAGTCTCACCGAAGGTCTGGTGGTCGCGGACCTCGAGGGGCATCTGCTCCATTGGAACCCGGCCGCAGTGGCCATGCACGGGTTCGCCAGCCTGGCCGAATGCCAGCGCTTCCTACCGGAGTTTGCCGACATCTTCGAACTTTCCACCCCCGAGGAGGATATCCTGCCGCTGGCAGGGTGGCCCCTGGCCCGCATCCTGCGCGGCGAAACCTTGCACACCTTGGAGGTGCAGGTGCGCCGTTTAGGCACCGGCTGGCAGCGCGTCTTCAGCTATGGCGGCAGGTTGGCCTGTGACCACTTGGGCCAGCCCCTGCTGGCGGTGACGACGGTCAGGGACATCACCGAGAGCAAACGGGCCGAAGAAGAGTTGCGCTTTAGCCATCAACGCCTCGATCTGCTGGCGGATACGGCCGGCCAGCTTTTAGCCAGTGCTTCGCCCCAGGAAGTGGTGGATGGACTATGCCGCAAGGTTATGGACTTTATCGGCTGTGACGTCTGCTTCAACTTCCTCCTGGATGAACAGGCGGAGCGTCTTCATCTTCATACCTGCGCCGGCATCTCCCCGGAGGAGGCCTGCAAGATCGAGTGGATCGATTCCGGGGCGGGCCTCTGCGGCTGCTCCGCCCGGGACGGCTGCCGCATCGTGGCCGAAAACATTCAGGAGTCCTCCGATCCCAGGACGGGAGTGGTTAAATCTTACGGCCTCCAGGCTTACGCCTGCCATCCATTAAAGGTGCAGGACCGGGTGCTGGGCACCCTGGGCTTCGGCAGCCGGAAGCGCAGTCGTTTTGCCCCGGAAGAACTGGAACTGATGAGCGCTGTCGCCGATCTGGTGTCCATTGCCATGGACCGTAAATTGCACGAGGAGGCCCTGCGGGAGAGCCGGGAGGATCTGAACCGGGCCCAGGCTGTGGCCCATACGGGCAGCTGGCGGCTGGACGTGCAACGCAACGCCTTGACCTGGTCCGACGAAAATCACCGGATCTTCGGGATTCCCCGGGGAACCCCCATGACCTATGAGACCTTCCTGGCCACCGTCCACCCGGAAGACCGGGCTTACGTGGATCGGGAGTGGACTGCGGCCCTGCGCGGCGAACCTTACGACATTGAGCACCGCATCGTCGTGGGCGATGAGGTGAAGTGGGTTCGGGAAAGGGCCGAACTGGAGTTCGACTCCCAGGGCCGGCTTTTAGGCGGATTTGGCACGACCCAGGACATCTCCGAGCGGAAACTGGGCGAGGAGGCCTTGCGCCGGGAAAAGAGGTTCTCCGAAAATGTGATAGAAAGCTTACCAGGGGTTTTCTATCTGTTTGATTCGGAAGGAAGATTCCTAAAATGGAATAAGAATTATGAGTGTGTTTCCGGATACGCCTCAGAAGAACTCGCAGGAATGTCCCCGGAAGATTTCTTCCTTGGCGAAGATAAGCATCTAATCAAACAGAGAGTTCAGGAGGTCTTCGCCAAGGGAGAGGCGACCGCGGAAGCAGAGTTCGTTTCCAAGGATGGCCGGAAAACCCCTTATTTCTTTACGGGGTTGATGATCACGCTTGACCAAAAAAAATGCCTCGTTGGCGTGGGTATAGACATCTCCTCCCGCAAAGGTGCGGAAGAGAGTCTCTCCGCCTCCAAGAATTTTCTGGAAATCTCCAACCGTCACTCGCGGATGGACCGCCTGCTCCAGGATTATACGGCCGCGGTGCAGGAATACACCGGGTGTGAGGCGGCGGCTATCCGCATCCTGGATGAGGAGGGAAACATTCCCTACGAGGCCCATACCGGCTTCAGTGAGGAGTTCATTGCTTCGGAGAGCCGGCTGTGCACCAAGTACGACCGGTGCTTGTGCATCAACGTGGTCAAGGGAGATACTGACCCTGATTTACCGGTCTATACCCGGGGCTCCTCCTGTTATATCAACAATTTTTCCCACCTGTTAGCCACCAGCCCTCCGGGCCTGCTGGGCGAGACCCGCAACGTCTGCCACCAATTCGGTTATGAGTCCGTGGCCCTGGTGCCCATCATCTTTGGAGGGGAGATTCTGGGACTTATCCATCTGGCCGACCACCGGGAGAACCTGGTGCCCTTGAGCCTGGTGGAGCGCCTGGAAAGAATCGCCATGACCCTGGGGACGGCCATCAACCGGGTACGGGCGGAAGAAGGGTTGCGTCAGGCCCTGATTGATGCCCGGCAGCGCCAGGCGGAAATCGCCGCTTTGCTTACGGCCACCCGGGCGGTGTTGAAATCCGGGGATTTCCCGGAGATCACCCGCTCTATCTACGATTCCTGTAAGGAATTAATCGGCGCTACCGCCGGCTATATCGCCTTGCTTAGCCCCGATGGCCAGGCGAACGAAGTCCTCTTTTTGGATACGGGCGGGCGGGACTGTCAGGTGGATCCCTCGCTGCCCATGCCGCTCAGAGGACTGCGGGCGGAAGCCTGTCAGACCTGTCAAACGGTGTATGACAACGATTATCCCTCCAGCGGCCATGCCCGTTTCCTCCCCCCGGGGCACACAGTCTTGGATAATGTCCTGTTTTCCCCCCTGGTCATGAAAAGCCGGGCTGTGGGCCTGCTGGGTCTGGGAAATAAACCCGGGGGATTCGATGAAAACGATGTCCGCCTGTCTACCGGTTTCGGAGAGCTGGCAGCCATGGCTCTGTCCAATCAGCGGGCGGAAGAGGAGCGGGAAAAGCTGATCCGGGAACTGGAGATGGAGCGGGCCCGGCTCCAGGCCATCATCACCAGCGCGCCGGAGGCCATTGTGGTGGCCGATGAGCAGGGGCGAGTACTGATGACCAACCCGGCCGCGGACCGGCTCTATTCCCACCCCGAGGGCTGCGCCGAGGATTCTCCTGAGTGCGCCCTCTTCCAATTCTGCCGGGAAAACGGCACGGCCTGTGTCCCCGGGGATCAGCCATTGTTCCGCTCCGCCAGAGAAGGTGAGACTCACCGGAACGTAGAGATGGTCCTGTCCTGGCCGGATGGCCGGCACCGGGACTTGCTGGTAAACACCGCGCCCATCAAAGACCTGCAAGGTCTCAGCAGCGGTGCGGTGGGCCTGTTCCAGGACATCACCCGGCGCAAGGAGACGGAGGAGAAGGTCCGGAAGTTGAACCTGGAGCTCAGCGAACGCATCCGGGAGGTGAGTGAACGCACCTTGCAACTGGAGGCCGCCAACAAGGAATTGGAGGCCTTCTCCTATTCCGTGTCCCACGACCTGCGCACGCCGCTCAGGGCCATCGAGGGCTTTGCCCGCATACTCCGGGAAGACTACCTAGGTAAATTGGATCAGGAGGGCCTGCGGCTCCTGGAGGTGATCCGCAGCAACACCCAGATTATGGCGGAATTGATTGACGATCTTCTGGCCCTTTCCCGCCTGGGCCGCCAGGAGATCAGGGCCCAGGAAATCGACCTGGGAGGCCTGGTCACCTCGGTATTCGGGGAACTGCGGGCGCAAATGGGGGAGCGGCAGATAGAGCTGATCTTGAATCCCCTGCCCCCGGCCTTTGGGGACCGCAGCCTGATCAATCAAGTCCTGGTCAATCTCCTGGGCAACGCCGTCAAATTCACCCAACCCAGGGAAAAAGCGATAATTGAGGTGGGCGGCTGGACAGAAGGGAAAGAAAATATATATTT
>JAQTXE010000297.1 GCA_028688935.1 Syntrophales bacterium
GCACCCGGGTGTGGTAACCCATCACCTCGTTATTTTCCTTAATGGCGCTGATGCGGCGGATATCCATGCGCATAGAAGCATAAAACTTCAGGGCGTTGCAGCCGGTGGTGGTCTCGGGGTTGCCGAACATCACCCCGATCTTGTGGCGGATCTGGTTGATGAAGATCATGGCGGTCTTGGTTTTGCTGATGGTGGCGGTGAGCTTCCGCAGGGCCTGGGACATGAGGCGGGCCTGGGAACCCATCTGCGCGTCCCCCATATCCCCTTCAATTTCCGAGCGGGGCACCAAGGCAGCCACCGAATCCACCACCAACATGTCCACGGCGTTCGAGCGCACCAGGATTTCGGCGATTTCCAGGGCCTGTTCCCCGGAGTCCGGCTGGGAGATGAGCAAGTCTTCGGTTTTCACCCCCAATTTCCGGGCATAGGTCACGTCTAGGGCGTGTTCCGCGTCCACGAAAGCCGCGACCCCCCCCAGCCTCTGGGCCCCGGCAATGGCATGCAGAGCCAAAGTGGTCTTCCCGGAAGACTCGGGCCCGAAGATCTCGATGACCCTTCCTCTGGGGATGCCGCCGACGCCTAAGGCCAGGTCCAAAGAGATGCAGCCGGTGGGGATTACCGGCACGTCGATCTTTTCCTCGGCGCCCAGGCGCATGATGGCGCCCTTGCCGTAAGCCTTCTCAATCTGACCCAGGGCTTGATCCAGGGCCTTGGCCTTCTCCGGTGCTCCTTGCTCTGCCATGATTTATTCCTCTTCGTTTGAATTTTAATTTATTGTTTGGCTGTCAGCTTTCAGCGGTCAGCTTTCAGCAAAAGCGAATCACTACTCCGAAAAGTTCAAGGTTCAAAGTTCAAGGTTCAAAGTTATTTGTCATGGTGGCACAGGCTTTCCAGCCTGTGCGAGCGGGCGCGACGCCCGCCCTACCTCTCGTTCCCAAGCTCCAGCTTGGGAACGCCCTTGGCCCGAAGCTCCAGCTTCGGGTCGGGCCGGTATGGTCAATTTCTCAATCTTTTTCTATCATATAACCCAAAAATATTTTATAAACCATAACGCTTGAGGTATGTTTGTACAAAACCGATTAGCTTTATAAAAACATTGCTTAATGTATTTTCTTTATATTTGATTAAGGGTATAAGTTCTTTTAATTTACTCTGCATATTATTATTCATACTTAATTCGTCCTCTAAAGTCATTTGAATATAGTCGTGGCTAGTTGTCGGTACTCCTTCATCATCAAAATCAACAACATCATCATCTTTATATCTGTTAATTCTATTATTTATACTTCTCTTCCTTTCTATGGAATAGAAACCTAATACCTGTGATAAAAAATTCACTTGATTATCATCAAATAATTCATAAATAATTCCAGCTTCAAATGCTTTATCTATGAAATTATTTTGAAATAGATCATATCTTGCTGTGAAAACATATATTGGTTTTGCCCACTTCGTAAAATACAGATCCTGGTTTATATTTTATTTCCATTCATCTATCAAACTTACATTGTATTCTAATTCCCTTTTCAGTAAATTTGCCAATGAACGCTTTTCCAATTTCTCCTTTTCATTTTGTGTTATATAAAATAAGCACAATGCAAAGATAAAACCCAGTAAGCTTGAGAAAATAGTTATCATGGGCAGCCCTACCAGGGAGGCCTTAAGCCACTCTATGAATTATTGATTCAAAGTCTTCCCGCCCTTGTGAAGCTCAGACGGCGAAGCCTGCGGCTATCATTGCCTGGCACCTGATCCCTGACCCCTAGCCCCTCCTATTCCTGGCCCGTCAATTCTTCCCAAAAGGCTCTCGGAGAAATAATCCTCACCTTCCCAATACTCTTGATGCCTTGAAGTTCGTGATCGCCGGTAACCAGGACCTCTGCCCGGGCGATGATGGCCGCGGCGACGATGGCCGCGTCATCCTGGTCCTGGATGGGGAGGTCCGGCGGGTCTTCGGGCTCGGCCACAATGGCTTCTTGACTGATAAGTTCCAGGTATTCCGCGATCAACTGTTCCGGGACATCGAACTTTATACTCAAGATTCGCCGGACCTCTTGAAGAACCTGGGGACAGGTGACGAGTTCATGGGCCGCCAGAACGGCACGGAAGACGTCGGCGCACAGCCCCCGGGTCGTAACCGCGCTGACGATGACATTGGTATCCAGGAGGACTCTCATGAAACATCCCGGAACACGTCCTCATCGGTGAGATACCCCCTAGCCTCCGCAAAAGGCATGATCCTCCGGCGGAGGGCTTCAAACTGGTTGACCCGGAGTTGGCGGCGCAGCGCCTCCCGGGCAATCTCACTCCGGTTCTTCCCCGATTGTTTCGCCGCCTTGGTCAGGAGTTTATCCAACTCCTCGTCAAGCCTGATGGTCAAGGTGCTGGTCTTCATGTCGTACAATGTATTACATTATCCGATTTTGGTCAAGTCTTCCTGGCTGAATAGTTCAAAGTTCAAGGTTCAAAGTTCAAGGCTATTTCTTGGTGGCACAAGCTTTCCGGCCTGTGCCGGCGCAGGCTGAAGCCTGCGGCTACCATTTCCTGACCCCTGATCCCTAACTGCTCTCTGCTTACTGCTTACGGCTCACTTCCCCAGGGGAATCGCCTGCAACGGCGTATAAATCGACCCTTTGGGGGTCAGGGTACTCTTGAACAAAATAATCTCGTTCACCTGGAAAGGCGGCCAGTTCAGAGGCGGCAGCTTTTCCAGGGCCATCGCCAGCCGGTGCCGGTTGGCCGGCGATTTGACCCGGCCCAGGGTGAGATGGGGGTTGAAGGCCCGGCCTTCCGGCAGGTGGCCCAAGGCCGCGAAGGCCTTTTCCAGTTTATGGTACATCTGGGCCAGAGGGATGACGTCTCCGCCCAGCCCCAGCCAGATGACCCGGGGGCTTTTCATATTGGGAAAGGCCCCGGCCGCGGTAACCTGGAGCTTAAAAGGCTCTTGCTGCGCCGCCACTTCCCGGGCCGCCTGGGTTAGGGGGTCAATTTCCGTATCCGGCACGTTGCCGAAAAATTTCAGGGTCAGGTGGATGTTGCCCACGGCCACCCAACGCACGTCCCCGCGGCTCTTTTTCAGCTCCCCCTGGACCAGGGCCAGTTGGGGGCGGAGGGCATCCGGCAGATCAATGGCCAGAAAACAGCGGATCATTGGCAGCTTTCAGTAAGACACTGATTTATCTCACGCAAAGACGCAAAGACGCAAAGACGCAAGTATTTATTTTAAAGAAATATATAAATTTTAGCGTTTCTCTTTGCGTCTTGGCGACTTTGCGTGAGGTTAAATCTTCTATTTCAACTCCCGTCTTAACCAGTCCAACGCGGTTTGGGCCGACAGGGCCTTGATCTCCTCCCGGGAGCCGTGGAAGCGGTGCAACCTGGCCTCCACCCCGGTAGGCGTGGCCAGGCCGATATAAACAGTGCCCACCGGCTTCTCCGGGCTGCCGCCGCTGGGTCCGGCGATACCCGAGACCGCCAGCCCCAGGGGAGTATGGAAGATTTCCCTGACCCCCAAGGCCATGGCCTTGACCGTGGCCTCGCTCACCGCGCCGTCCCGCTCCAGGGTCTCGGCGGGAACCCGGAGGAGATCCAGCTTGGCCTGGTTGCCGTAGGTCACCACCCCGCCCTGGAAGTAATCCGAAGACCCGGGGATATTGGTGAGGCGGTGGCAGATGAGGCCGCCGGTGCAGGATTCGGCCACCGCCAGGGTCAGGCCCTGCTTCAGGAGCAACCGGCCCACCAGTTCCTCCAGGGAAACGGTTTCCGGCCCCAGGAGCACGTCTCCCACTTCCCGGCCCAGGGCCGCGGTGAGGCGGTCCAGGTCCTCTTCCAGGACTTGGGGGTCCGGGCCTTTAAGGGTGAGGCAGAGGTGATTCTCCGGAAAGTTGGGATAAAAACCGACGCAGACGCCCTCCGGCCATTCTTTCATTCTGTTGACCGCTTCCTGGAGTTGGGTCTCGGACATCCCGAAGAGGCGCAACATGCGTTGCCGCATATAATTCCCACCAGCGGTAAAACCTACCAGGAAAGGGAGCACGAAAGAATCAAAAAGGAGCTGCATCTCCTTAGGCACGCCGGGGAGAAAAAAGAGCCAGGTGCCCCGGTGTTTCAAAGAAAAACCGCAGGCTGACCCCCCGGGGTCCAACACCGTGGCGCCCTCGGGGATAACGGCCAGGCGGGCATAACGCTCCTCCCAGGGCAGTCCCCTTTCTTCCAAACAACGGCGGATGCGGGCCAGGAGGGCTTCGTCCTCAAACAGGTTTAAGTTCAAAGCCTGGGCCGCGGCAGCCACCGTGATGTCATCATCCGTGGGCCCCAGGCCTCCGGTGATAATGATAAATTGGGAGCGGGCCAGCCCCTGGGCCAGCACCTCCTGGAGCAGGGGGGCCTTGTCCCCCAACATGGTGATGCTCTGCACTTCCAGCCCCGCTTCATGGAGGCGCCGGGCCGCGTAACGGCCGTTAAAGTCCGCCACCCGGCCGGTAATCAGTTCGGTGCCGGTGGTGATGATTTCTCCTTGCATATGCAGTGGCCAGTGGTCAGTGGCCAGTGGTCAGTGGAGGTCGCTTTCTTCGGCAAACGGCCACTGACTACTGACAACCTTCACTTAGACCCTCCCAGAAACATTATTATTACTGCCAACACTCCCCGGGCCA
>JAQTXE010000041.1 GCA_028688935.1 Syntrophales bacterium
TATTCTTTTCGGCTTTCCAGTCCGGGGCAATAAAAAAAAGATGGTGCGGGTAACCGTTTACGGATCTTGAGTTTTGGAGAAAATTTGCCCTCTTCCTGGGATGACGGTTTTTTCCCTGAATTAAAATCAAATTAATATCGTTTGCCGGGATGTCAAGAGAGGTGAGAGCGGGTGAGACTTGGGGGCTGCACCATCGCCGGTATCCCCCTCCCCGGTCCGGCAGGTGATAGGTATTGCAGTGGGGGTAGCAGATGGGGGATACTAATATTGTTTTCGGTTTTCAGTTTTCGGTTTTCGGTAGAAAGATATCAAATTATCAATAATTTATAAGTTAATTTTGTTGCAGCAGAAACCGAACTTGGTATAAGAGATCATCTTCATTAAAGGAGCTACAAAATTGGATATCGATAATTTAACCCTGGCGCAGATCGTGGCGAAACTGCAGGAGGCCGCGCAAAATTGCCAATGCGAAGGGACCCGGGAAACCATCTTCACCGCCCGGGGCCGGGACAACATCGTTCCTTGTCTCCAGTGCGAACCTTTTTACCAGGCCCTGCAACACCTGGAAGCCGCGGCCGCGCTTCTGAAGGATATCTGAGCAAAGAGCCGCGGCCCTGGAAGATGGGAGGCGCGACGCCAAGGGAGATTGCCGCTATTTAGACGAGGTATGGATGGCTGCTGAATTGACCGTGGGCACCCGGATTTACCGCCCGGCCTCCCTGGCGGGCCGGGGGGAGGAGCGGCGTCTGGTGCTGGATAACCCCGCCATGGCACAATTCGACGACGGCACGGTCATGCTCCGGGCCGTGCCGGGCGGGGACGGGGCTTCCCACTGGCGGGTCATCCCCTGGAAGGCAGGGGGCGGCCGGGTCCTGGTCTGCGACGAACCCATCCCCGAGGACTGGACCTATTTCGAGGTCCTCTTTGCGGACGTCAATTTTGTGGCGGTCTCGCCGGTGGCGGGGGAGCTGGAGGAACTGACAAAGATTTACCAGCAGTGAATCCGGAAGCCGGACCGCTGGGGTCCGGCTCTCTTAAGACAGCAGGTTTGCGAAGCCGTTAACTTATAGCCTAGACTGAAAAATTACTTGAGTTTGATCTTCTTTAAATTCACTCTCCCCTGAGGCGCTTCTTGTGGATATTCCAGAATCAACTCCCTCTCCCCTCGGGGGAGAGGGCAGGGTGAGGGGGGCGTAAAGTAAATGTCCGTCCTGATGGTAAGGGGCGAAGGGGGCAAAAGACGCCACCCCCACCCCGGCCCTCCCCCCTCGAAGGGGGAGGGGGAAAAGCCGTCAAGACTTTATGTGGATCATGATTAGATATTCATCTGTCAGCATCATGAAATTTCTTTAATGTCCGATTTACTCCATCCCTCCATTTGTGGATAATGATGAGCCCGCGGCGGAGGTTAGGGTGAAGAGTTAATCTCTCGTACTCTCCCGCAATCAGTCAAATACCCCTCACCGGCTCACCGGCTCGTAGTAGGCCACGCCGTCCCCCCACCAGGTGAGTTTATAGCGCCTGCCCTTCATATCGATATGGGGCCGCACCCACAGAATGAGGCGTTCTATCAGGCGGCCGTGCAAAGGATGGGAAAAAACTGCGGTCACCAACCGGGTGGGCTCGTCCACCACATCGGGGAAGGGATCAACATGGTATTCCGGCATAGCCAAACTTCTCCTGTAAATCATGCACCTTGATTGCCACCAATATTTTTATAATATAACCTTACCGGGGAAATTTTGCCAAGCCGGGGCGGACCGGGATTGGGTTGCCGGAGGCCGGGAGGGATTCTTCCTATATTCCCAAGGTTCCTGGACAAAAAGAAAATATTTTTCCATAATTCATTTAAATAATTTAGGATAGTCCCCATGGTGCGGAGCTCTATTTATCTGACGGAGAAGCAGCGAAGCGCGCTCCGGGAACTGGCCCAACAGACCGGCCAGAAGCAGAGTGAATTGATCCGCCGGGCCATTGATGAGTTCATTGATCATCATAAGGCTCGGGACCGCCGGGCGAGGCTGGGGCAGGCTTGGGGGATATGGAAGGATAGAGACGATCTTCCTGATTTCCAAGCCTTGCGCAAAGAATTTGACCGCTGAGAAAAGCCGGGCGAACACAAGGTTCGCCCCTACGTTGGCTATCCACATGATTGATTGCTTGACATGACTAAATTAGCAGAAAAACGGCGGCGTTCCATCCGCTTCCAGGGATGGGATTATTCCCGGGAAGGCGCGTATTTTTTTACGGTTTGCACCCAGAATAAAGAATACCTTTTCGGGGAGATTGTCGAGGACTTAATGCGTCTCAATGCCCCTGGAGAGATGGTTCTCCAGACCTGGGAGGAATTACCGGCGCGATTTCCGGCCATGGAACTGGACGCCATGGTCCTCATGCCCAACCATTTCCATGCCATTGTGGTCCTCCGTAGGGGCGAACCTTGTGTTCGCCCTGATCGCCCCGGATCTGGTGTTCGCCCGGAACCTGGTGTTCGCCCCTTTTCCACGCCCCCGCAAGATATTAGGTATATTAACCTTGGCGTTCACCCGGACCAGGGCGATCACAAGGATCGCCCCTACGGAACGCGCCCCCAGGGAACTAAAGTAGAATCCATTGGGCGCATCGTCCAGGCCTTTAAATCCCTTACTACCCACCGATATATTCAGGGCATACGAGAATCTGGCTGGCCACCATTTAAGGGAAGGTTATGGCAGCGTAACTATTTCGAACGGATTATCAGAGATGAGGATGAATGGGAGCGAATTAGCGAGTATATTGAGGCCAACCCGGTAAATTGGGCGCTGGATAGGGAGAATCAGGAAGTGGGGAAGATCAAGGCGGTTGAGCATTGGCAGGTATAGTCATGAGGGCAGTGCCCTCTGCAATATTATGGTGGGAAGTGCCCACCCCTAAAGGACCAAATCAGGGGAACTAACGTGACTCAACCCAAAAGACATCATTACTTGCCAAAATTCTATCTAGAGTATTTCTGCAAAGATGGGAATTTATGTGTCTTCGATAGGAAAACAAAGGAATTTAGAAATCAGACACCAGTAAATACAGCCTTGAAATCCAATTATTATTCATTCAAGGATAGCGAAGGAAAAAAATTAACCGATATTGAACAGTTATTATCCCAAATTGAAGGTAATGCAAAGAATGTTTTCGAAAAAGCTATAAATAACGAAGATATCACAGCAGAAGAGAAAGAACACCCTTCATTATTTATAGCGTTTATGATGAACCGTGTGCCAGATTTCGAGAAATCAGTTAATAAGGTTTACGAACACACTATTAAATCTACATTGAAAATGATTTATAGCGATGAAAAAAGAGTTCAAACAACGTTAGATGAATTTGAAAAAGAACATGGAGAGAAATTAGGGCTTTCAGCGGAAGAATTGGTGGAATTTCATAAAGGTGACAACATAAAAGTTATTATTGATCGAATTAAAAGCTTGCAATTAATGATAGATATAAGTTTTAAAATATTTCATTTTTTTACGCAGATGGATTGGCTTTTTCTTCATGCACCTCAAGAGACATCGTTTATAACTTCTGATAATCCTGTCGTTTTAGTTCCTCCTGAAGATTTCCCAAAAGGACCTTATGGAATAGGAATACTTTTTAAGGGGGTTCGCAAATTATTCCCAATATCTCAAACTACTTGTCTAATCATGTTGGATCATGGAGATTTATTAGCTCATCATAAGACAGACAAACAAACCGTTAGAAATATTAATTTAAATGTCGCTCTCTATACTGAGAGATTTTTAATTGGCCGAGATGAACTGTTAATAAAAAATATTGTCAGAAAAACAAAAATTAATCAGTGGGATTATAAAGGCCGAATTAGTATTAATTAAATTTAATTATCCCGGCGCAAAGAAGATAGATATTGCTACATAGATTAAATCTAATACCACGTGAAATAGGCCTTTTTGTTTATGATTGCTGATAAAAAAGACCTTTTACTCCACATCTCCAACCTCACCGTCCATTATGGCGCGGCTCAGGCGTTGTTCGGCGTTTCCTTATCGGTGGGCCGGGGGGAGACCGTGGCCCTGGTGGGGGCCAATGGCGCGGGGAAGACCAGTCTGCTGAAGGCGGTGATGGGGTTGGCGCCGCCCTCGGGGGGGCAGATTCTCCTGGACGGGGAGGAGGTCACCGGTTCTACGCCCGCGGCCATGGCCGCCCGGGGCGTGGCCCTGGTGCCCGAGGGCCGGGAGATGTTCGGGGACTTGACCGTCAAGGAAAACCTGGAGTTGGGCGCACTGGCTCTGAAGGTGGGCCGAGGGGAGATGCAAAACCGTCTGGAAGAGGTCTTCGCCCGCTTTCCCAAGCTGAAGGAGCGCAGCAAACAGCGCACTAACACCCTGTCCGGCGGCGAGCAGCAGATGGTGGCCATGGGCCGGGCTTTGATGGCTAAACCCCGGCTCCTGCTCCTGGATGAGCCTTCTTTGGGGCTGGCGCCCTTGATTACTGACGAAATCTTTGAGATTATCAAACAACTCACCCGGGCCGGGGTAACCATCCTTTTGGTAGAGCAAAACGCGGCCCGGGCCCTGACCGCGTCCAAATCCGCCTATTTGCTGGCCAACGGCAAGATCGTGGGCCAGGGCCGCAGCGACAAGCTCTTGCTGGACCCGGAGCTGCGCCGGGCCTTTTTGGGTGCGGGCTCCGGCGACAACCCCGCAGCCTCCCGCCTGGGCGCGGCCGGACTCACTAATATCAGACTGGAAAAACCCGATATGAGCAAACTGACTTTTATGCCTCCCTTTAAAACCAGGGAAGAACTTGAGGATCATCAGCTTCAACGCCTGAAGTGGAGCGTGCGCCACGCCTTCGAGGGCTCCAGTTTCTACCGGGCCCACCTGGAGGCCGCAGGCGTCACCCCCGGCGACATCCGCTCCCTGGAGGACTTGCGGAAGCTTCCTTTTACCACCGCCGACGACCTCCGGGACGGCTACCCCTTTCCTTTCAGGGCCGTGCCCTTCGAGCAGATCGTGCGCATCCACGCCTCTTCCGGCACCACCGGCAAACGCAAAATCCTGGGCTACACCCAAAAGGACCTGGACGACTGGAAACACTTCTTTGCCCGGGCCTACGAGATGGCCGGGGTAACACCTTTGGACCGGGTGCAGATTGCCGTGGGCTATGGGGTGTGGACCGCGGGGGTGGGCTTCCAGGCCGGGGTGGAAAAATTGGGGGCCATGGCCGTACCCGTGGGGCCGGGGAATGTGGACATGCACTGCGAGTTTTTAGTGGACCTGCAAAGCACGGTGCTCTGCTGTACCGCGTCCATGGGTCTGCTCATGGCCGAAGAAGTGCATAAGCGGGGCATTGCCGATAAGATCAACCTGCAAAAGGTCATTTACGGTTCGGAGCGCTCCAGCGTCTCTATGCGCCGCAAGATCTCGGAACTCTTCGGGGGCGTGGAACTTTTCGACATCCCCGGCATGACCGAACTCTACGGGCCGGGGACCGGCATCGAGTGCCCGGATCATGACTGCATCCACTACTGGGCGGACTACTATATCCTGGAAATCCTGGACCCGGAGACCTTGCAGCCCCTGCCCGAGGGCGAATGGGGGGAGATGGTGGTGACCAGCCTCACCAAGGAGGCCGCGCCCCTGCTCCGCTACCGCACCCGGGACATCACCCGCATCATCCCCGGACCCTGCACCTGCGGCTCCCTCCTCCCCCGGCACTCCCGTCTCCGGGGCCGCACCGACGACATGTTCAAGTTTAGGGCGGTGAACATCTACCCCTCCAGCATCGACAAGATTCTTTCGGAAGTGCCGGGCCTGGGCTCCGAATACCAGATCCACCTGACCCGGGAGGCCGGAGGCCGGGATCACATGCTGCTGAAGGTGGAGCGGGGCGAAGGGGTGGAACCGGGCCGGGCCGATGAATTGGGCCGGGAGATCATCTACACCGTCAAACACAAGCTCCTGGTCACCCCGGAGGTGGAAGTGGTGGAGTACGGCGCCCTGCCCCGGACGGACCGGAAGAGCAAACGGGTTTTTGATACCAGGATTACCGATTCCGTGGTATAAATTAAAGAAAAAAGGGGGCGGACGCCTCCGAGGGAGTTGATCATGAAGAAGTTTGCTTGCCTGGGAATGTTACTGGTGCTTCTGGTACTGACCGGGTGCGCCAGCGACCCCGGGGTGACCCCCTATCAGGATCGGTCCGCCAATTATAATTGGGGTTCTGATGCCGTCTGCTCTCCGGGCTGCCCCACCGGCATGAGCGGTTCCTGGTGAGGAAGGCGGGGTATTCGTCACTAAACCTCACAAAAAAGCTGAGTGAAAAAAGATTGTGCCCGGGCACAATCTTTTTTTCTTTCTCCTTGGTGTCCCGGGTATCTCTGTGGTAAAGGTGAAAAATGCGCCAAGGAAAATAGAGGAGGATTTATTCATGAAAAGCAAGTTGTTGACGATCCTGGTGGCCATCGCCCTGGTGGGCGGCTTGTCTCTGTCGGCACCGGCCGCAGCCAAGAAGGCCGCGGCCAAGAAAGAACCCATTAAAATCGGGGCCATGTTCGCCTTGTCGGGGCCGGCGGCTCACATCGGCACCCCCACCAAGCTGGTGGCGGAAATGGTGGTAAACAAGATTAATAAAGAAGGGGGCATTAACGGCCGCCCCATCGAGTTGATCCTGGGGGACACCGAGAGCAACCCGGCCAAGGCCGCGACCCTGGCTAAAAAATTCATCCATGCGGATAAGGTGGCGGCCATCATCGGTCCCACCACCACGGGTTCGGGGATGCAGGTCAAGAAGATCGTGGAGGAAGCGGGTATCCCCACTTTTATGTGCGTGGGCGGGGACCCGGTGATCATGGGGGGTAAATTCGGAGCCTTTACCAACGTCTTTAAGTCGCCGCAGCGCTCCTCTGTGGCGGTGAAAAAGCTTTACAGCTACCTCAAGGAGAAGAAGCTGACCAAGGTGGCCCTGCTCACCGCTTCAGACAGCTTCGGCAAAGACGGAGCCCGGTGGCTGACGCAACTGGCCCCGGAATACGGGATCACCATCGTCGCCCAGGAGTCCTTCGGGCCCAAAGATACGGATATGACCACCCAGTTGACCAAGGCTAAGAATGCCAAACCCCAGGCCATTGTCTGCTGGACCATCGGCCCCGCGGGTCCCATTGTCTCCAAAAACAAAGCTCAGTTGGGCATCAAGATACCGCTGTTCCAGTGCCATGGTGAGCCGGATCCCAAGTATATCGAGTTGGCCGGTAAGGCCGCGGAAGGAGACCGGATGCCTTCCACCAAGTTGATGGTTGCAGAAGAACTGCCGGCCAACGACCCTCAAAAGAAGGTGATCCAGGAATTCGTCAAGCTGTACAAAGATAATAAGTATGATAAGCAGTTTCCCATTAACACCCACTCCGGGTACGCCTGGGACGCTATTTATATTGTGGCCAACGCCATGAAAAAAGCGGGCACGGACCCCAAGGCCCTGCGCGGGGCCATCGAAGGAACCCGGGGCTACGTGGGAGTTTCGGGGATTTATAACCTGACCCCGGAAGACCACAACGGCTTGGGCGTGGATTCCATGGTCATCGTCCAGGTCAAAGACGGGAAGTTCAAGTTAGCGAAGTAAGACTTAAAGAAATCCGCCAAGATAAAGTAAGGGGCCGGTGGCCCAGACTGACAAGTCTGGGCCGCCGGCCCCTGCTTATTTCCCCTAATAGTTTTTCCCTACCCTTGAAGTAGTCTTCTTTTTTACAACAAAAAATTTAAGGGCTTAGGGTCCTTCTTTCCCACAGTCTCATCTCAATAAACTACCTCCACCAGAAAAAGGCCCTGGGCCGGGGCGGTGGCGCCGGCTTGCCGGCGGTCGCCGCTTACTATGAGTCCAGCCAAGTCTTCCGGGGGACGTTTGCCCTGGCCGATCTCCACCATGGTGCCCACCAGGGAGCGCACCATGCCCCGGAGGAAGCCGTTGGCCGTGATGGTAAATCGCAGGCGCCCCTCCGCCCCCGGCTGCCAGGCTGCGCTCAGCACCTCCCGGACGGCGTGGCCGGGGCTGCCGCCGCTGGCCCTAAAGGCGGAAAAATCATGCTCCCCTAACAGCGCGGCCGCGGCCCGGGCCATGGCCTCCAAGCCCAGGGGCCGGCTCAGGTGCCAGCAATAGCGCAGTTCCAGGGGCGGGCGCACCGGCCGGCACCAGAGCCGGTATTCATAGGTCTTGGCCTTAGCCGAGTAACGGGCGTGGAATTCCGGCGGCTCCTCCCGGGCTGCGAGAATGGCGATGTCTTTGGGAAGCATGGAGTTCAAGCCTCTAACGAAAGCCGGCAAGGGAACGGCGCTGGCGGTGTGGAAATTGGCCACCTGTCCCAGGGCGTGGACCCCGGCGTCAGTACGGCCCGAAGCATGGAGGCGCACTACTGCGCCGGTGAGACGGCCCAGAGCGGTCTCCACCACTTCCTGGATACTCAGGTCGTTTTTTTGGCGTTGCCAGCCGTGGTAGGCGGTGCCGTCATATTCCAAAAGGAGGCGGATATTGCGCATATTAGCGTTCAGCTTTCAGCGGTCAGCTTTCGGCTTTTTTTCAGTAGGTTATTAATCTTATAGCTAATAAGGAATCGCTTTGAAAGATATTATACTTTGCGAAAGTCTCATGTGGAACAGCCGCCCCCGGCTGTTCCACCTTCATTTAGGAGCAGGCGAGGGCGCCTGCTCCACATTTTGATTAAAAAGAGAACAATTGAGATTTCGCAGAGGTCTCAACTTGCAGCATACGGGCAAAATCCCTTTGATAACAAACTATAAAAAAGGGGCGACGCTCCCGTCGCCCCCCCGACTGCTTATCCTATATCTTTTAGCTGACCGCTGAACGCTGAAAGCTGAACGCTATTTTTTATGGAACGAAGGGCGGTGTTTCCAGCCCCGTGGTCTCCGGGAAGCCCATCATCAGGTTAAAGTTGTGCACCGCCTGGCCCGCCGCGCCTTTGGTCAGGTTGTCGATGGCGGAGATGACGATTATCCGGCCCCGCTCCCGGTCCACCCGGAAACCCAGGTCGCAGTAGTTGGAGCCTCGCACCTGCCCGGTATGGGGTAGCGTGCCGGGGGCCATGAGGCGCACGAAGGGCTGCCCCTGGTAAAAGGCCCGGTAGCGCTCGAAGAGTTCCGCCTCGGTCATGGGGCCGCCCACCAGGCCGGCATAGAGGGTGCCCAGGATGCCCCGGTTCATGGGCACCAGATGGGGGGAGAAGGTGAGCCGCACCTTACTTCCCGCCAGGAGGCTGAGTTCCTGTTCCATCTCCGGGTTGTGCCGGTGGTCCGCCACTTTGTAGGCCCGGAAGGTGTCATGGACCTCGCTGAAGGCGGTGGCCAGATTGCCCTGCCGCCCCGCGCCGCTCACCCCGGAGGCGCAGTTGGCGATGAGGGAGTCCAGGTGCACCAGGCCCGCCTTAACCAGGGGCGCCAGCCCCAAAATGACGCAGGTGGGGTAGCACCCGGGGTTACCCACCAAGCGGGCGCCGGGGATTTTAGGACCGTGGATCTCCGGCAGGCCGTAGACCGCCTCTTGCAGCAGTTCCGGCGCGGTGTGGGCCTGATACCACTTTTCGTAAACGGACGCGTCCCGGAAACGGAAATCCGCGCTGAAGTCCACCACCTTACAGCCCTTCTCCAGGAGGCCGGGGATCATGCCCATGGCCGCCTGATGGGGCACCGCGGTGAAGACCACCTCGGCCTGGGCCGCGATTTCCTCCGGTGGGGCGTCGCTGAAGGAAAGTTGGACCTTACCGGCCAGAGCCGGGAAAATCCGGGCCACCGGCTGGCCCGGGTATTCCAGGGAGCCCAGGGCCACCAGTTCGCATCCGGGATGGCGCACCAACAGCCGCACCAATTCCAGTCCGGCATAACCGGAGGCGCCGATAACCGCGACTTTGATCTTCTTCATTGAGGCTTGCTCCTTGCCCTTATCTCAATTAAGGGCAAAAGGTTAAAAGGGGAAAAGGGAAAAGGGTGAGAGCCAGGGATTAACCCTGTTCCCCTTTTCGCCTCTTCCCCTTTTAACCCTTTTTAAGGGCAAAGGCCCGGAGTTACTGTGGAATACTTAACGTTTGGAATACTGGCAGCCACGGCGGGCGCCCCGGCGGCCGTATTTCTTCCGTTCCTTGATCCGGGGGTCCCGGGTGAGGAGTCCGGCTTTTTTGAGAACCCCCCGGAACTCGGCGTTGAGTTCCACCAGGGCCCGGCTGAGCCCATGGCGGACCGCGCCGGCCTGGCCTTCCAAGCCCCCGCCCTGAACATTGATGAGTATATCCAGTTCAGGACCGGCGTTGACCAGGTTTAAGGGCTGGCGCACCAGGTTGCGGGTGGTCTCCATGGGGAAATATTCTTCAAAAGCCCGGCGGTTCACGACGATGTTGCCATTGCCGGGCCGCAGGTAAACCCGGGCGATGGCGGACTTACGTTTGCCGGTGGCCTGGATGCTGGTAGTTGCGCTCATCAATCCTCCCAAGTTAAGGCTACCGGCTGCTGGGCCTGGTGGGGATGTTCGCCTCCGGCATAAATCTTCAGCTTCTTCAGCAGTTGCCGGCCCAGGCTGTTTTTCGGCAGCATACCCCGCACCGCGTGGCGCAAGACCTCTTCCGGTTTCCGACTAAGGAGCTGGCGGGCGGTAGCGGACTTCAAACCCCCGGTGTAACCGGAATGCCGGTAGTAGAATTTCTGATCCAGCTTCCGTCCCGTCAACCGGACCTGGGCGGCGTTCAGCACCACCACAAAATCCCCGGCATCCGCATGGGGAGTAAAATTGGCCTTGTTTTTGCCCCGGAGGACCATAGCCACGCGACTGGCCAGACGCCCCAGGACCTTATCCTGGGCATCCACCACATACCATTGGCGGGGCACTTCCCCCTTCCGGGCCATATAGCTTTTCATAAAGAAACACTCCTGATTGATAACCGTATATTTATATCCGGGGCCTGGGGGTCTTGTCAAGGGTGGGGTACGGGTTTATCCTTACTTAAAGGCTATTTTACTAAATAATTTATCATTCTACCAGAGCCCCGGTGGTATGGGAATCCAGGGGATCAGCCGATTTGATTAATCTTTGCTTTGCTTTACCTCCAGGAATGTGGTAAAAAATTTTTTGAACCTCTGTCAACTTAGGGAGAAAGATGCCTTATTGTAAACAGTGCCAAATAATCCATGGGGACGAACACCGGTTCTGCCAACGTTGCGGGCAATTGTTAAAAGGTTCCCCGCCCGGAGTCAGACCCTGCGCCCGCTGTGGCAACGCCACCTATCCCGGACAAAAATTTTGCACTGATTGCGGTCTGCCTTTACGGGTGGCCCGGGTGACCAGAGACGAAGAAGAACCCGCCCCCCGGCCTCCCTTATTCTATCCCCGCAACTCCGAGTCCCGTTCCCGCAGGCCCCAGCGGCGGCCCAAGCTAGCCCTGTATCTCGTGGGTATCATCCTGCTGTTACTGGGGGGAGCCTACATGTATGCCCGCCTGCCCAAGATCGTGCCCACGCCGCCTGCGATCACCCCCTCCACTCCCCAGGACGATACGCGGCGGGACGTGGAAAGGCTGGCGGAAAAGATCCGTTCCGCCCATCTCAATAAGGACATCAACAAGTGGCTCAGCTGCTACCATCCCTCCTATCCCCATCTGGGCCGGCTGGAAAGCCAGATCCTGGAACTCTGGAAAAACTATGATGTCCGGGAGGTATCCTATCGCATCACCAATGTGAAGCGAGAAAGCGACAACCGGGCCAGCGCCGACTTGGTGTGGAACATTCAGGTTTGGGATCACCGCACCCATGACTATACCCTGCTCCGGCCCAGCTACAAGATCATCCTGGAAAAAACCCATGATGGCTGGAAGATCCGGGATAGCCGGGAAGAGGGAGGGGGAACCTCTTAAGGTGGAAACCGTGTCTGCGAGAAAAGTTTATTGGCTGGGGCTCCTGGGGTGCTGCCTGGCCCTCTGTCTAACCGCTTGTGCGCCCAGGATCATCGAAACCCCTTACACCCCACCGCCGCCGCCTTCCCGACCGGCGCCGCCTCCCCAGGTCAGCCACCCCGTTTTTTACGTGGCGGCCACCCGCCTCAATCTCCGGGGCTGCGCCGGCATGGATTGCCCCAAGATTTCCGTGTTGGAACAGAATGAAATCGTGGAGAAGATCGGGGAACTGGATGACTGGTATGAAGTGATCGTCAGGCGTGACGGGCGCCGGGGTTGGGTCTCCTCCCGGCATCTGTCGACGGAGCCGGTGACCCCAGCCGTCGAAGTGCCGCCGCCTCCAGCCGTGACTCCACCGGAGGTGGCCCCGCCGGCGGCTCCCCATTTAGCCCCCGCTCCTCCAAAGGTGGAGAAGCCGGCTCCGGTAAAACCCCCGGCAGTGGAGAAGCCCAAACCCGCCAAACCCGGGGAAGCGCCCGCTCCCCCTAAGAAAAAGCCGGCGGAACTTAAACCCGTGAAGCCCGTGGAACCAGCCCCTAAACCTGCGCCGGAAAAGCCGGCTCCCCCCGTGAAGAAGCCGGCCCCTCCCGTGGAAAAGCCTGCGCCGGTGGAGAAACCCGCACCGGTTAAGCCCGCTCCTCCCAAAGAGCCGGAACCGGAGCAGCCCAAGAAGATTCGGATTATGTGATATCAATTAGGCACCAAAGAGATACTTTTTCTAGGGGCGAACCTTGGGTTCGCCCTGACGCTTTAATACCTCTGTGATTGCCACCCGGTATGGGAAGAATTAGGAAGGAATTTGGAGAAAGAGGGCTAAAATTAAGGGGGGTCCCCGGCTTCCTGCCTCAGAGAACTTTTCCGGGGTTTTCCCACTAACAGAGCGAGTCCGGCTCAAAAGGTCTAGGAGCGGGCATCTGCCCCCCATTGCCTACCCAGGTTTAAGTGCGCCTGGAGGCATAAAGGTAGCCCACCGGGTCCTCCCGCTCCGGCCAGTCCACCGCATAGCCCAATTCTGACAGCCGCCGCTGCACGGCCGCGCCTCCGTGGTGATATTCACAAATAATCCAGCGGGGCTGCAAAAAGGATAAAAAATCTCGGTGTTCCAGTAAATGATACTCGCAGCCTTCGCAATCCAGCTTGATTAAGTCTACCTGGGCCAGACCCTGAGATTTCAAGTACCTGATGGCCTCCACCAGGACCAGCTTATCGTTCTCCACCGGAATAACTTCATCCTTCCGGCCCAATCCCACCGGATGGACCACAATCCGATCCTCCAGACGGTTAATCCGCACATTAGCGCCCAAGAGCTCGCTCAGGGAAGATAAAGGTTCAAAAGCGTGCACCTTAGCGCCCCGGGAGGCCAAAGCAATACTGGTATCCCCGATATTGGCTCCCACATCCAGGACCGTCTTGCCCCTCAGGTCGAGATTATCAAGCCGGTAAACATCATCAATATAGATATCCTTGAGATAGATAGCCGGTGATTTTTCCAGCCCCGGGGCAAAGAAACAAAACCCCTGGAAAGTTATCTTCATTTTGCCCTCAACCCATTCGGGATGTGCGCCTATTAAGGAGAGCCGGCAGGCGGTGGGCAGCATGGTCCAATAGCCCTTAAGGATGTGAATCGGTTGCTCTCCTTGGCGGGGGAAAAAGGTTCCGGCCCCCAGAAGGGGCAGCCACCAGGTGCTGCGGTAATTCTTGAGGGTCTGGAAAAACAGGGGGTAAGACTTGTAAAAGAGTCGGATATTTTTGATGGTTACATTGATTTTTTCTAGCCAGGTCATGAAAGCAGGATCATCTTGAGTGGTCTGGAGCGGGGTTTAGGGATTCAGATCAAGGGGGGGAACAAGGAGGGCAAGGGCTCATATCACCGTCCCCCTCCCCTGCCTTATCTCACTTGCCCCATTCCAGCAACGTGGCCCCCCAGGTGGCTCCGGCGCCGAAGCTGATGAGCAAAACTTTGTCTCCCTCTTTGATATGCCCTTCTTCCACGGCTTCATGCAGGGCGATGGGCACCGAGGCCGCAGAGGTGTTGCCGTAGCGGTGGATATTGACGAAGACCTTTTCCATGGGTACCTTGGCAAACTTGGCCCCGGTCTCCAGGATACGGTAATTCCCCTGGTGAATGATCAGGAAATCCAGTTCCTCCGGTTTTATCTGGGCCAACTCCACGATGCGGCGGATGGATTCCTTCACCGCCTTCACCGCGAACTTGAAGATTTCCGGGCCGTCCATGCGCAGAAAACTCCGGGTGGCGTGGGTCTGGGGGGGCAGGAAGGGGCTGACTTCGGCGTTGAACTCCGTGGTGCAATAAAGGTTCATATTGAGGCTGGAAGCGATAAAGGAGGCCATAATCCGGCCCTTTTGGGCCGGGCCCAGCACCACCGCGCCGGCCCCGTCGCCGAAGAGGACGCAGGTGGAACGGTCGGTCCAATCCGTGAAGCGGGAGTTGGCGTCGCTGCCGATGACCAGGGCGTATTTTCCCTCGGGGGCCACCAGGCGTTCGGCCAGATGTAGAGCATAGCTGAATCCTGAGCACCCGGCCTGGAGGTCAAAGGCCCCCAGTTGGCCGGACAACCCCAGGGCCTCCTGCACCCGGATGGCGGCCGCGGGATAGAGATAATCCGGAGAATTGGTCCCTAAAATGATATAGCTGAGTTGGGACGGCTCTACTCCGGCGTTGGCCAGGGCCTGGCGGGAAGCCGCAGTCGCCATGGTGGCAATGTTTTCTTCCGGCCCAGCGATGCGCCGCTCCTGGATGCCGCTCCGCTCCACGATCCATTGGGCCGAGGTGTTAACTATCTTTTCCAGTTGCTCATTGGTCAGAACCGCTTCCGGCACATAGGCCCCGGTCCCCAGGATACTGATATTCTTAGCGGCCAAATTCGCCCCCTGATGTCACAAGAGAATTTGGCTGAGTTTATACCCCAGGATGAGGCAAAAGGCAAACAGAATGGGTGCTTGACAGCCCGGAAGCGCCGCGGGCTTGACATGGCCTCAGAAATTATGGCAACTCATTAATCTCTCAGATAAAATATAATTCACCCATCTCACCACATCCCCTTACGGTAATCTTCAACCCAAGTTTAAAATTTCTCCAAAAACTTTTGACTTTCTCTCCCACCATTTTGTATAATGGATACATCTAATATACAATATATTGTATTGCAAAGAAAAATAAGCAACCACTTGAAAGAAGGAGGAGAAACATGGGTCAGCTCGCAGAATCCAGGACCATAGCCGGTGAACTGCCTTTAAGCCCCAACGCCGTGGTAGTGCTCAAACGCCGCTACCTGAAAAAAGACGATAACGGCGAAGTGACCGAAGGGGCCCAGGAGATGTTTCGCCGGGTGGCGGAGACCATCGCTGAGGTGGACCGCGAATATGATCCTAAAGCGGAGGTGGCCGCCACCACCCGCAAATTCTACGAGCTCATGGCCTGTCTCTACTTCATGCCCAATTCCCCCACCCTGATGAACGCCGGCCGGGAACTGGGCCAGCTCTCCGCCTGTTTCGTCCTGCCGGTGGATGACTCCATCGAAAGCATCTTCGACGCCATCAAGCACACCGCCATCATCCACAAATCCGGCGGCGGCACCGGGTTCTCCTTCTCCCGCATCCGCCCGGAAAACGACGGCGTGCTTTCCACCAAGGGCATCGCCTCCGGCCCCATCTCCTTCATGAACATCTTCGACGTGGCCACCGAGACCATCAAGCAGGGGGGCACCCGCCGGGGGGCCAACATGGGCATTTTGCGCATCGACCACCCGGATATCGAACGCTTTATCACCTGTAAGAACGACACCAAGCGCCTCACCAACTTCAACATCTCCGTGGGCCTCACCGACGCCTTCATGGCCGCGGTGCAGGACAAGGCCGACTTCCCCCTGATCAACCCCCGCACCGGCGAGGAGATGAAAAAAGTCAAGGCCCATGCCCTCTTCGACCTCATCGTCGAAAGCGCCTGGGCCACCGGCGAACCGGGCATCATCTTTTTGGACGCCATCAACCGGGCCAACACCCTGCCCCACCTGGGAGAGATCGAGTCTACCAACCCCTGCGGCGAACAGCCCCTGCTCCCCTATGAGTCCTGCAACCTGGGCTCCCTGAACCTGGCCCGGGTGGTCAAAGACGGAGCCATCGACTACCACCAGCTTAAAAAAGTGGTGCACACCGCGGTGCACTTTCTGGACAACGTCATCGACGCCAACAACTTCCCCCTGGAGGCCATCAAGGAGCGCACCCTGGACAACCGCAAGATCGGCTTAGGCGTCATGGGCTTCGCGGATATGCTCATCCAGTTGGGCATCCCCTATAATTCCGAGGAAGCCGTCGCGGTGGGCGAAGAGGTCATGGCCTTTATCCAGAAAGAGGCCCGCCAGGCCTCGGCGCTGCTCGCCGACCACCGGGGCAATTTCAAATATTACCCGGGCAGCCGCTTTGACGGCAACGGCGTGGGCCGCATGCGCAACGCCACCACCACCACCATCGCCCCCACCGGCACCATCAGCATCATTGCCGGCTGCTCCAGCGGCATCGAGCCGCTGTTCGCGGTCTCCTACGTGCGCCGGGTCCTGGAAGGCACGGAACTGGTGGAGGTCCACCCCTATTTCGAGAAATTGGCCAAGGAGAAGGGCTTCTACAGCACCGAACTCATGCGCCAGATCGCCCAGACCGGCTCCATCCGGGAGTTCAAGGAGATTCCCAAAGACGTCCGCCGCCTCTTCGTCACCGCCCACGAGGTCTCCCCCAACTGGCACATCAAGCTCCAGGCCGCGTTCCAGAAATACACCGACAACGCCGTCTCCAAGACCGTGAACTTCCCGCACACGGCCTCCCCGGAAGACGTGCGCCAGGTCTATCTCCAGGCCTTCGAGCTGGGGTTGAAAGGCGTCACCATCTACCGGGACGGCAGCCGGGACCAGCAGGTCTTAAGCTTCGGCAAACAAAAACCCAAGGAACTGGAGTACATCACCCCCCGGCCCCGGCCCGAACGCACCAACGGCGCCACGGAACTCATCAATACCGGCTGCGGCAAGCTCTACGTCACGGTGAACAAAGACGAGCTGGGCTTCTGCGAGGTCTTCGCCCAGATGGGCAAAACCGGAGGCTGCGCCTCAAGCCAGATCGAATCCACCGGTAGGCTCATCTCTTTGGCGCTGCGCTCCGGTGTCCGCATCGACTCCATCATCAAGCAGATCACCGGCATCCGCTGCCCCAGCCCCATCTGGCAAAACGGGCACCAGGTGCTCTCCTGCCCCGACGCCATCGCCAAAGTGCTCTCCAACGTGGCGCAGATAGAAGCCCCGGCCCCCACCATGACCATGGCCGCCTGCCCGGACTGCGGCGGCGCCATCGAACACGAGAGCGGCTGTTTGGTGTGCCGGAGCTGTGGTTTTTCGAAGTGTAGTTAATGATAAACAATCATTAGAGTAAATTTTAATAATTGTGGATAAGTTGTGACTACTAAGAAGGAGAGAAATGACATTTAAAATTAAATGATTATTGTCTTTGCTCCAGCCAATATGGTATAATTTACCAAAATAACGGGCAAAATGGAGCATAGCGATGCAACAAGAACCCCTCAGTCTGATGCAATTTCAGAAAAAATTTGGCACTGAGAAAGCCTGTCAAAAACATCTGTTTCGCCTGCGCTGGCCCGAGGGATTTCGCTGTCCCCGCTGTCGACATGCTGAGGCTTATTTTCATCGCACTCGCCACTTATACATTTGTAAGGCGTGCGGCTATCAAGCTTCGCTGACCGCAGGCACCGTGTTTCACAAGACCAGGACCCCTTTGCACAAATGGTTCTGGATGATCTGGCTGATGGGACGCCAGAAAAGCGGCATCTCCATGCTGTCCCTGCAACGGATGCTGGAAATCAAGACTTACAAAACCGTGTGGACCATGGGCCACAAGATCCGCAAGGCAATGGCGGAACGGGACGCCGGCTATAAGCTCGCGGGTTTGATCGAGATGGACGACACCTACTTTGGCGCTCCCAAACCCGGTAAACGTGGCCGGGGCGCCACCGGCAAGGCCAAGGTGGTGGTGGCCGTGGAAACCCCGGCTGAGAAAAAAAAGCCCAGATTTGCCGCCATGCGGATGGTACCCAACGTCAGCAGCGCCGAGATTAAGCCCTTGGTGCAGGAGCGCCTGGCGGCCGAGGCGGTGATCAAGACCGACGGCTGGCAAGGCTATAGCTTCCTGGACGCTTCCCCCTCCCTCCAGCATGAGTGGCTGGTGCCCGGTTCGGGGAAGGAGGCCCCGAAGGTCTTGCCCTGGGTCCATACTTTGATCGCCAATATCAAAGGTAATATCCGTGGCATCCATCATGGCGTTAGTCCCAAGCATCTACCCCGCTACCTGGGGGAATTTTGCTACCGTTTCAACCGTCGCTTTTGGGAACCACAAATGTTTAACCGGATGCTTCATGCCTGCTTGAATACATCGAGCATTACATTTTTGGAGCTAAGGCAATAATCGTATAAAATTAAAACGTTATATGAGGAATGAAAAGTGTATTTGGCAAGTGATAACAATCCTACGGGAATCATAGACAAACACTTCCGGGTAAAGTGCCCACATTGTGCTACGGTTTCGGGTTTGTCGGCGATATCTATACCTCGTTTTGAACTTCTCAGGCGATATCAGCCAAAGACTATCGGGATTGCTTATCAATGTGATGCATGCCGACAAACTATTTTCCTGCGATTCCCTGTTACATATGATTTTGGGAATGCTCGTGTTTTCATAGATGAAAATTTCACAGAAATAGAACGTCCCAAAGAAGAATATGAATTTAACTATTTGCCTGAAATAGTCTCTGATGATTTCAAAGAAGCTCTAACTTGTTATTCCCACTCGTGTTTCAACGCATTCGCTGCCATGTGTCGACGGACAATTCAGTCAGCGTCTGCCGAGCTTGGGGCTGAAGGTACTAGCAAGGTAGTGCATCAGATTGAAGATTTGAAGGCTATGTCAGAAATTGACGATGATACGTTTCAAATTTTAAAGACCATCGTTATTGCTGGCCATGACGGAGCACATCCTCACCTACCCACTCTATCGCCAGAAAGAGCAGAAGTGCTCTTGGAACTCATGAAAGATGTTCTATATCAGTTATTTGTTCGTAAGAAGAAAATTCAAGAGGCAAACGAAAAAAGAAAAGCAGTTATCCAGCAGAAAAAAGACTCGCAATGATTAATCTCACACTCGTTCCCAAGCTCTGCTTGGGAACGCACTTGGGGGCCAAGCTCCTGCTTGGCGAAAGTCAGGTCGCCCGGGGTTTGCCGGGTTTCAGGCAAAGTTTGAGCTTTGCCGGGAAATTGGCATGTAGGGGCGAACCTTGTGTTCGCCCAGCAGCATTCAGGGCGAACACAAGGTTCGCCCCTACGGTTCGTTGTCTTTCGATGGCAAATTGGTATTAATGAGAAAATAAATATCAGCGGCATTCCCGGACGCAGGAATATCTTTTCCGGGTGTCGGCCAGGACGTGGATCGGCATCTGGGGCTGTCCGGGGGGCGCGGTTTTGAAAGTGAGGGAGGCAATCTCTTCGGCTTTTTCCGGCTTCATTTTACTGGCGTAAAGAAACCTGATGAGGCGGTCGGCCCTGGCTGAGGGCTTGGATTTGTCGTTTTCCCAGCGGGAGAGGGTGGCATGATCCACCCCCACCAGCTTGGCGAAAACTTTTCCTTTTAGGCCCAGATTTTTCCTTAAGAATCTGATCTCTTTGCCAGTCAGATAAGTTTCCTGCCCCAATAAACGATCGGCAATGGCTTCTTGGAGGGCGATGATCCTGGGTATCAGGGCGGATTTCTCGCCGCAGCCGCACTCAATCATCTCCACATCGCAGATGATGACGTGGTCCAGACCGGATTCCAGATAGAGATAATCGCCCCGTGAGGCTTCCTGAACTTTCCCGCAATGGGAACAGACCATCTCGGTCATCTTAATAGCCAAATCCCGTGATAATCCTCAAGCGGTGGCGATTCTCATCAATTTCCACTACCAGGGCCAGGGGATTGCCTTCGTTGTCGTGTCCCTAGACCCGGAAGATGCCTTGCTCTTCA
>JAQTXE010000042.1 GCA_028688935.1 Syntrophales bacterium
TGCGGCCATGGAGAAATATCCGGAGTCTTTTCCGACCCCATGGCTGAGTATGACACCCGCGTCAGCCAGGCCGTCCCGCCTTACATCATTCCTGGAAAGGAGGTGAATATCATTGTTAAAAAAGATGGTCGCGGGGGCCATCATGGGAACTATCTGTGCCATCAGCGGCTTTCTCATCGCCAGCCAGAGCCCCCAGTTCAGCCACCTGTGGTGGGCCGGTTGGGTGGGAGCCGCGGGCGGATTGCTGGTGGCTTTTCTGACCCTGGGTCTGGAACAACTCATCAAGCGTATCCCCCTCAAAACCATTTTCGGGGGCACCCTGGGCCTGTTCATCGGCCTGGGTATCGCCAAGGTGGCCAGCTACCCCTTCGATCAATTTTTGGAACTCCCCAACCTGCAAATACCTTTATATATTTTTCTTTCTGCAATTTTTGGTTATATCGGCCTGGTGTTGGGGGGCAAAAAGATGTCGGAGGTGAGCACGCCTTATTTTCTGGACCTGGGCAAGCAAATGCGGGCCCCCTTGAAGATTCTGGACACCAGCGTCATCATTGACGGGCGCATTGCCGACATTTCCGAGACCGGGTTTCTGGAAGGCACCTTCCTGGTCCCCAAGTTTATTCTGGAAGAGCTGCAATATATCGCCGACTCCCCGGACGATTTGCGGCGCACCCGGGGCCGCCGGGGTCTGGACGTCCTCAAGCGCTTGCAGCAACATAACCGCCTGAAGGTGGAGTTCGTGGATGAAGACGTGCCCCAAGCCGCGGGCGTGGACTCCAAACTGGTGGCCCTGGCCTTGAAAATGCGGGCCAAGATCCTGACCAACGACTTCAATCTGCACAAGGTGGCGGAGCTTCAGGGCATCGAAGTCCTGAACATCAACCAGTTGGCCAATGCCATGAAACCCGCGGTGCTGCCCGGGGAAACCCTCCAGGTGCAGATTCTCCGGGAAGGCAAATCCCAGGGCCAGGGGGTGGCCTATCTGGACGACGGCACCATGGTGGTCATCGAAAACGCCCGACGCTTCATCGGCAAAGAGGTGGAGGTGGCGGTCACCAGCGTGCTGCAAACCACCGCGGGGCGCATGATTTTCAGTGAAATCAAGAACGGCGGCAATGCCCGCAAGCTGGCATGACAGCCGCCCCCAATCTCTGGCCCTGAACGTGGAGCCGGCGGCGGCCGGCTCCCGTCTGGACCACCTGTTAGCCCGGCAATTGGATTTTTCCCGGGCCCGGCTGCAACGCTGGCTCAAGGCCGGGCTGGTCCTGGTGAACGGCCAGGCCCGGCCTCCTTCTTATAAGGTGCGCTCCGGCGACGCCATCAGCGTGGCGGTGCCGGAGCCTGCGCCCAGCCATCTCCTCCCGGAATCCCTGCCCCTTAAGATCGTCTATGAGGACCGGGACCTCCTGGTGGTGAACAAACCCCCGGGCTTGGTGACCCACCCCGGAGCCGGGCACCGGACCGGCACTTTGCTCAACGCCCTGCTGCACCATTGCCCGGACTTAGAAGAAATCGGCGATATCAGCCGCCCGGGCCTGGTGCACCGCCTGGACAAAGACACCAGCGGCCTGTTGGTGGTGGCCAAGACCGACCTGGCCCACCGCTCTTTGATAAGCCAGTTCCAAAAACATGCAGTCAAGAAGAAATACCTGGCCCTGGTCTGGGGGCGGCTGCCCCAGAAGGAAGGCCGCATCGCCCGGGAAATCGGACGCCACCCCACGGAGCGCCAGAAGATGTCGGTGCACGCCCGCCGGGGCAAGGAGGCCGTCACCCTCTGGCGGGTGCTAAAGGAATTCCCCGGCCCCCTGACCCTGGTGGAATTTATTATAGAGACCGGGCGCACCCATCAGATCAGGGTGCATATGACCGCGGAGGGCCACCCCATCTTGGGAGACGCGACTTACGGCGGTGGCGCTTCCCGCCTGAAAAGCGCGCCCCCGGCCCTTTCGGGCCTTAAGACCCTGGTGAAAAGGCAGATGCTGCATGCCTGGCAATTGCGCTTCACCCACCCAAGGAGCGGCGAGGAGGTAGGGTGGGAAGCGGCGTTGCCGGGGGATTTTCAGGGGGTGGTGGATTTTTTGGAGGGTTGCGGTTAATTATGCGCGATAAGTGGTATTCAGATAATCGCGACTTGGTTAAATGGTCAACATTGTTGTGTTGATCGCAAGAGAATATTGCTCAGAACGCATACTCCAGATTGCATATTTCAGACACAGCCAATTTGGGAAAGTGACAGTAGACGAAAGAGAATTTGAAATACCATCGGAGGTCCTTGCACATTTTCGAGACCTCCGAAAGATTACCGAATTGACAACCCATCCTGAGGTTGTCGTTTTTTCCGATGAATTTAATGAACGTGGTGAGTATTTGGCTGGAATTAAAAAGTTTATAGACCAAAATTCCAAGAAGCAACGATGTATTGTATTCCTTGATCCTGATACGGGATTAGAACCTAATGGAAGACCAAATCATAACCACGTTCTTAAAAAGGAATTGGATAAAATTTGGGACGAATTACCATCCAAATGGATTCTCGCATTCTACCAGCATAAAACTAACAGGAGAGGTGAAGAGTGGGTTGGCCCAAAGCGCAAGCAATTTTCAGAAGCCATAGGAATTTCGCTTGACGATGTCAAAGTTGCACATGGATTCGATGTGGCAAACGATGTAGTATTTTTCTTCGCAGTAAAGACAGCATGAAAAATGGTGGGCAATGCCCACCCTACATAATATCTGTAGGGCGCGTCTTACGCGCCACTTTTGGTGCGTGAGACGCACCCTACATCAAAGAATGCTCAAAATCGCCATTACCGGGGGGGCCGGCTCGGGGAAGAGTGTGGTGGCCCGGATGTTCCAGGAGTTGGGCGCCGCGGTCCTGGATGCGGACGAGATCGCCCATCAGGTGGTGGCCGTGGGCGCGCCGGCCTGGGATAAGCTGAAAAAGGCCTTCGGCCCGGAGTTCTTCCTGGAGGACGGGGAACTCAACCGGCCCTTGATGGCCCGGAAGGTCTTTGCCGACCCTGAAGCCCGGGCCCGGCTGAACGCCATCGTCCATCCTTATGTGGGCCAAGAAATCCGGCAGCGTTTGGAGGACCTGGAGCGCCGGGCCATAAAAATGGTGCTGGTGGAGGTGCCCCTGCTCTTTGAGGCCGGATTGGCGGGGGGCTACGACAAGGTCATCGTGGTGGACACCGGCCCCCAGGAACAGGTGCAACGCCTTAAGGCCCGGGACCAGCGGGATACGCAAGAAATCCAAGGCATCATCCAGGCCCAGATGCCCCTGAAAGATAAGGCGGCCAGAGGCGATTATATTGTAAACAATCGTGGCTCTTTGGCAGAAACCCGCAGCCAAGTGGAAATAATCTGGCAGGACTTGCAAAAAATCATCTTGACAGAGAAACCTAAAAAGATTACTTTGCCTAGTAACCTGCCTTAAGAAATCCTGGTTTCGGCCCGATACAACTTAAGCAAAAGGACAACCTCAAGTAACCATCCCCTTGGCTTGATTTGGAAATATTCCGTGCACTTTTTCCCTTTTGACCTCGCTGTCGGCAACTATCCACCGCCGCAGGTCTGATTATCCACTTGAACGCCACTTTCGCTGCCTGGAAATCGGAGGTTAGAGCGACTGCGGTCTATTGCGTCATCATTATTTATTCTAATTACCTTTATCATTAAGAGGAAACAATGAACTTATCAGAATTAAAACACAAGAAAATCAATGAATTGGCGGCCCTGGCCCGGGATCTGAACGTGGAAGGGGCCGCCGGCCTGCGCAAGCAGGAGCTCATTTTCGCCATCCTCCAGGCCCAGGTGGAGAAAAACGGCATGATCTCCGGGGGCGGGGTCCTGGAAATCCTGCCGGACGGCTTCGGCTTTTTAAGGGCCCCGGACTACAATTACCTGCCCGGGCCTGATGATATTTACGTCTCTCCTTCCCAGATCCGCCGCTTCAATCTGCGCACCGGCGACACCATCGCCGGGCAGATCCGCCCCCCCAAGGAGGGGGAACGCTACTTCGCGCTCCTCAAGGTGGAGAACGTCAACTTTGAAGACCCCGCGGTGGCCCGGGACAAGATCCTCTTCGACAATCTGACGCCGCTCTATCCTGATCAGCGTCTAGAGTTGGAAACGGATGCGGACAACTACTCGGCCCGGGTCATGGATCTGATGACCCCCATCGGCATGGGCCAACGGGGCCTCATCGTGGCCGCGCCCCGGACCGGCAAAACCATGCTGCTCCAGAATATCGCCAACTCCATTGCCCGGAACCACCCGGAGGTGGTCTTAATCGTTCTGCTCATCGACGAGCGGCCGGAAGAAGTAACGGACATGGAGCGGTCGGTCAAGGCCGAAGTGGTGAGCTCCACTTTCGACGAGCCCGCGCAGCGCCATATCCAGGTGGCGGAGATGGTCCTGGAAAAGGCCAAACGCCTGGTGGAACACAAAAGAGAAGTGGTGATCCTGCTGGATTCCATCACCCGGCTGGCCCGGGCCTATAACACCGTGATTCCCGCCAGCGGCAAGATTCTCTCCGGGGGTCTGGACGCCAACGCCCTGCAACGGCCCAAACGCTTCTTCGGCGCCGCCCGGAACATCGAGGAAGGGGGCAGCCTGACCATCATCGCCACCGCCCTGGTGGACACCGGCAGCCGCATGGATGAAGTGATTTTCGAGGAATTTAAGGGCACCGGCAATATGGAGATTCACCTGGACCGGAAACTCACGGAGAAGCGCATCTTCCCGTCCATCAACATCAATGCTTCCGGCACCCGGAAAGAGGAATTGCTGCTGGCTCCGGAAGACCTGAACCGCATCTGGATCTTAAGGAAGCTGCTCTCGCCTCTCTCTCCGGTGGACAGCATGGAATTCTTGCTGGAGAAATTAAAGGGCACCCGGGACAACGCCGATTTTCTGGCGGCCATGAACAGGTAAAAGACGGTTTTCCGTTTCCCGTTTTCCGTATAAGAAAAAGGCGTAGGCAAAAAAATGGGCGTAAATCATACGCCCATTTCCATTTGATAATCTTTATTTTTTAGCGGAAAACGGAAAACCGAAAACGGAAAACGGTTCTAAACCCACTTGCTTTCTTTTTTATTCCAGTTTCTCCGGATTTCTTCCTTGTCTTTTTTGCCGGCGCCGAAGGCTGATTCGCACACGGATTCCCACTTGTGGGGGTCGGAGCGGAAGTCCTTTTTATAAGGGCTGTTGGGCGAATCTTTGCAGAAAATGGTAGGCATGCCGATAAGACGCTCCACTTCGGAGCCGCAATACTGGCAGGTGGTGAGGGGCTCGTCACTCATCTTCTGCTCCACCTCGAAGACGTGGCCGTGAGCCTTGCATTTATACTCATAAGTGGGCATCCCAACCTCCTTCAATCTCCCAAAATTCTTGACACAAAATCGGGGCCAGAGTAGTTTTAGCAATAAACTGACTTGTTTTTAGCATTTTTTTCCCTCTAAGCCAACCCTTTCGCAGTTTTGGCAACGGATAGGGTAGGGAACCGGGGGACCAGAGGTCAGCGGTCAGTAAATACAGCTGACTTGCCCCGGTACTCTTTTATACTGTTCCCTGCTCACTGTTCACTGCTCACTACCAAAGGAGGCCGCGATGCAGGCGCCGGTTCTTCAGTCCGTGACCGTAGAAATTCTGGTGGACAACTTCTTTGATATCTTTGAACCTTCCAAGCCCGGGATGGTGGAGCGGGCGGTTCTGGGCCGCATGCCCAAGCCCTTGTTGGCTGCCCACGGCCTGGCCATGCTGGTCACCCTGTCCCAAAACGGCAAGCAAACCCGTATCCTGGTGGACACCGCCAACTCCCCCCTGTCTTTTTTTAACAATCTGGAGGCCATGGAACACAAGGTAGAAGAGGTCGACGCCCTCTTTATCAGCCACGGCCATCCCGATCATTACGGGGGCCTGATGGAATTGCTGCAGCGCCGGGGGCCGGGGGTGCCCGTCTATCTGCACCAGGATTGTTACTACCCGAAACTCCTAGTCACCCCCCGGGGCCGGGTGGGGCCTTTCGCCCTGGTGAGGGATAATCTGGTGGCCGGAGGGGCCCAACTCCATGAAAACCAAGGCCCGGCCCTGCTCCAGGATATGGCCTTGCTGACCGGCACGGTGGAGGCCACCACCTCTTATGAAAAACCCCTGCCCGGCTTCAAACGGGTGGTTCAGGGCCAGGAAGAACCCGACCCCTTCAGTGATGAGCAGGCCCTGGTGCTCAATGTCGCGGGCAAGGGCCTGGTGGTCATCGGCGGCTGCTGCCATCCGGGCATCGTCAACATGACCAAATACGCCCAGAAGCTCACCGGCGTCAACCAGGTGGCCGCCATCATCGGCGGTTTCCACCTCACCGCCGGGGGCGATGATCTCATCAACGGCACCATCGCCGGTTTGAAGGAAATGCATCCGGACCTGGTGCTGGCCGGGCACTGCACCGGCTTTAAAGCCCTCACCCGTATGGCCGCGGAACTCCCCGACAACTTTATGGTCAGTTGCGTGGGGACGAAGGTGATAATCGGAGGATAGAGTTGCGGATGACGGGCGCGGTAGGGGCGGGTTTTAAACCCACCCCTACGGTCCCTGCCTTCTTGCCCAACAACCGCGATAAAACCATGAACCCCTTAACTCCCGGCGAAGAAACCATGATCGCCGCCCTGGCCCTGCAGGTCAAAGATGGGGACCGGGCCGCCTGCGGCACTCTCTCTCCCATGCCGGCTGCAGCCCTGTGGTTGGCCCAGCTCACCCATGCGCCTAAGGCTGAGGTCTTTATCGCCGGGAGTAAGGATTGGCCTTTTGCGGGAGAGTGGCAGGGGTTCTTTGATTTCGCCCAGCAGGGGAAATTGCACCTTTTTTATCTGAGCGGGGCCCAGATCGACGGCCAGGGGAACATCAATCTCATGGCCGTGGGCGATTACCCGCGGCCCCGAGTCCGGCTGCCCGGGGGCGCGGGCTCGGCCATCCTGGCTTACGTGGTGGAACGGGTGGTGCTCTTTAAGACCGTGCACGAACCCCGGGGATTGGTCCCGCAGGTGGACGTGGTCACCGCGCCGGGATACACTCCCCAACTCAGCCCCCGGCAGCGTCCGGGCCAAGTGACCTGTCTGGTTACCCCCAAGTGCGTCTTTAAGTTTGCGCCTCCGGCCCCGGCGCGGCTGGCGTCCCTGCACCCGGGGGTAGAACTGGAGGAGGTGCGGCATCTCACGGGCTTTGCCTTTCAGGAACCCGGGGAGATTGCGGGCACCCCGGCCCTGACCCCGGCAGAGCGGGAACTCTTGTATGGCCCGGTTAAAGAAAAACTGGGCCGGGTTTATCCCCAATTTGCGGCACGGCTTCAGGAGAGGGAGGGATAGATGGGCCAAAGATTTGGGGGGGGTAGGCCGGCAATGATGGCTATCGGGCGCCCTCGCCTGCTCCAGCACAGCCGGTGGCGGTTGGTCCGCCTGTTATTCGTAGCCCCTCCCAATTCGTATTTAATTAATCATTAATTTTATGCCGGACTTTAGCGATGATACCCGCGGCCTGGAGCATTTTCCCTTTCTGACCCACCTGGAGATCCTGCCTGCGTGGGCGGACGCGGCCCGGCTCTTTCTGGAGCGAGGCGGCCCGGTGATGGTCCTGGGCGCGCCGGACACCGGCAAGAGCCCCCTGAGCCGCTATCTGGTCTATAGAAATTTTGCCGCGGGTTTACCCGGGGCCTTGGTGGACCTGGATTTGGGCCAGTCCCATCTGGGCCCGCCGGCTACCCTGGGTTTGGGGCTTTATCCCCCCCGCATTCCCGGGGATGACAGCCTCTTTCCGGAAGGGCTCTATTTCATCGGCCAGACCTCGCCGGTGGGCAGCATCCTGGAGGTAGTGGTGGGCTGCCGGGCCTTGGTGGACGAGACGGTCTGCGGGGGCATTAACCGGGTGGTGGTCAACACCAGCGGCCTGGTCCAAGGCTCAGGAGCCCTGCGCCTGAAAAGAGCCCAGGTGGAACTGCTGCGGCCTTCCCTCATCCTGGCCCTGCAGCGTGACCGGGAACTGGAGCCCTTGCTCCGGGGCCTGGGAGGCATTACCTTAAATGCGGCGGAGAATTTGACGGTTGCCACGCCGCCCGGTACAGTGGGTGATGGTTATGGGAAAGGAGGAAATCCCGCCGGCTGGCAGGTGGTGAGGCTGCCGGTCTCCTCCCGGGCCAGCCGGAAGACTCCCGAAGACCGCCGGCGCTACCGGGAAGAGAGGTTTCGCCGTTATTTTCAGCAGGCCCGGCGTCTGGCTCTGCCCTGGCGTTCTCTGGTGTGGGAGGGCCTGCCCTGGGGCCGGGGAGAGCCCCTGGACCCCAAAGAATTGCAGCAGTGTCACCACATCCTCGGGGTTCCCGTCCTTTATGGGGAGTCGGCCGGAGGCCGGAAGATGCTGCTGGTGGAGGAAGCATCCCGGGAAAACCCATCTTTGCCCCCAGGCGAATCTTTGCATTGGCTTACCTGGGAGAGCCTGCATCTGCGCTTGGTGGGCCTTCTGGATGCAGCCCGGCGCACCCTGGCTTTGGGTCTGATTTTGCCCGCCGCCTGGAACCCGGAGGAGATGGTTATCATGACTCCCCTGACCACGGACGCGGCCTTAGGGGTACATTTTCTGAAAGTGGGAAAAATGCGTCTAACTCTGACCGGGAAGGAGTTGGTTTATGTGTGAACTCTTTGCCATGTCCGGCAGCCAGCGTTATACGGCCCAGGAGTATCTGCCCCCCTTCGCCGACCGGTCCCGGGACAATATCAGCGGCTGGGGTATCGGCTTTTTCCGGGACGGCCAGGTGGTCATAGAAAAGTCGCAGGAAGAGGTGTTTTCCGGGGACCAGATACATGATAGCTTTAACCGCCTGGCCCGGGTGATTGACAGCCGCATCATCCTGTCCCATATCCGCTGCCCCAAGAGCGGCCACCGGAAAGAATCCCACGCCCAACCCCTGGCCGACGAATTTTTGGATCACCACTGGCTGTTCATCTTCACGGGTGAATCCTCGAATCTGATGGCTTACCAGAGCCCCCGGCCCCTGGTGCCGGAACCGCTGCTGGCGGCCAGGGTCTTTGAATTTGTCCGGGATGGCCTAGAATCCGGCTTGGCTGACCAGCCCCGCCAGAGCCTCTATCAGGTCCTGGCCCGGACTTGCAAAAGAATGCTGGCCCAATATCCGGGCGAATACATGTTTTTTCTGGCCAACGAGACCGTGCTCTTTGCCTTTCACAATTACTCCCAGGTCCTTACGTACCAGGACCCCAAGGCCCGGGGGGATTTATTGATCTTGACCACGGTCACCGGGGGGCTCACCTCTCACCCGGAGAACTGGTGCTCCTTTGCCCAGCAGGACCCCCAGCGGGGCCAGATCCTCATCATCTCCGGCGCGGACTTGCTTTACCTGGGTCATCTCTGATGTGTGATTTATTCGCCCTCTCCGCCTCCCGGTCCTACACTGCGGCCACCTCCCTGCCCCTGTTTGCGGTGCGGGGACGGAAAAATGTCCACGGTTGGGGCATCGGTTTTTTCCACCGGCGCGCGCCGGTGGTGGAAAAGTCCGGGGAAAAAGTCTTCACCGACGGCCGCCTCCACGGTTCTTTCCAGCGTCTGGCCCGGGTGGTGAACAGCCCCATCATCGTCGCCCATATCCGCTACAAGTCCAGCGGCCGGGTGGATGAGTGCCACGCTCATCCCTTTACCCTGGATTTCTGGGACCAGTCCTGGGTCTTTGCCCATAACGGCAAGGCTCCGGCCATCGAGCCCTACTCCAGCCGCCTGGAGCCGCGGCTGGAGGCCAAGAGCGACTCCGCCCGCATCCTGGAATTTCTGCGGGATTTTTTTGTGGAAGCCGAATCCCGGAGGTCCCGTACCCCTTTTATCCTGATCCTGAAAGACGCCCTGAGGCGTCTGCTCCGGGAATATCCCGGAGAGTACAATTTTCTTCTCACCAACGGCCGGGTGCTGTGGGCCTTCACCAACCACCGGCAATTTCTGCTGTTGAAAGGCAGCAGCAAGCTGGAGGATGCCCTGCTCCTTACTACTATTGACGAAGGTCTCAGTTCCGAAAATTGGAAGAGAATCGTCGCCGGCCCGGGGAGCGGGGGCAGGATTCTCTTGATTGCCGGCGGGGACCTCCTGTGCCTGGAAAATCTGGAATAATGCCCCAGAAATACCACCTGAGACCCGCCGCCGGCGGGCCGACCTTTATCTATCTCCCCAATACTCCTAAAAATCCCCTTAATATATTGTGGCAGAATCACATCTAATGTTAAGATAGCTCGCACTTTCCAGAAAACTTGATGTAATCGGATATTATTCCGAAACGATTTAAAGACTAAAAGAGCTGGCCTCGATAACCCCGCCTGATGGGTGGGAGCAAACTGCCAACCCGCACTTCACCTGGTGAAGACGGTTATCCCCTTTGGGAGCAAAGGAGGTGGAAAATGGGGGATCAACTGGATCCCCAGCCAGTTTGAATACTTAAGTCCGAAGTAGAATCTGAGGTAAGTTAAGGAACATTTAGAAACCCCCTTGCCTCAATGTTGCCCCCCTAATCAAGGAGATAATAAATGAAACAGAAGCTACGCTATCAGGGGTTTATGGCCGCCCTGATACTGGGTCTGGCCCTAGTCTTGGGGGCCGGCGCCCTGCAACCGGCCTATGCGGGCACCGAAGACGCGGCGATGTTTTATGATGAACTGGCCCAGCATGGCGATTGGGTGGATTACGAGAACTATGGCCCGGTATGGCATCCTAATCAGGTAGACCAGGACTGGCGGCCCTATGTCGATGGCCGTTGGGTGCCCACTGAGCAGGCCAGGTCTTCGAAACCCAGGAACCTTGGGGTTGGGCCACTTACCATTACGGCAACTGGATGCCCACCGAAGCCTATGGCTGGGTGTGGGTGCCGGGCCGCACCTGGTATCCTTCCACCGTCGCCTGGCGGACCAGCCCGGAATCAACTCCCCCGGATGAATCCTACGTAGGCTGGGCCCCCATCCCGCCGCCTAATTACGTGCCACCACCGGCATACCAGCCCGCGAACTACTACCCGGGAATGCCTGTTGCCAACCTGATCACCGCACCGCTCTATATTTTTGCCGCGGCCACCAGCTTCCTGCTGGGTTTAGGCCAACCTTACACCCCGGCGTATTCGTATTACAATGCTGGTGTTCTGGTGCCACCGGCCTATGTGCCGGTGATCTATCCGGCGGCGCCGCTGCTTACTAACTACTATACGCCGGCGTATTATCCGCCAGCCGTCGTGGGCGTGGGTTTAGGCCTGGGTTTAGGAGCCTATGCCTTCGGACCTTCGCCGACCTATATTTCCCGGGTCACTAATATTAACCAGACCGTCATCAACAATACCATCATCAACAATACGAGGAACATCACCCGGATTCATAACGTGCGGGCGCCGCAAAATGTTATCCGCCACCACCATGCCATCAGGCGTATCCAGCCTCCGGCCTTAACCCGGGGACATGGAAACCTGCGGGTGACACATGCCCGCGACGTGAGAAGGGCTCAAGCCAACTTGGGCAAGCCCAACATCCTGCGCACCCCGAAGAACGCGCCTAAATTTACGGCCAAGATTCCCAGAGTTACCAGGGCTGAAGCTGCTGCCATGAGCAAGGGCAGAGGCGCTGTGGGAACAGCTTTACCGTCCAAGGCCACCAGGAAGTTGACTCCCCAGCAGCAGGCGCAGATTAATAAGCTGCCGCCGAATAAGCGGATTAAGCCGGAGGGAATACCACAGCGGGGACAGCGGCAGCAACTGACTCCCCAGCAGCGCCAGCAGCAACAGCAGCAGCGTATGACTCCGGAACAGCGGCGTCAGCAACAGCAACAACAGCAGCGCATGACTCCGGAACAACGCCGCCAGCAGCAGCAACAGCAGCAACGCATGACCCCGGAACAACGCCGCCAGCAGCAGCAACAGCAGCAGCGTATGACCCCGGAGCAGCGCCGTCAGCAGCAACAACAGCAGCAGCGCATGACTCCGGAACAGCGCCGCCAGCAGCAGCAACAGCAGCAGCGTATGACTCCGGAACAGCGGCGCCAGCAGATGCAACAGCAGCAGCGCCTGACTCCGCAACAGCGCCAACAGCAGCAGCAACAGCAGCAGCGCATGACTCCGGAACAGCGCCAGCAACAGATGCGCCAGCAGCAACAAAGACAACAGCTGACGCCCCAGCAACGCCAACAGCAGCAACGTCAGCAGCAACAGCTGACTCCGCAACAGCGCCAACAGCAGCAACGTCAACCGCAGCAGATGCAACAGCGGCAGCAGCAGTTGCAGCAGCAGCAACGCCAGCAGCAGATGCAGCAACGCCAGCAGCAGCAACGCCAGCAGCAGATGCAGCAGCGCCAGCAGCAGCAGCGGCAACAGCAGATGCAGCAGCGTCAGCAGCAGCAGCGGCAACAGCAGATGCAGCAGCGCCAGCAACAACAAAGGCAGCAGCAGATGCAGCAGCGCCAGCAACAGCAGCGGCAACAGCAGATGCAGCAGCGCCAGCAGCAGCAGCGGCAACAGCAGATGCAGCAGCGCCAGCAACAACAAAGGCAGCAACAGATGCAACAGCAACAACGACAGCAGCAGATGCGCCAGCAGCAACAAAGGCAACAGCAAATGCAACAGCAGCAGCGACAGCAGCAGTTACGCCAACAGCAGTTGCAGCAGCAGCAACGCCAGCAGCAGCAGCGACAGAAACAAAGGCAGCAGCCATAATAAGCGCTGGCTGACCGCCTTGATTTGACCAGACCCGGGTTTCCCCTCTTCAGGGGTGGAAACCCGGCTTTTTTTCTGCTATAAGCATCTTAATTACGGTTTTCGGTTTTTGATTAAAAAGATTTGTGATATCAATACAATAATGAGATTATTCGTTTCCTTTTTATGGAAAATAGTATGAGGCCCAGGTTTTTCTAACCCTGACCGATGTGGAAAACAGGTCCATACCATTTTCATTTGCGGATGATACCCGTCTGGCATCTAATTCATTGATAAGTAACTATTCTTTTTACCGAAAACCGAAAACCGCCTTTGAGGAGGGGAAATGGCTCAGATCAAAGCAATCAACGCCTGGGAAATCTTGGATTCCCGGGGCCAGCCCACGGTGCTGGCCAATGTGCAATTGGATAACGGCATCCGGGCGGTGGCGGCAGTGCCCTCAGGCGCATCCACCGGCGAACACGAAGCCTTGGAACTGCGGGATGGCGATAACAGCCGCTACCTGGGCAAAGGCGTACTCCAGGCGATCCGCCATATCCGGGAAGTAATAGCCCCGGCTCTCAAGGGACAAAACCCCTTGGAGCAAGGCTTGATCGACCGGCAATTATGCGCCCTGGACGGCACTCCCAACAAGAGCCGCCTGGGGGCCAACGCCATCCTGGCCGTGTCCATGGCCGTGGCCCGGGCCGGAGCCGCGGTTTCCGGACTCCCCCTCTACCGCTATTTAGGGGGCACCGGCGCCGACATTCTGCCCATGCCCATGTTGAACATTATCAATGGCGGGGCCCATGCAACCAACAACCTGGACATTCAGGAATTCATGATCATGCCCGTGGGCGGGGTGTCCTTCGCCGAAAGTCTGCGCATGGCCGCGGAAATCTTCCATACTTTGAAGAAGGTCCTCTCTTCCCGGGGCTTGTCCACCGGCGTGGGGGATGAAGGGGGATTTTCGCCGGACCTCCCCTCCCATGAGGCGGCCCTGGACCTGATCATGGAGGCCGTGGAGAAGGCCGGCTACCGTCCCGGGGCAGACCTGGTCCTGGCCCTTGACCCTGCGGCCTCGGAATTCTTCGATAAAGCCAGCAATGAGTATGTCTTTAAAAAAGGAGACGGCTCCCGGCGCCCGGCCGCGGCCATGACCGATTACTACCAGAACTTGATCAGCCGCTATCCCATCGTCTCCATCGAAGACGGCCTGGCGGAGAACGACTGGGACGGCTGGCAGCATTTGACCCAGACCCTGGGTGATAAGCTGCAACTGGTGGGAGACGATATCTTCGTCACCAACGTGGAATTCCTGAAAAAGGGTATCGACCTGGGGGTGGCCAACGCTATCCTCATCAAACTGAACCAGATCGGCACGGTCACCGAAACCCTGGCGGCCATTAATCTGGCCCGCACGCACGGCTACCGGGCCGTCATCTCCCATCGTTCCGCCGAGACCGAGGATACCTTTATCGCCGACTTGGCGGTGGCCACCGGCGTGGGCCAGATCAAGACCGGGTCCGTGTCCCGGTCGGAGCGTATCGCCAAATACAACCGCCTGCTGCTCATCGAGGCGGACCTGGGACCCGCGGCCCGCTTCCGGGAGGACCGTTTCTGGGAGAAACCGCACTAGTGGCGACAGTGAGCAGTAAGCGGTAAAGATCGACTCAACAAAAGCACTTTTTTTTACTGTTTACCGCTCACTGCTCACTGCTTACGCTCACTCCCTGAGTGCGCCGCGTCCTTTCTAATACCGAGTCGCAATCAAACGACAATTTTTCCGTAGGGGTGAATCTTGTATTCGCCCGGAATAGGGAGAGGCGAACACAAGGTTCGCCCCTACAGTTTGCGGCCTTTTGATTAGGACTTGGCATAAAGCCCCTCACCGAGAAAGGCAAAAACTTTGACTTTTGCCTTTGGCGGTGCTACTCTGCATCAATTTAAATAAATACCTGAACGCTTGCATAAGGGGGAGGAAAATGCTGCGCACAGGGAGAAAATGGTTAGGCGCGTCTGTTCTGGCCGTGCTTCTGACGCTGCCCGGGCTGGTCTGGGGAGCGAGTTTCGACTACGCCAATTTTAATCAGGAGTTGGGGCTGCGCTTCGGTTACGGCAAATCCAACTCCAAGGCCTCCGTCCATCTCTACAGCCTGCTGCCCAGTTGGGGCATTTTTATTATCAAGCCCGGCCAAGCATGGAAGGTGGGTCTCTCCTTCGTCGTGGAAGGTATCGCCAGCGTGGCCGACGCGGATAACACCGGCTTCGAACTGGGTTTCACGCCCATGTTGAAGCTGCGCCTGCCCCTGGGGAAGGCGGCCATGTTCTTCGTCGAAGGGGGCGCGGGAGTGATCACCGAAAGTTTTGACAGCCCCGCGGTTGCTCATGCCTTTAATTTTACCCCCCAGGTGGGCGCCGGGGTGGACTTCGCCTTGATGCCCAACTTGGGCCTCACTGCCGCTTATCGTTTCCGCCATTCCTCCAATGCCGGGCTTTACGACGAGAACCCTGCGTTTAATTGCCACTTTTTCCATGCGGGCCTAACCTATTTCTATTGATCCTTTTTAACCCGGCTCGATCCCGCTTTTCCCCACGCCCATCCTCAGCGGATGGGCTTTTTTCATTTTTCTTTTATCCCCTCCTTGACACGAACAGTAATGATTATTATCTGATACTTGTTCATGGAAAGCCTGGTGCATAGATTAAGGTCCCGGCGGATTGCCGTGACCCCTCAACGTCTGGCGGTACTAGACGCGCTTGATTCCCTCCCTGATCATCCCAACGCGGAAACGATCTATCAGGCAGTGCGGCGACAGGTGCCGGCGATTTCCTTTAATACAGTGTACAAAACCCTGGAGGTCTTTTGCCAGAAGGGCCTGGCCCTGAAGGTCAACCCCCTTCACGAAGTGGCCCGCTACGACAGAGTCACCCGGGAACATGCCCATCTTATTTGCCGGGGATGCCATCGCATCACCGACTTGGAGGTGCAGCCTCCCCCGCTGACCTACCTATCTCCGGAGATGCTCAACGGTTTTCTCCCGGAGCAACAGCGCCTGACGATTTGGGGCCTTTGCCGTGATTGTCAGGAAAGCAAACCCATAATGGAGGCATAAATGGCTACAGCAGTTGGACAGACCTATCTTTGCAAGATTTGCGGCAACAAAGTAAAGGTGTTGGAGGCCGGCGGCGGCTCCTTGGTGTGCTGCGGCGTGCCCATGAAATTGGTGGATGACAATAAATAGCCAACCAAGAAAGGAGATGCATATGAGCAAGAGCGTCGAGAATCTGCAAGAAGCCTTTGCCGGAGAATCCCAGGCCAACCGCCGTTATCTGGCCTTTGCCGAAAAGGCGGACCAAGAGGGCTACCCCCAGATCGCCCGGCTCTTCCGGGCCGCGGCCGCGGCGGAGACCGTCCACGCCCACAACCATCTAAAGGTCTTAAAAGGGATCAATTCCACGGCGGATAACCTCCAGGAAGCCATCAACGGCGAGACCTCCGAGTTCCGGGAAATGTATCCCCGGATGATCTCCGCGGCCCAGGCCGAAGGCAACAAAGACGCGGAACGCACCTTCAACTTTGCCAACGAAGTGGAGAAGATCCACGCGGCCCTCTTCCAGAAGGCCTTAAAAAACATGGAAGATAAGAAGATGGTGGATATTTACGTCTGCTCCGTCTGCGGCTATACCGTGGAAGGAGAGGCCCCCGATTCCTGCCCGGTGTGTAAGGCAGTGAAAAAGATGTTCAAGAAGATTGATTAACCCCAGATAGCTGCGAGGGAGTTAACCATGGGATTGAAACTATTCCGTTGTAAAATCTGCGGCGATCCCTATCTGGGAAGTGAGCCGCCCAGTTTTTGCCCTTTCTGCGGCGCGCCCGAGAGATACATGGTGCCCGCGGAAGAATATGTGGACCGGAACACGGTCCCCGATCTCAGCGCCAAGTCCAGGGAAAACCTGGAAAAGGCCCTGGACCTGGAGGTAAAAAACGCCTCCTTCTATATGTGCGCCTCCAACTGCGCGCCGGACCCTCTGTCCCAGGCCATGTTCAAGGCCCTGTCCCGCACCGAGGCGGAGCACGCCTCGCTCATCTGCAAGATCCTGAAGGTGGCCAAACCAGAGATCAAGCCCGATGAGAAGGCCTGTCTGAAAGACCCCAAGGCCAATTTCGCCGCGGCCCACGGCCGGGAGGAGAGGGCCGCGGCCTTCTATAGCCAGGCGGCCCAGGAAGCCACGGAAGAACGGGTCAAGGAAGTTTTCGCCGCCCTGACGGAAGTGGAAACCTACCACATCGCCCTGGACAAGTCGCGGATGTGAGACAGTAGCCAGTGGCCAGTGGCCAGTAGTCAGAAAAAACACTGATCACTGATTACTGGCTACTGACTACTGGACCCCCCTCCCCCATCCTCCTTTTCCTTCAACCTCTCCAACGCCAACCGGGCGGCCATTTGGGCCGCCTGTTTTTTACTGGGGCCTTCGCCCTGGGCCAGGGGTTCGGGGCCCAGCCGCACTTCCACCCGGAAGCGCCGGTGGTGGCTGGGACCGCTTTCTTCCAGGAGCTTGTAGGTGGGGGAGAGTTTGAAGCGGGCCTGGGTGAATTCCTGGAGCCCGGTTTTAAAATCCTGCCAGGGGAGGCGGGCGCTTTTTTCCAGGAGGGGGCCGAACCAGCTCCGGATGAGCTTCTGCGCGGTTTTTAAGCCCCCGTCCAGGAAACAGGCCGCCAGGACCGCCTCCAGGGCGTCGGCCAACAGCGATGGTTTCTCCCGGCCCGCCTGGCTTTCTTCGCCCCGGCCCAGGAGGAGATAGGGGCCCAGGTCCAGTTGCCGGGCCAGGGCCGCCAACTGGCGGGCGTTCACCAGGGCCGCGCGGCTCCGGGAAAGCTCGCCTTCGGAGCTTTGGGGGAAAGAGGCCAGGAGCAGGTCGCTGATGGTCAGGGCCAGGACCGCGTCCCCCAGGAATTCCAACTGTTCGTTGCTGGGTCCGGACTCCGGCTGCTCGTGGGCATAGGAACTGTGGCGCAGGGCCTGGTCCAGGAGGCCCAGGTCCTGAAAACGGTGGCCCAGTCTCCGGGCCAGGGACCGGAGTTCTTTCTGCCGTTCCGGGGTCAACTCCGGCCCGGGAACGGTCTCGTCCTGTTTCTCCACTCTCTGTTCCTTTTAATAAGCAAAAACCGGGAAGCGGTAGCACAGGCTTTCCAGCCTGTGCCCAACCTGGCTAAAGCCCGCGGCTACCAGTGCGACCAATTCTTGGTCAAACATTCCTTTTTTGTAGGGGCGAACCTTGTGTTCGCCCAGTAGCTCCAGGGCGAACACAAGGTTCGCCCCTACATCTGCATAACTTCTGATTGATACTCAAAATAAATACTTTTCACATCTCCTCAATTTTTAGCAGGTAACCTCCAGCAAAGAAAGAATAATCCTTGACAACTGGAGAAATTGAGTTACTATAGCAAATGATTCTCAATTAACATAATCTTAACATAACGGCCATGAAATCGGAATTGCAGGTATTCCAGGATTATATCCGCAGCCGGGAGTTGCGGCGCACTCCGGAGCGGGAGCGCATCCTCCGGGAGATCTTCGAGATTCACGGTCATTTTGACGTGGACGGCCTTTATTTGCAGCTCAAGCAGAAGGGGGTCAAGGTCTCTAAGGCTTCCATTTACCGGGCTCTGCCCCTGTTCATCGACTGCGGCCTGGTCCGGGAGGTGGAATTCAGCGAGGGCCACTGGCATTACGAGCACATTTACGGCCACTCCCACCATAATCACCTGCGTTGTCTGGGTTGCGGGGAGATCCTGGAGTTTGAAAACGAGTTTCTCCTTTGCCTGGAAGAACAATTGGCCCGGGAATACGGCTATCACATCAAGAGCCACCATTTGCAGGTGGAGGGCTACTGCCCCGAATGCCGCCGGGCCGCAGAGGTTGCCAGGAGTTAATTTAGTTTCAAAAGGACGGAAATGACCGACAATCCAGAAATTACCGACCGCCCCCTGGGCCAGGTGCCCTCCGGCCAGCGGGTGCGCATCACCGGTTATCAAGGGGGGCGGATGCTCCGGGCCCGGCTCCTGGCCTTGGGGCTCAACCTGGGCCGGGAAGTGGATATCCTGCAGAACAACCGGGGCCTGATCATCGTCGGCTTGAACGGCGGCCGGGTGGCCCTGGGCCGGACCATCAGCCAGAAAATCCTCACCACGCCGGTGGGAGAATAAGCTATTAGACGCCAACCATCGGCAATCAGCTTAAAACCAGCCTCCTCATAGCATATCTTGACCGGGCCGGTCATTCCCGGATATGATGAACCCCGGGAGACAAGGAAATCTTTCTCCGGAGTAAAATTTAAGAGACCGGCTCCTAATTTTGACTATAACCCCCCCTCCCCTGCCCCCGGAAATCGCCGCCCAGCCCCTGGAAACCCTGGAGGGCGTGGTGGAGCGCCTCACCTTTGCCGACCCGGAAAGCCATTACGCGGTGCTGCGCTTAAAAGTCAAAGGCGCCCGCCACCCCACCACGGTGGTGGGGGCCCTGGCCGCGGTGAGTGAAGGGGAGCAGCTTCACCTCAAGGGCAAATACGAGATTCACCCCAAATACGGGGAGCAGTTCCGGGCCGTGTGGTGGTATTCCGTGCTCCCGGCCACGGTGGCGGGTATCAAGAAATACCTGGCCTCCGGCCTGGTGAAGGGCATCGGCCCGGAGATGGCCCAGCGCCTGGTGGCCCGTTTCGGGGCCCAGACCCTGGAGATCATTGAAAATCACCGGGAGCGCTTACTGGAGGTGCCGGGCCTCGGTCCCAAGCGGCTGGCCCAGATAGAGGGGGCCTGGCAGGGCCAGAAGGAGATCCGGGAGATCATGGTCTCCCTCCAGGGTCTGGGAGTGAGCCTGGGCCTGGCCACCAAGATTTATCAGACCTATAAGTCCCAGGCCGTGGAAGTCCTCACCACCAACCCCTACCAACTGGCCCTGGACATCCAGGGCTTAGGGTTCCTCACGGCCGACCGCCTGGCCTCCCGCCTCAACCTGGACCCCCTGGCCCCGGCCCGCCTGGCCGCAGGGCTGCTGCATGTCCTGGACACCTTCGCCGGAGAGGGCCACGTTTACGCACCCCAAGAGGACCTGCTGCAAAAGACCCAGGAATTGCTACGGGTGGCAGTGGAGCCCCTGGCCGGAGCACTGCATCGCCTGGCCCAGGAAGGGCGGATAGTCATCGACCAGGAAGTGGAAGGAACTGGAGTCTACAAAA
>JAQTXE010000043.1 GCA_028688935.1 Syntrophales bacterium
ACGGCTACCAGGTCTACGATTTCTTCCGCGCAGGTTCCAGGCGTGTAAACGCCTCCATAAAGCCTCCATATACTCACCTCGGTCGGCTTTAAAGCTCTACTGGAGTTTGTTTGGTCATACCGCACATTTGAATGGTTTTACCACGCGTTTATCAGGCTGGCTCGCTGAACTCCCCACCAAGGCAATTTCAGGTCCCGACTCCTAACCACCCCATGCTGCCGGCTGTGAATGAACCCGTCGGTGTGAATCCCCTGCAAACGGCTTTCTGAAGGTTAACTTATTAAGTATTTGGTATAATTTGATGGGTGTTGACTGATAAAACACGCATAATATATACTATACAATTGATGAGCAAATAATATAGGCCACGCGAAGGAGTGAATGGTCAATGGCCAATCTTTTTTACAGATTGACTGAATTTAAGACGAGGAGAAATTTTGTTAAATGGCCCGGCAATACTCCCCCAAGAATTTTTTGCGGCAGGCGCCGAATGCCCTGCTCGCCCGCTATTGCCAGGAAAAAGGAATCCTGGCGGAACCCTATTTTGCCGGTCTTTTTGAGACCAATATCTCCCCCATTTTTGAAGCGTTAGCCAAACTCCCCAGCAAAATCCACAAGATGGTGGAAAGCGATTTCCGGAATATCGACGCCCTGGCTGGCGAAACCGGCATCCAGGCCATCCTCGATGTCGCCAGAGATCATGGAGAAGACTTGGCCCCGATCTTCGCCGGGATGGACGGCTTTTATGACAAGGCTTTCTGGACCTTCTTCGAGAGGCCGGCTGTTTTTGCGACAGCCCTCCTGTTCGTGAACGCCGATAACCTCCCCACCCGGTATTGGCGTAAACGCAACGGCCTTCCCAGGGTGCCGGTCCAGAAAGACGAGGCAAGCCTCAGAGAATTTGCCGCGGCCCTGAGCTACTATTTCCGGGAAAACGAGGGTCGCGGCCAGGACTGCATCATCGATTATTATCACCTGAACGGTTTGGATTACTTTCTGGCCTACCCCGAGGATTATTCCCGGATCAGCCTGGAATGGAACCAGGGCGTCTTAGAGCGCCGGGCTCGCAAACCTGCTTTCGAGGTGATCTTTGTCTATTGTCAGGCCGAAGGAACCCTGAATATCTTCTTCCAGGGCGGCATCAAGACCGTGCGTGACCTCCAGGTGATCTTCTCCCGGGCCATTCTCAAGACGAAAATCCCACCTGAGGAAAAGGATCAAAAGGTCTATGATCTGGACGGTCTGAAACGCCGGGATTTCTCTTTCATTTACGATCCTGATTCGGGCATAACCGGGGTAGTCATCAGGAAGCTGCGCCTGTCGACCCTGGGCGGCGCCATGAAGCGGGTTACTCTGGAGGCCGATGCATCACAAAATCCGGACGCGGTTTTTAACCTCCTGGAAGAGGTGGTCCGGGTGGACGGGGCCCCTGAGTGCCACCAATGCCACAAGATTCCCCTCTCGCTCATCAACGTTACCCAGGCGGCCATCCAGGTGGTATTCAATCATAACGGCAGCCGGCGGCGGGCTACCCGGACCTTCCAGATTTCCTATCCAAACTCTTGCTCGCTTAAGCAGGACGGGAGAGACCTCGTAATCAGGAAGATGCTGGTCGACTCCGGCCTGGAGCCGGTTGAGGTTGTGGACCAGGAATTCAGACTGCAATGACATTAAACGATCTCTTGGGTCACATTCTGCTCCGCACGGAGATAATGGCAGAGGGGTCGAATGCCTTTACCGCCGACGAGGTGGCCGGGTGGCCGGAGGGAGCGCTGGATTTTTTTGTCCGGCAGCGGCTGCTCTCCCCTACCACGCCGGCCCAACAGGCGGTGTGCGACGGCTGTGAAGAAGGTTGCTTCATGCCGGTGGAGGTTCCTTCTGCAGAAACACCTCTATTCACGGCGCCTTTCATCATCTGCAATCAGCGGGATGATATCGGCCGGGTAAGAGTTGATCCGAACCGTCTTCGGCGCTGGCGATTGGACCCGGGTCTGCTGGCCTGGGTCATCTCCTTGCTTTTGGGAATCGATCAAACTCCCCAGGAATTGATTCGCCAGCGTCTCTGGTTGCTGGGGAAGGCCAGCCTGGTCAGTGGCTCACCAGAGATCTTTCTCGCCCGGGGACTTTCCTGGACCGACGCGGGGGAGACCTTCGGCCATAACCGGGACCTCCGAGAGAGCGGCTTTCCTTTGATCTTCGCCCCCGGCAAACCATCCAACGGTTTTTTGCCGAATGCCACCCTGCTTTCCCTCGATCGGCTCCTCAGCATTCGGAAAGACCAGCTGACTCTTGACCTCGAAGCCATAATCAGGACCATCGAGGCGAAAGCTGAGTGCCAAGCAATCGCCGGCAACGTTTTCCAAAAGACCGGGCAATTCTGGACAATTTCTTTCGAGGGCCGCACCTTCCGGCTAAAAGACAGCAAGGGCCTCCAATACCTCCACTTCTTATTGGCTCATCCGGGGGAAGAATTTCACGCCCAGCGATTACTCGCTGAAGTCGAGGGAAATGCCCCGGGCCACGGCGATACTTCCACGACTATGGAGCGGCAATTCCTGGACGACGGCCTCAGTATCTCTTCCCTCGGCGATGCCGGGCCAATATTGGATAACCAAGCCGGGAAGGCATATAAACGACGGCTCGAAGAACTCCAAGAAGAACTGGAAGAAGCACGAGAATTCAACGATTACGAGAGAGCAGAACGTGTCGAAGAAGAAATTGAAGCCCTGACCAAAGAATTATCCGCCGCCTATGGTCTCGGCGGTCAAGCGCGGAAGCTGGTCGATCCGGCTGAGAAGGCCCGAAAAACCATTTCCAAGGCCATCGGCCGCGCCTTTGACCAGATCAAGGAACATGACGAAAACCTCTGGCGCCACCTGCAAAATGCCCTATCCCTGGGATTGTTTTCCGCCTACAAACCCCACCCTTCGGTGACCTGGATCATTGGCAGCAGTAAAGACCGGCCTGAATGAGGATTCCAAGCTCCGGGCCGAATGCGCGAAGCTGGCGGAGGAGAAGAAAGTCCCCTGGGAGGAGATCGCCAGGTTCTTCGGCGGAGAGAAGCTGGACACCGTGCCGGGGTCGGCGCTCCCGGCGCTGAAGCAGTTACTCTTGTCCCGAAGCTAAATGGCGATCGACAGAAAAGCCCGGATTTACATATCCGGGCTTTTTATTGGAAAACATTTTGTTTTTTTAAAAAAATAAGTAGTTATCTTAGGTTATTACTCAGCCTTAGGTACAGAAGGCAATTATCGCAACAAACTCTCCCTAATTTCCTTTAATTTGGTTTCATCAATATCCATACGTTCGATTTCATGTATGCAATATCGAATATGTCTTATAATTTCTCGAACCCCCCTGACATCTTTTCGTTTGGACCTGTGAACTATTCCGCAAGCACGTTGGTAAGAGTCATCCATCAATTTAAAATCTCTTTTGGATAGCAATCCTTGAAAACCTTTATAGATTAGTCTTGGGGGATCAATTCCCGAAAAGAGTTTTTCTTTTTGGGCTTCAACTAAAGCTTCTCGTGCTGCCGAAACAGCCTCACCATATTTCTCTTCATCCATCTCTGTTAATGCAACGTGAAGCATATCAAAAGCGCCGGTTAGCTGTTCCTCCCTCAACTTTATTTCAAAAACACAACGGCCTTTGCGTGGTTTCTCCTTAACAGAAATAACTTTCATTACCTTTGGTATATAATCTTGAATAAAATCTCTAGCCAGTCTTGGTCTTGTAGTTAGGAATTCATTAAGAATAGCTCTATAATATTCACAATAAAATTGACAATGATGGTGTTCACCGTTATCTCCATAAAAGAATCCAATAGGATTATTTTTTAAAGTTATTTCATAAGTATTTACATCTATCTTATGAATAGTAGTTACCCCTGCACCAGTCTCATTTTCGAATAATGCCCATAATTCGATTAAAGCAAAGTCGTCAATTGGCACACTTTGAGAAATGCGTAAGTTATTCAATAATTCCCTTCCATAAGTAAAGCCTACTTCATGGCCAAGGTCATTTAAGAAAGCTTTGTACAAGTCATCACTCTGAGAACTTTTCTGAATATACTTTCTAGCACATTCAAAAATAAGAGAAAGAGTTTCAATTCTGAAAGCTGCAAATGCAACTCTGCCAGTTGAAAGTCTGCCGTTTTTTAAAAATAACCCACCTCCATGAAGAATATTTACAAGTTCATCAAGATCTGTAATTAGTGTCTTTACATGTTTTTGAACTTCATCTATATCTTCACTCGATAAGGCTTCTTTAACCGCTTTAACATCTGTACTCTGAAAGAAGTTCACTCCTCTTACACTTGTTTCATCCATAATTTGTTCTCCTTCAGATTATAGGAAACAAATATTTAAATGGAAATTAGCATAGATAACCAACCTTTGTAAAGATATTTTTCTGGGTAGGGCGATGACCACCTCATGAGCAAATCTCGTAGGTTCCGCCAGAACAAGTATTCTCAACGTATCGGGCTAAGCGACCCCCAAGCGCTTGACACAGTTCTTTTTCGGAGTTAAGTAGGTGCCAACAGGGGGAAAGCTCGGATTAACAAATCCTGGCTTTTTTATTGACAAAATTATTGGCATTTGGTAACAGAGGAAAGCAAATAAAATTAAAGAATTAAAAATAAGGGCTTATGCTATAAAAACCATTGAACTTAACTAAGCGATTTATTTAATGGAGCAATCGGCAAGTATTTAAAAAGAAAATGAATAAGATAAAAGACATTCTAAAAGAAAGCAAGGGCATTACGCCCTTAGGATTAGTTGCAACGTTTGTGTCTTTAACTGAAATTATTCTTGTAATAGCGACGACTCAAACAACTGGATTTATCCAAGTTATTCTTACAATATTCGTAATACTATATGCCCTATTGATTCCTGGTGTTTTTTTCATAATTCTTTGGAAAAAAGCCGGCGTTTTTTACCCTCCAAAAGATTTTCGAAATGGAGTAGAAATTGACCAGTATGTAAAAGCATTGCACTCCCCCGCTACATGTTCCCTGCCTTCTAAGTCAGAATCACCAAGATATATTGCATTATTCTTGATTAAAACCAAAATCAGAATTAATGGAATAGATCAATATAAGATTTTGACATATTTTTCCCATGCATGGGAAAGTTTTTTTATTGTTAATAGAAGATATGATCCCAATTCATCAGTTGAAGATCAATTTCCAGATTTTGGAAATAAGCTTTCAGAACTCATAGGAGTAAGGCCAGAGGACTTATGCTTCCATTATGACAAGAAATGCGATTTCGAAAATATTAAATTCTCATACAGTGAGAAGAAAGATGCTCTTTATTGCTATAGATTTATGTATGTGAAAATAGATAACAATCAAAATTATCCTTACCTTATTCAAAATACTTTTAATTATGGTCCAATTGATTTTCGATGGATGTCAATTCCCGAAATGAAAAAAGACGCAAAAACGTATGAAAGGAATACAGATGTAATTAGATTTTTAACAGACTGTTTCGATGAATTATACTTAATACCTCCATCCTTTTAATAGAAATAGGTGGTATCAAGGCTGAGAATGGGGCACGGGGAAATCCCCGTGCCCCTGTTTTCGTGTCTTGAGCAGATCCTCCGGCTTTTCCTCTATGAAGAGCGCCCGGATTTCCTCGTCGGTGGGTTCCCCGGCCCGCTTCAAGGCCCCGATCACGCCGATGACCATCTCCAACCCCAGCTTCGCCAGCATCGCCAGAAATACAGGGTCCATGGCTTACTCCTATTTACTTATCGGGTATGGGGCGGCCACGGCCTCGAACAGGCCCAGGGCGGGCTTCATGGCGAAGAGGTCCGGGCGCTTATTTGTGAGAAGCTGCTGCACCGCCTCGTTGTGCGCCTCCCGGTACATGTTCCCGTACTTGACGGACCTGGCCTCGTCTTCCGGCTTTAGCCTGCCAGCCTCCTTCGCCAGCTTGAGGGCCTTGAACGACTGGTAGTAGGCCACCTTGCTTCGGCCAAGGCGTTGTAGGCGTCGGTCTTCCAGGAGGTGCCATATCCCGGGGATCGTCCCCCACCTATAAACCCCACCCTCCGGTGAGCTGGATCATTTAATTTTCACTTTTTTCTTTCGCGACGCGTTTTGTCGCGGCCGCGACGCCTTTTGTCGCGCCTTTCCTATTAGAGAGCAATCGAGTAAGGCCCGGCAGCCAATAAATCAGGCTTAAATGTCCGTTGGACGTTAAGTGGCCTCTGGGAGAGCCTTTGCCGGGCCGCCTCTCAGAGGCCTTTCTTTTTGGGGACCGGCAACGTGAAAAGAACATCCAGATCATCAGAAGAAGGTACCGGTGAGGCCTGATCAATGCTGACCCCGGTGATCCCCATAGCCTCAGGCAAGAAAGGGCCGCCTTTCGTCAAGGATTGGCCGCACGCCTCCTTGGAGGCCCTGGAAGAGGCCTTGGAAAAGTACCAGGGATGCAACCTGGCCCTGCGGCTGGACCGGTACCTGGCCCTCGATCCGGATGACCAGGAAGCCGCAAAGTTCCTGGTGAGACTGGAACGGGAGGGGAAACTCCCGCCCACCGTGGCCTGGGAGACCTGGCGGGGGATGATCATCCGGTTGTATCGGCGTCCTGACGGGCTGGAACCGGTCAAGCCCAATGGCTCCGGGATGAAACTGGAAATCCGCACCAGCCCGGGGCAATACGTGCTCATTCCCGACAGCATCGTCAACGGCAAGAAGTATCGGTGGCTGCCCGATGTGGGGCCGGCGGACATCGAAGTGGCGGAATTGCCTGAGGCGACCCTCAGTTTTATCAAGGGCACCCTGGCCCGGCATGGAGAAACAAAACCGGTGGCCTCTTCAACGGTTTCTCCCTGGGCCGAACTCTGGCAGGGCCTGCCCAAGGGCAGCCGAAACGATGCCGCCGCCAAGCTATCCGGCCGGCTCCTGGGTCGGGGGATCGCCGGGGATGAGGCCCTGGAGATCCTGCGGGCCTGGAATAGCAACAACAGTCCGCCGCTTGCGGAAGCGGAACTGGTCCGCACTCTCCAGTCCATTGCCAAGGCGGAAGAGCGCAAGGGCAAGAAAGATGATGCCCCCACGGTCCTGACCGCAACCCAGTTGCTCGCCCGGACCCTGCAAAAACCGCCGGAGATCATCGGCGAAGGGATCTTCCCCGAGGGCGCCGGCATGCTCGTCACCGGGGAAAGCGGGGTGGGAAAGTCGCTGTTGACCCTGGAAATGGCGGTGCGGCTCAGCCACGGCATCGAATTATATGGCCTGGAGGTCCCCCGGCCCCGCCGGATATTGATGGTGCAGTCTGAAAACCCACTCCACTCGGTGCAATTCCGGCTGCGCCGCATTCTCGTGGGCCTGGAGGTCCAGGGCGCTCCCAATGTCATGCTGGTGGACCCGGCCTTCAGGATCGACCTGGCGAACCGCAAGAGCCTCCAGGATTTGAAGAACATCCTGGAAAACAGCCGGGCGGAGGTGGTGGTCCTCGATCCTTTGAGCTCTTACCACCGCACCAACGAAAACGACAACGTGGCCATGCGCGGGCTTCTGGACAACCTCACGCATTTGTCCCGGCTGACCGGCTGCGCCTGGATCGTGGTGCACCACCACGGAAAACCTCAGGACGGCACGCGGGATATCTGGCAGTACCGTGGCGCCTCCAGTATCAGGGATTGGGCCGACACCATGATCGCCCTGCTCAACAAGAAGGGAATGGATAAGCAGATTCTGCGGCTCATGCGCTTCGACAAGATCAGGAACGGCCCGGACCGCCCGCCCATCCTGTTGGACCGGAACCAGAACTTCATCCACTGGCCCACCCAGGAAGACGTCCTGGTGCCCCACACCCTGGTGGTGGCCACCCTGGAAGAAATGGGTGGGGAGGCCAAGAGCCAGCGGGCTCTGAGTGAAGAGATCAGCAAACGCGCCGGTTGCAGCCTGTCCACGGCTCGCCGGGGCGTAGAAAACGCCATGAACACCTGGATTGTGCTCAAAGGCGGGAAGGTCTTGATTAAACAATGAAAACTAAACATTGGCTCACGATTGGAAAACTGGCTCATGGCTCCGTGAGCCAGGTAAACTATCCGATATCACTATGTAAAACGGTATTTACCGGGAAATCTGGCTCACCGGCAAATGAGCCAAACCCGAAAGTGGCTCATTGGCTCATGAGCCATTTTTTGGCTCACGCCCAAATGAGCCACGCAACTATTGAATATTTCAGAAAATTACGGGTGGCTCACGGGTTTTCTGGCTCACGGCCAAATGAGCCAAGGAAAATCAACTACTTAGGGGTGGCTCAGGCCTCCCTATATATAGGGCTATATATATGAGCCACTATCAGGGAAGCCATGGTGAAAGGCTACCATTGGGGGCTGGTGAGATGGTCGAATGCCCGAAATGGACGCTCAGGGAGCCGGGGTTATTTGAGCCACCTGGTGAGCCGGTCTGCCGGTACTACCTGGGCGGCGTGGCCTGCTCCCGGAGAGACACGTTTATGTGTGACACCGAAGGAAAGAAACCCCGCAATGTGGAGGAGGCGCCCCATGTTGGAGAGCTTTAAGCTGGCCTTCGCTGCGGGCTGGGGCGTCATCGCTGCGGGACTGACGTTTCTTCTGCTCGTGGGGGCCTGGGACTGGTTCCAGGAATTCTTGGGCCGGATCAGGCTGCTGCTGCGGACGCAGCGGATGGAGCGGCAGTCCAGGAAGGAACCGGGCCGATGAGAGACTGCTACCTGGGCATCGACCCCGGAATGAACGGGGGTTGGGGCATCTTAGACGGACTGGGCGAAGTTGTTGCCTGCGGGTCCTGGCCGGCCTGGAAGGACATCCTTCCTTACCAAGAGAGGATCAAGTCCGCGGCTATCGAGCGCATCCAGGTGCGCCAGGACACCACCAGGCAGCACGCCTTCCGGCTGGCCACCCTGGTGGAAAACTTCGGGGTCTGGCAGGGGTTGTGCCTGGCCTGGGAGATCCCGCAGGTCAAGATCGTCCATCCCCGGACCTGGCAGTCGCATTTTCACCTGGAGATCGGCGGGAAGGTGGGCCAGGCCCTGACCAAAGCCCAAATGGTACAGGCAAAAAGGAGGCTGGTGCTGGGCATGGCCCGGAGATTGTGGCCGCAAGCCCCACTCAGTCGTCAGAAAGATGATGGCATCGCTGCCGGGTTGCTCCTGGCGGAGTACCTCAAGCAGACCTGGGGAAGGATTTGAGATGGAAGAAGAAAGCTATTTCGACCCTAAAGCGGCCAAGAAAGCCGAGGCCTTGGCCGGCCACCCCCTGAAGCTGGAGTTCTTTCGGGGCATCAAGGGCATCGCCGCTTTTCTGAACCTGCATCCGCAGACCACCTTGCGGTTGCTCAATGCGGGGAAAATCCCGGCCAAGAAGGACCAGGCGGGGCGGTGGGTGTTGTGCAACCTGGATTACTACCGGAGTCTGAGGAAGCTATGAGCATTGAGCCGAAAAATTACGCCGGGGTCCAGTGGGGGCTGGGACGGCCGTCGGTCATCCTGGTGGGCAGCTATGAGCCTGCTCCGCAAGACAACCTGGTCCTGCTCCAGGAGTTTTACAAGCGTGGAGTTTATCTCCCGGAGATGGTCCGGGTGGCCCAGGAACTGGCTAAGGAATTCGGGATCAGGAAATTCTTTTGCGATCCGTCAGAGCCCCGGTTCATCGACCGGCTGAAGAAGGAGCGCCTGTGGGCGGTGGCTGTCACCGACGAAGAGAACGCCGGGGCCAACCTGATCGCCGAAAGGCTGGAAAACGCCAAGTGCAATAGACCCGGTGGCCTGGTGCTCTCCGGGCAGTGCCGGGAACTGATCAAGGAGTTTCAACGGGCGCACCTGCCAGAGTTCAAACCGGACAAACCGTACCGGGACAGGCCGGTGCCCGTCTATAACTACGCCCTGGCCGCCCTGCGGTTCATGGTCCTGGGATTGTCCTACGAGGCCACGCCCAGGGTACGCTGGCTTGGATGAGGAGGAACGATGTTGAATAAAGTGATGTTGATCGGCCACCTGGGAGGTGACCCTGAGGTCCGCTACACCGCCAGCGGCAAGCCGGTGGCCAACTTCAGCCTGGCCACCACCGAAAAGTTCACGGATAAGACCTCGGGAGAGCGCCGGGAAGAGACCCAGTGGCACCGGATCGTGGCCTGGGGGAAGCTGGCTGAGATTTGCAGCCAGTATCTCCACAAGGGAAGTCGCGTCTACCTGGAAGGCAAGCTGGTTTACCGGAAGTGGGAGGACAACTCCGGGGTAAGCCGGACCTCCGCCGATGTCCGCATGGATTCCATGCTGATGCTGGACAACAAGCGGCCAGACGACTCCGCTGGCGACGTGCCGTTTTAAGGGAACCGAGATGATTTTTACCAGCAACTTCAAGATCGCCGGGCACCTTCCCCAGGCCGTGGCCATCTCCCAGGGCATTCCCCGGGGCTGGCAGGGGAAGAGATACAAACCCCTGGCCCCGCCCTGGAACCTGGTGAAGCTGACGGACAACACCCAGTTTATCAAGCTTTATAAGGCCCAGGTTTTGGATCGGCTGGATGCTGCCCAGGTTCTCCGGGACTTGGGTGGAGATGACCTCATCCTCCTATGTTGGGAGGCTCCCGGAGAGTTTTGTCACCGCCGGGTGGTGGCCGCCTGGCTGCAGAAGGAACTGGGGCTGGTGGCGGAGGAGTTCAATCCCAAGCTCAAGCGCCATGCTGCATGGCTGCGAGAAATGCAAGAGAGGAGATAGTGTGCGGGGACTGGCGGCCAGGGCATCATTGACCAGATGGTGCTGGTGGTTCGACTCCACCTCTCCGCTCCATAAGGAACCGATATGGGCTTCGTTGGTAGCATAAACGCAGAATGTCGACGCTGGTTGGGCAACCAGGGCCATGCCTTCGATGGCCGGGAGGTCTACGTGGGTTGTTCGGGCGCCTTCACGGTGGAGCAGATTCTCTCTCGGTATGCTCCCAAGGCCAGGATCTGGGGGAACGATGTTTCCCTCTACTCCTCGGCCCTGGGAGCCTACCTAGCCGGGCAGGACTTCAACCTCACGGTGCGGGAGGAAGCCTTTTCCTGGCTCAACTCCTACCTTGGCGACGTGGAGGCCAAAGCCGCGGCGGTCATGGTGCTCCTGGAGACCTTGAAATTCGAGAAGGCGGATAACGTCTTCAAGGCCAGGCATTGGGCCCACTACCGGAACAACTTCGAGGGCTTCCACCAGGCCACGGTTAATAGACTCAGGGAGCGTAAGAAGGAGGTCCGGCTGGAGGCTTACACCAGCAAGGACATCTTCGACTTACTGGATGAGATGCCCCAGGAGGCTGTGGCCGTGGCGTTCCTTCCCACCTATGCCGGGGGCTACGAGCGGATGTTCAAGCGTCTGGAGGAAATCTTTGACTGGGACCGGCCGGCTTACGGGTTGATCGACTCCGAACGAAAGGCCGTCATCCTGGAGAAGATGAAGACCCGGGAATACCTCTACCTGGATGACCGGGTGGTGGAAGGCCCGCCCATGGTGGCGGTGGTGCGCAAAGCCCGGATGAAGCCGGTTTACGTCTATTCCAACATGGAGGCCCTGCGCCGGGGAGTGCTGAAGCAGCAGCGCCACTCCGAGTTTGTTCCTTTCACCCGCCTGTCCGACGACGACGTGATCACCCCGACGTCCCAGCTTACCCTGATCCCCACCAGCAACCGGGTGGTGAACTACTACCGGGACGTCTACCTCTCCAAGGGCGTGGGCATCCCGGCGGACGGCGAGGTCCCGATGGTGGCCGCGGTGGACGGCAAGGTCTTCGGCTTCCTCATCTACTCCCGCATGCAGGGCGGTGGCGACGTGTACCTGCTGGCCGACTTCGTGGTCAACTCCGGGCGCTATCGACGCCTGGCCAAGCTCCTGGTCCTGGTGACCCAGACCCGGGAAGTACGAAAACTGCTGGAAGAGAAGTTCCTGTTGGAAATCTCCAGGTGCCGCACCATGGTTTTTACCGACAAGCCCGTGTCCATGAAGTACCGGGGTCTTTATAAGTTGGCCCGGCGGGACCCGGGGAAACTGGTCTATGAGACCGGGATGGGCATCCTAAATTTAAAAGAGGTGATTCCCCTATGGCTGAAGAAATACGAGAAGCCCTGAACCTGCTCAATGAGAAGTTAGCCGGGCTATTTCCCTACCGCCTGGAACTGGCGGCATCTAATGAGCTCAGACTCCTGGAAAAAAACGCCCGCTACATGAAGGCGGAGCAATTTCAGAACCTGGTGGAAAACGTCAAGAAGGATGGCAACCTGTCCTCTCTGCCTCTGTGCTACCGGGAGAAAGACGGCAACCTCCGGGTGCTCTCCGGCAACCACCGGGTCATGGCGGCCCGGCAAGCCGGGGTGGAGCAGGTCCTGGTGCTGGTGATCGCAGACGAGAAAGAAGTTGACGAGCGGCTGGCCATCCAGCTTTCCCACAACGCCATCGCCGGCCAGGACGACCTGGTGATCCTGAAGGACCTGTGGGAGAGCATCCAGGACGTGCAGGCCAGGATGTACGCCGGGCTGGACTCAGACACCCTGAAGGCGCTGGAAGGCATCCAGTTTGCGGCCATCAGCGAGCAGCGCCTGCGCTACAAGCTGACCAACTTCTTATTTCTCCCGGAGGAACTGCTGGACCTGGATCAACTGATGAAAGAGACGACCGCGGCCTTTGCCGGGGATGTGGTGTACCTGGCCAACTTGAAGACCTATGACGCCTTTTTCGAGCTCATCGTGCGGATCAAGAAGCGCTGCCAGATCAAGAACTCCGCCGCGGCTTTTCTGAAACTGATGGAGTTGGCCAGGGTTGGGCTGGAGCAACTCAAAGATGAGGAAACCCAGGATGAAGATGGTTCCTCACAGGAGGCCTGCCATGGGTTGGGTTGAAGCGTTGCTCCCCTACCGGGCCTCCGACGATCCCCAGGGTTTCCTGGGGGCGGCTCTGCTGGCCCAGGACCAGACCCTCTTCCGCCTGGCGGCCACCTGGCCCCGGGTTAAAAAAGCGCTGCCGTCCCCACCGGGGCCGGGAGAGGAGATCGACCTAGAGAAGGTCTGGGAGCAGGTCAGGGTCGATTTCGATAACTGGGCGGAACTGGCCCAGGTGAGCACCCTGGCGGCGATCCGGGGATTCCAGGTGCTCAAGGCTAACAGGGTGGTTTTCCCCGACGGCAGCCTGTCCCACCAGGCCGAGGCCTTACTCAAGAAAGAGGCGGCCGGCCGGTTCCTTGGCAAGATGAATTTGAAACCGGGAGACTTGAAATGAACCGCAACCTTGCTGTGTTTACCTACCGGCCCGAAGGCGAGCTTTACCTGGGGGTCGACTTCGGTTACCGGAATCCCTTCGCCTGCCTGTGGATTCAGCCCATCGATAAAGGCGAACGGGTCCTGGTGCTGGATGAATACTACCAGCGCTACCGCACCACCGCGGAGAACGGCAAGATCCTTCTTCAGATGCACCAGGCCGCCGGTTACAGCCAGCTCACCGGCGCCTTCTGCGATCCCTCGGACCCCGAGAAACGAGCGGTGTTATCGGAAGTCCTGGGCCTCGAAGTCAAGGCCCCCCGTTACAGCGTGGAGGTGGGCCAGGAACTGGTGCGCCGCTGGCTGAAGATCCAGCCTGACGGTCTCCCCGGCCTCCTGATCCATCATCGCTGCAAGAACCTGATCCGGGAGTTGACCGGATACCTGAAACACGAACCCGGCCAAGGGGAACACCACGCGGTGGACGCCCTGAGATACTTTTTCGCCGGCTGGGAACTCAAAAAACACGTGTCAATTTGACGCTTAAAAAAAGGAGAGGAAAAATCATGTTTAGGAAAGATGGACATCGTTACCCGCCGGGGACGGATGGGTCGAAGACAGATGTTTACTGCAAAATCATGACGATCACCCCTGAGATTGCTAAGGAAATGCTGTCCTTTAACACAAAGCGCAATCGAACCTTAAAGAAAAACTTTATCAATAGCACGGCTGCGGCTATTAAAAGGGGCGCCTGGGTTATTAACTCCAATGGTATCGGTTTTGATACTCACCATAATCTCACGGATGGTCAGAACCGTCTTAATGCCATTATTTTGGCTGGCCAGCCTGTCAGGTCCATTGTCGCTTATAATCTTCCTCCCCGTGCTTTCGTAACTACGGACAACGGCACCAAAAGGAGCTATGCCGACATTGCGAATATTTGCGGTTATGATTACAGCAAGTTTATTGGCGCTGCGGCCAATCTGTTGTATCGCTACACACAAGGCAGTTTTAGGCACACTGCTATGCCTACTAACGACCAGGTTGAGGCATTGTTAAGCAACTGTCCCGGCCTGGCCCATAGCGCCAAGGTTGCGGCCCAGGTAATCCATGTTCTACCACCTTCGATCGGTACCTTCTGCCATTACATCTTCTCAGAAAAAGACGCGGTTGATGCCGATCTGTTTTATGAAGGTCTGAGATCGGGGGCTGGCTTACCTGTAAATGACCCAATTCTGGCATTGCGTAATAAGATGTTCCAAAACAAGGGTTCCGTGGCGAAATTGCAGCAGCATTACATTATCGCAATTACTATCAAAGCCTGGAACGCCTGGCGTAATAACAAGAAATTGCAGGTCTTGCGCTGGACTCCTAAAACTGGCGAATCATTCCCCAGGCCCATTTGAGGTTAAAAAATGGAAGTCGAGAAATTAATAATCAAGAGCCCTTTTAAAGACTTGTTCCCCGTTGACCCCAAAATTGTGGATGCTCTGACAGAGGACATGCTCCGCAATGACTATGATCATGCTCATCCTATTACTATCTGGAAAGAGCTTAACATTGTGATTGATGGTCATAGCCGGTTAGAGGCGGCTAAGAGGGCTGATATAAAAAATGTGCCTACTATTGGCTACCGGTTCCAGAATGAGGAACAAGCCTTAGAGTATGCCATCCACAACCAGCGGAACCGGCGAAACCTGACGGATGCGGAGATCCTCCGGTGCATCGAGGCCTTGGATAGGCGGAAAGAGCGGGGTGGAGACAGGAAAAGCGAAGAATTCCAGGAAAAGTCAAAAGCCTCAAGTGAGGCTATTGATCAACCGGAACCATCCAATAAGCGCAAAAAGAAGAATAACGAGGATAAATCCGCCCAGAAAACCGCGGCAACCGTAGGCACCTCCCGGGCCAAAGTGGAGAAGGCACGGACTGTCCTGGAGCATGGCGCCGAGGAGGTCAAGGAAGCGGTGAAGGCGGGCACTATGAGCGTCAATAAAGCCTACCAGCTTACCCAGGAAGCCCGGCAGGCCAGGGATAAAGGCAAGTCGGTCTTTAACCGCACCAATGAGAGCATTGAATGGGCCACCTGGTCCTGGAACCCGGTCACCGGCTGCGAGCATGGCTGTTCATACTGTTATGCCCGGGACATCGCCAAGCGGTTTTATGATCCCCAGATCGGCTTCAATCCGCATTTCTACCCGGAAAGGCTCAGCGCCCCTCAAAATACCCCGGTCCCCCGGTCAACCCTTTTCAAGGAAAGGCTCGTCTTTACGGTTTCCATGGGGGACCTGTTCGGGGAATGGGTGCCCCGGGAGTGGATCGAGGCCGTAATGGAGGAAGTGAGGGCTGCACCCCAATGGACCTTCATTTTCCTGACCAAGAACCCGAGGCGGTACCTGGAAATCGATTTTCCCAGGAACGCCTGGGTGGGGGCCACCGCCGATACTCAACAGAGAGCGGATGCTGCCTTGGAGGTATTCTCGACCCTGCATTACGGTCTCGCAAAGGTTGAAAGGCCCACGGTGCTCTTTTTGTCCATCGAGCCGATGCGGGAAAAATTAGACCTCTCCGGGGCAGTTCAGGGCGGCCTGGCTTATTTCCTCTCCCCCATGGATTGGATCATTATCGGCGGGCAGAGTGATTCAAGTGGCGAACCGGAGAGGCAGCCGGAATGGGACTGGGTGGAGACCGTGTTGAACCAGGCTCGGGAGGCGGACTGCAAGGTCTATTTCAAACCGAACCTGAAGGTGCAGCCGAAGGAATATCCTGAGGTTGACTTCGAGGAATTGCGCCATGAATAAACCCTGCCGCTGTTTTTGGGCCGATGGCGACGGAACCTGTTTATATGAGATAGTCCCGCCCAAACAGGAAGGCTGCTCACTGCATGCTTACCGGATCAACCCCATGACCGGGGAGAAGTGGGGGCCCGTGGCGGGGCCGCCGGAGCAGAAGGAAGGTTGAGGTATCTTATGTCCGACGCTGGAAAAAAGACCATGATGCTGTCCAAAAAGGGGGAGTTTCAAGCCGGCCTGCCGGTGATCCACAAGGCTCGGCAATCCCGCATCCGGCAGGTGCAGGAGATGAAGCTCTCGGGCTTCAGGCCCGGAGAAATCGCGACCAAGCTGGGGATCAGCCGGCGTCAGGTGGACCGGGACTTGAAGGACGGGAAAATCCTCAGCCGCCTCATGGCCCAGGAGTTTGACCAGGACAGTTTCCTGGGGGATAGCATTAAGTTTTGGCTGCAAATCCGCTGGAAATCCATGCGGGACAGCGAGATGTGCCAGGAGGAAAACGCCAGGATCGGCCACCGCCGAAACGCCATGACCGCCCAGGAAAAACTGGTGAAGGAGTTGCAGGACTGCGGTCTGCTGGCCAAGGTGCCCCAGAGGCTCCTGCTGGGTGCAGACCTGCCCTTCGAGGACCCGGAGGTGCGGCAGGCCTACCTGGACTTCCTGATCCTGGCAAGGGAGCGGGGCGAAAAAAATCTCGGGGTGTGACCATGTCTCTACAACCGGACCATCAAGGCGAAGGGGTTTCCTTGTCCATTGCCAACCCCCGGGCGGCCCTGGCCCTGGTGGAACATTACCGGAAGCACGGCTTCAAAGATGCCGGGGAACTCCTGAAGTTCATCGAAGCCTTCTGGGGACTCAAGATGCCCCGGGCCAAGGTCTGCCCCGAGCACACCCCGCCCGCCGAATACGTGAACGCCGCTTTTTTCGAGGAGGTGCAAAACTGCGTCTGCTGGGCCAACCGTGGCGGCGGCAAGACCTTGAACGGCGCTTTGGTTACCTGGCTGGACTCGGTCTTCAAGCCGGGCTGTGAAACCAAGATTTTGGGCGGCTCCCTGGAGCAGAGCCAGAAGATGTACAGCCACATCCAGGAGCGGTTCGCCACCTCATCGTTCACCCACCTGGTGGCAGGGGAAATGCTCAAGACCTTCACCAAGATGGCGGGAGGCGGCAGCATCCAGATCCTGACGGCCTCCAGTAAGAGTGTCCGGGGGCCGCACCCCCAGAAACTCAAGCTGGACGAAGTCGACGAAATCGACCCGGAGCTCTATGAGGCAGCCCTTTTCATCCCGCAAACCGCCCGGAAGATTAAGGCCAGCATCCAGATTTACTCCACCATGCACAAGGCTTACGGGTTGATGAACCGGGTGATCACCGAAGCGGCGGAGAGCGGTTTTCGCATCTTTAAGTGGTGCATTTTTGACGTGATGGAAAAATGCGTGGGCCGGGATTGCGAGGCCTGCGCCCTCTTGGAAGACTGCGGCGGCAGAGCCAAAAACGCCGACGGGTTCATCAAGATAGACGACGCCATTACCAAGAAACGCATGGCCTCCCGGGAAGCCTGGGAGGCGGAGGCTTTGTGTCTCATGCCCAGCCAGGAGGGACTGATCTATCGGGAGTTTGACCCTTCCATCCATGTAGTAAGTGATATCGGTTAACAACATTACCTACATCTATTAAGTAAGGTTACAGAAAGCCATAATAACATAAGGCGATGGTGTAGTTTGTCCTCATGGCCAAAGTAACACTAAAGGTTACAATGATAGTGAGAATGTTGCGAAGGTATAAATAATTGTATTTAGAGCTATTTGACTGTCAAGAAAATTTAACCGTGTAACTTCTTTTACGTATTACAAATAAATGGTGAGAGTTGCTTAGCCTGTGTGAGGGTCATAATAATTGTTTTTCCGTTGTGTAATAGAGCGTTAGCATTTATCAAAAAATAACGCCTAAAAGTAACTACTTAATCGCACTATGTTATTGCTTGGATATTTCTTAGTTATTTGGCGTACTTAGGCATACTGAGTGCATCTATTATTAATGAAGTTCAAGTAAACCAAAAAATTAAACCCAAAGGAGGCACTTATAGACCCAAAACCAAGCCGTCAAAGGCGCCACCAAATAGCTCCCAGGGACGGACCAGGGGAGTCGCCGGTCCATAAAAAATCTCCCCCCACCCAAAAGTTGAAGGCAGACCTGGGAGCCCCGGAAGCCGGAGCGGGAACCTGGAATTAGCGACCAGGGGAAAAACAACAGCAAATGGGCGCAGGATACGCCAGTCGTACCGAGGCCCTCCCAGACCCGATGAACTGCTAAAGGTGTGGGTAGGTTGGCAGACCCGGAAAACTGCACGGTCTTTTGAGTTGACTGGAACTCTGGTTTTTCTTCTTTGACCCACAGAAGAAGGGGCGATCGGAGCCCTTAAATCCGATGCGGAGCTAAGAACCGGAATTGAGGCGAAAGCGGGAAGCGGCCTGATTCGAACCGAGGCGACAGCCGGCCGGGTGGTGGTGAGCGTGACGGGACACCCGGAAGGAAGGGGGTAAGCGGGCCAGGCGAACGCAAGTAGCAGCCGGGAAGGGCGAAGCGAAACCGGTAACCTTTAACCTGATTGATTTTGGCGCTGAGCGGGGGCGGGAGTTTCTCTGATTATTCCTGGCTCCCTTTGAGCACCAAGCTCGCAAATGGAGGGAACGACAATGAGAGTTGAGACCAACGAATACGAATTCAGCCATGGCCGGAAGCCCCGTGGCACGGGCTGCTGGGCTTTCCAAATCGGGGAGGAAACGGTTTTCATCACCGGCACTTTTACCACGGCCAAGAACTTGGCTGCCAAGAACGCCAGGGACAAGGGCCTGGGTTTCATCAAGGTTCTTCCATAGAGAGAGGTGAAACCATGGACCTGGAGGAAATGCGGGAAGATCTGGAAATGATCCGGAAGGCCCTGGAGTTGATCGAAAACCGGGCCTTTGCGGTCATGCAAAACCTGGATGCCCACGGCGGAAGCGTCCCCATGGAATTTGTGGGCCAATTCAGAAGAGCCCACGAGGAACTGGCCGACATGGTAAACCACCTGGCCGACCTGGCCGGTTTGGAAAAGGAAGAAGAGTAACCCGCCTCTGACTCCTGCCTCGAACCCCACCACCAACGGGCCCGGGCAACCGGGCCCCCCGCCCTTTTTTTGCGGTGCGCCAATCTTCCTTTAAGTAAAAACCCAATTTCTCGGAGGCACGGCAATGGAACTGAATCCAAAACGGGAGGTGCGGGCAGTGGGGCCGATGAGCAGAAACGGCCACAGACGGGAACGGGAGGTCATCAGACTGGAAACGGAAAAGGCGATCGTTGAGGTAATGGCAACCTATGGCTGCGATCAGGGCGCGGCCAGGAAGACGGTGGCCAGCGAAATCCGCTTGTTGTTCAACTGTGATTATAAGACCGCCGCGACTGTGGTCGAACGGGGCTACCTGGTCGTGGATTACCATAAAAAGACCCGGTATCTCCCCCAGGAACGGACAACCTTCGACCATACCGCGGCTTACCGGATGGCCGGGTTCGTTTACAAGCGCAAATACGAGGACCGGTTGCCCTGGTACATAGCCCCCGAGGACCTGATCCAGGAGGGTGTATTGCGGCTGTTTGAGATGGCCGGGCATCCCCGGTTTAAGGAGAAGGGTTTCCGGTTTTACCTGGCCTTAAACGCCATGAAGGGGTTTATCGAACGCCAACGCCGGATGCGGGGTGGCATCGGCGGCACGACCCCCGGTTATGAGGAAACCTGGCGGCGGGATGCCGGCAGCGATTGGCAGGGGGCCATGGCGGCCGCCTGAAACAACCGGGCTACCAGGGGCGGCAACCCCGGGTAGCCCGAAAC
>JAQTXE010000298.1 GCA_028688935.1 Syntrophales bacterium
GGGCGGCCCTGACCTTGGGATTTTGCGCCAACGCTATCCGGACGCAGGCATCCAGAGTCAAAGGTTTTTCCTTAGCGTCGGCGGGAACGGATTTTCCTTCCAGCACCGGTGTTGAGACTGGGGAACCGGCCTCAGTTTTACCGACCGGCTTAGGCAAATAGTTCTCAATACCTGGCACATCGGGGTGAACTCCGGCGCAGCCGGGGAGTAAAATTCCCGCAAGCATAAAGGCAAATAGCCAGGGCAATAACTTGCAGTGTGAGTGACGCATGACGGCCTCCTGGATTAAACCCTGCTTTACTTCCCAAGGGCTCTTGTTGGTTCTAATGGAAGTAGGCATTCACGACATACTGCTGGATCATTCTATGGGCATTGAAGAAGGAGCCATTGAGGGCAATGGTATGAAGCATCACATCTATAAAGCGATCACGTTCGCCATAAAATAGTGGGATAATTACTTGCTCCAACTTGTGATAAAGAGACGACGCATCATCTGACTGCTCATCCTTTACTTCCGCGCGCCGGCTGTTTTTCCCAATGGACCATCCCGTCACCCCCTCGATGTGCCCTTCAACCCACCAGCCATCCAAGACGCTCAGACTGGGCACCCCGTTGAGAGCCGCCTTCATCCCGCTGGTTCCCGAGGCTTCCAGGGGCGGCAAGGGGGTGTTGAGCCAGATGTCGACCCCTGAAGTAATCAGCTTCGCCAGTTCCAGGTCATAATTTTCCAAATAAGCGACCTTGACATCTTGCTTAAGTATTTCTTTTGCCACGAATATTTTCTTAATGAGTTCTTTGCCGTCCTGGTCCTGGGGATGGGCTTTGCCGGCATAAACCACCTGAATCAAACCGGCCTTGGCGGAAATGTTTCTCAGCCGTTCCACATCGTGGAAGAGCAGGTCCCCTCGCTTGTAAGCCGCGGCCCGCCTCGCAAAGCCGAGGGTTAAAACGTCTACGTCCAGGCCCGCGTTGGTTTCCCGGTTAATATGCAAAATCAAATCCTTCTTCGCCCGAAAATGCGCCGTCCATACCTCTTGCCGGGGAATGCTCAAGGCGTATCTCAGGCTGAAGTTGTCCTCTCGCCAACCGGGAATATAGGAATCATAAAGTTCCTGAAAAGGTCGGGCGGTCCAGGTAGCGGCATGAACCCCGTTGGTGATGGCTTCGATGACATAGCCGCCGAACATCAGCCTTGAGACTTCCCCATGCTTTTTGGCCACCCCGTTGACATAATGACTGAGATTGAGGGCCAGATAAGTCATGTTGAGGAGACCCCCGCGGCTGAGGATCGTTTTCAGGTCAAAAAATTCTTCCCCCTCTCCAAGAACCCGCCTCACCAATTCCTGGCTGGTCATATCCGTCAGGTCGAAGAAGTCTTCCCGGGGACCGATCACCCGCCTCACCAAATCCAGGGGAAATTGGTCATGTCCGGCTGAAACCGGCGTATGGGTAGTGAAAATACATTTCTTTCTCACAGCCTCAATATCATCCCGGATAACGGACCTGCGGCCGGCTTTCCTGGCTTCCTCATCCAACAGTTCCAGGGTCAAGAGGCTGGCGTGCCCTTCGTTCATGTGAAACCGCTCGATATTTTCATAGCCCAGGGCCCGAAGCATTCTCACTCCGCCGATTCCCAGGATCACTTCCTGGCAGAGGCGGTAATGGGAATCGCCGCCATAAAGAAAATCGGTCAGGGTTCGATCCCAATCGGAATTTTCCGGAAGGTCGGCATCCAGGAAATAAACCGGCACCTGGAATCCGCCAATCCCCTTGACTTCATATTTCCAAGAACGAAGAAGGATCGTCCGCCCTTCCACGGTAACCGAGGCTCTCTGGGGCATCTCTGCCAGAAAATCCTCAACTATCCACGCCACCGGTTCTTCTCTCTGCCCGCCGCCGGCATCCAGTCTCTGGTAAAAGTATCCTTTTCGATGGAGCAGGGTGACCGCAACCATGGGCACTTTGAGGTCAGCAGCGGCGCGAACCGTATCCCCCGCCAGTACACCTAAACCTCCGCTATAGGTTGGAATTCCTGTTTCCAGGCCGATCTCCATGGAAAAATAGGCAACTGTACGTTGATCATTCATGGACCTTTCCTTTTAACGCCCATTAGGAATTATTTATTTTTTCGATAGCGTCAGCTGACTGCCAAAATACCTGACGGCCAGAACCAGTCCAACACTGATTATGCTGAGCACGAGGTACGGCGGATGAATGGTCTTCAGAAAGAGCGGTTCGGCCAGCAGCCGGACAAGGGTCAGGAAAAATACTATGCCCACCAGGATGATGGATAACCTTTTATGTTTCTGCAAGATCGCCTGAACCTGGGCATTTCCCTTCTGGAATCCCTTGAGCTTGAAGCCGGTTGCGAGGGCCAGGATCAGCCCGGTTAAGCCGATGAAAAGAGCGCATTTTCCCAGGAAGTGCACGGCGGGTACCCGCAATAAAGTCCCTAGTAAGGTGACCACAGCGCTTAAAACTGTGGGAATCACGCCCCAATAAACAACTTTTGCATGCCGTAATTTCATTGCCTTCCTCTTATTAACGGATCTCATGATTCCAAAATTTCTTCCCTCTGGAGATCATGCAAGGGTCTTTTTGAAGCGGCGGGAAGCCAGCCACAGAGTGATGACCCCCATAACCGTCAGGGCCGCCATTTGGGGCCAGAGAATGTCGGGTCCCACCCCTTTGAGAAAGATGCCCCGGATGATCACCAGGAAATATCGCAAGGGATTCAGGTAGGTGAACCATTGGATAATTTCCGGCATGTTGGCGATGGGGAACATGAACCCCGACAGCAACACCGCCGGGAAATAGAAGAAGAAGGTGCTCATCATGGCCTGCTGCTGGGTGGTGCTGACCGTGGAAATCAGCAGGCCCACCCCCAGCGTGGTCATGAGATAAAGGGCGGTGGCCGCGAACAGGAGCAGCAGGTTGCCCCGGATGGGAACCTCGAACCAGAAGACGCCGATGAGGGTGATGACGAGCACGTCCGCAAAGCCGATGAGGGCGAAGGGCACCGTCTTGCCCAGGATGAACTCCATCGGGGTGATGGGAGTGACCATAATCTGCTCCATGGTGCCGATTTCCTTCTCCCGAACCACGGCCATGCTGGTGAGCATCAGGGTGATGAGCATGACGATGATGGCGATTACCCCCGGCACGTAAAAGTTGCGGCTTTCCAGGTTTTCATTGAACCAGGCCCGGGTCTGCAGATCCACCCGGGCGGGCCGCCAGATGGAGCCTTTGAGGCGGGAAAGCCGGTCTACCAGGACCTCCTGGGAGAACTTGCCGACGATCTTGGCGCTGTAATCCAGGACGATGCCCGCAGTATTGGAGTCGGTCCCGTCCGTGATGAGCTGCACCTTGGCCGTCCGTCCGGCCCGCAGCTCATCTTCAAAGCCCTTGTTCAGGCGCAGGACCACCATGGCCCGGCCCCGGTCCACCAGCTCCCGGGCCCGGGCATCATCCTGGACGTATTCCACGATATTGAAGTAGCCGGACTTCACGAACCGGGCCACCAGTTCCCGGCTGGAGATGCTGTGGTCCAGGTCGTAAACCGCGGTGGCGATGTTCTTGACGTCGGTGGTGACCGCGTAGCCGAATACCAGCACCTGGATAATCGGCATCATGAAAATGACCCCTTTCATCTTGGGGTCGCGAAAGATCTGGATGAATTCCTTCACCAGCATGTTTTTGATGCGTTCCAGCATGGCTACTCCAGGGTTTTCCTGAACTTCAGGTTGGCCACCAGGACCATGGCCGCCCCGAAAACGGTGAGCAGTCCCGCCTCCACCGCCAGGATCTCCAGTCCCACGCCTTTGAGATAGATACCCTTGAGAAGCGCCACAAAATACTTGGCGGGGATCAGGTAAGTGATGACTTGAATCGCCTGTGGCATGTTGCTGATGGCATACATGAATCCGGACAGGAGGAAGGAAGGCAGGAAGGTCAGCACCATGGCCAATTGGCTCGCCAGCAACTGACCCTTGGTGGCGATGCTGATGACCATGCCCAGGGATAAGGCCCCGGCCAGGAAGATGGCCGCCATGCCGAACAGCAGGGCCACATTGCCCCGCAACGGCACCTGGAACATGAATTCGCCCACCAAAACCGCCAGCAGCACGTCAAACATGCCTATTGCAAAGTAGGGCAGGAGCTTCCCCAGAATCAGTTCCCGGCCCTTTACCGGCGTGGAGATGAGCTGCTCCATGGTGCCCTGCTCCCACTCCCGGGCCACCGTCAGGGAAGTCAAGAGCGCGGCGATGACCATCATGATCACCGCGATCAGACCGGGAATGATATAGTTTTTGGACTCCAGGTCCGCATTGAACCAGACCCGGGAGCGCAGGTCCACGGGCGGCTGCGGGGCAGACCCGCCCAGGCGCCGCATTTCCCTGAGGACTACATTGCGGGAAAAGGTCTGGGCCACGAGGTCGGCATAGCCCATGGCAATGGTGGCGGTATTGGAGTCGCTGCCGTCCACCAGCAACTGCACCGGCGCCGGGCGCCCGTACTCGATATTCGCGGCGAAATCCCTGGGGATGATGAGGCCCAGGACAGCCTGGCCGGAATCAAT
>JAQTXE010000299.1 GCA_028688935.1 Syntrophales bacterium
ACCCCTTAATGGCCGCGGTGACGCTCCATCCCGGCATCCGGGTTTTAACTTCCAGCGAAATCACCGCGGTCTCCGGCTATGTGGGGAATTTTCAGGTAACCTTGCGCCGGGCTCCGGCAGTGGTGAGCGACCGCTGTGACCTCTGCGGCCAATGCGCCCAGGCCTGCCCCATGGAAGTCTCCGCGGAGATGGAGGAGGGTTTAAGCCTGCGCCAAGCCATTTACCTGTCCTCCCCCAAAGCTTTTCCGGCCCGGTACGTGGTGGACCGGGAGCACTGCGATAATTGCGGCTTGTGCGTTCCTGCCTGTCCCCGGCAGGCGATAGATTTGGCCGCGGCGGAAACCCAGGAGACTTTGGACGTGGGGGCCATGGTGGTGGCCACGGGTTTTCGCCCCTTCGATCCTAAGGGGAGCCGCTACGAATCCTGGGCGGCCCATGAAAGTGTTCTCACTTCAGTGGCCCTGGAGAGGCTGCTGGACCCTTATGGACCCACCGGGGGCAAGTTGCTTATCTCCGGCGCCGAAATCGCACCCCAAGATATCGCCTTTGTCCTCTGCGTGGGCTCCCGGGAGGAGGAGGGAAACCGCTATTGCTCCCGGGTCTGCTGCCCCACCGCCCTGAAGCAGGCCTTGGAACTCAAAGCCCGGTTTCCCGAGGCGCGCCTGCGCATTTATTACCGGGACATACGCACCACCAAAAAGGACTGGGAGGAGCTTTACACCAAAGCCCGGGAAGCAGGCATTCTCATGATCCGGGGAGAAGTCACCGGCATCAGTACCGCGGCGGACGGCAGACTGGTCCTGACCGCTCACAACGAGCTGATGGGGGTAACAACCGAAGACCGGCTGGATCTGGCGGTGCTGGCCGTGGGTATGGCGCCGGGAAACAGCCAGCCCTTGAAGGAAGTCTTGAAACTACCGGTGGGTGAAGACGGCTTTTTCCTGGAAGCGCACTCCAAGCTCCGGCCCCTGGAGACAGTGCTGGATGGCGTCTTTCTGGCCGGGACCTGCCAGGGTCCCAAGGACCTGGCCGAGACTTTGGCCCAAGCCAGCGGCGCGGCCGCCAAGGTCCTGGGGCTTTTTGCCCATGAGGCCATCACCCTGGACAGCGTTATCTGCACCGTGGACCAGGAAAAGTGCGTGGGCTGCGGCACCTGCCTTCAGGAATGCTGCTATCAGGCGGTGGAGATGCTGGGGGAGGGCAAGGAGAAGAAAGCCCGGATCATTGAAGCGGCTTGCAAAGGCTGCGGGGCCTGCGCCGGGGCCTGCCCCAGCGGCGCGGTTATTGCCCGGGGTTTCACCGATGAGATGATTTTTGACCAGATCGACGCGGCCCTGGCGATGGAGCCGGAGAAGAAAATTTTGGTCTTCTGTTGCAACTGGTGCTCTTATGCCGGCGCCGACTTCGCCGGGGTCTCCAGGCTCCAATACTCCCCGGCGGCCCGCATCATCCGCACCATGTGCGCCGGCCGCATCCATCCCAAGTTCATTCTCCGGGCCTTCGAACTGGGCGCGGGCCAGGTGTTGGTGTCCGGCTGCCACCCCCCGGGGGATTGCCATTACATCTCCGGCAACCTCAAGGCTCAGGCCCGGGTCGATAAACTGAAGCCGAAGCTGGAGAAAAAAGGCATTGATCCCAACCGCCTGCGCCTGGAATGGATTTCCGCCACCGAGGGCAAGGTTTTTCAAAGGGTGGTCCAGGAGATGGCGGCCCAATTGCCCGCCGGGGACCAGGAGGAAGGGTGATGAAACTGCTGCTCTGCAGTTGCCCGGAGATTCCCTTCGATTTGTCGGCAGTTTACCGGCAACTGGCGGACGCGGGTTACAAAGTGCACCTGACTCCTCCCATGTGCACCCCCGCCGGCCTTAAAGAAGCGTCCACCCAGGTCCGAAAACCGGGACCCTGGCTCCTGGCAGCCTGCAGTGCCACCCACCACGCCGGCATGTTTAAGCATCTTCTAAAAGAATCCCGGCTCATCGATCTACGGTGCTGCGCCGGGCCGGAGGAGGCGGTGGGAGCCATCCTCCTGGCCCTGGAAACAACAACGCCGCCCCAACAGCTTGATCTCCCTTACCACCAGGAGGTGCTAATTGTCGGCGGCGGCGTGGGCGGCTGTCAGGCGGCCCTGGATCTGGCCAATGCCGGTTACCAGGTTTATCTGGTGGACTCCTCCCTGAGCATCGGCGGCACCATGGCCCAGTTGGACAAGACTTTCCCCACCCTGGATTGCTCCATCTGCATTTTAGGGCCCAAGCTGGTGGAAGTTTCCACTCATCCCAATATCGAGCTTTTGACTTATGCCCAGATCGACCGCATTTCCGGGCAAGCGGGCAATTTTGCGGTCGATGTCACCCTGAAGCCCCGCTATGTGGATATGAGCAAGTGCGTGGGCTGCGGGGCCTGCGCCGAAGTCTGTCCGGTGATCGTCCCCAGCCGCTGGAACCTGGGGCTCAAGCCCCGGAAATGCATCCGCATCATCTTTGAACAATCCGTACCCTTGCGGTCCACCATCGAGCGGGAGTATTGCATCGACTGCCGCATGTGCGCCGAGGCCTGCGATCGCCAGGCCATCAACCTGGAAGATGAGCCCCGTTCCCGGCGCCTGGAGGTGGGGGCCATCATCCTGGCCACCGGCGCCAAACCTTTTGACCCGTCCATTAAAAGCGAATACGGTTATGGCCGCATCCCCGGGGTGATCACCAATTTGGAGTATGAACGCCTGATCTGCGCCACCGGCCCCACCCAGGGCTCCCTGATTACGGTCCAGGGCCGGGAGGTTGAGAGACTGGCCTTCATCCAGTGCGTGGGGTCCCGGGACCGCCGCTTTTTACCTTATTGTTCGGGGTATTGCTGCACCGCCTCCATCAAAGAAGCCATGATTGCCCTGGAGCATAACCCCGGGGCCGAAGTGGCCATCTTCTATAATGATATCCGGACCTCGGGCAAAGGTTTTGAAGGGCTGCTACGGCGGGCCCAAAAAGCCGGAGTGCGTTTTATTAAGGGCCTGCCGGGGTTGATTAAAGAAGGCAAAGACGGCCGGGCAGTGATTTGCTACGAAGATTTGCTCGCCGGCGGGCGCCGGGAATTGACCGTGGACCTGGCCGTGTTGGCGGTGGGACTAAAGGCCCCGGGAGAAGCTCTGCCTTTTGCGGATTCCCCCCCGGAGAGGGACGCCAGCGGTTTTTACCGGACCCGCCATGCCATCCTCCACCCCCTGGAATCCGTCACCCCGGGTATCTTTCTGGTGGGGACCAGCCAGGGTCCCAAAGACATTTGCGAAACCGTCTGCCAGGCCAGCGGCGCCGCCGCCCGGGTAATGGCCCTGTTCGCTACTCTCAAATCAGCTTCTTAACGGCAAAAACCGCTTGGACCTTAAGCGGATCATTAAGAAATGGCGCTTGGCGGGAGCCGTTTAACATGGGCAGGCAGATGGCTAGATCAGGCAGATGGCGGAGAAGAGCTTCCAGCAGGACGCCCCGGCTAAAGAGAAAGATGCCGCTGTTCCAGGCGAGTTTAGGCAATCACTGCAATAATTTTTTCAGTGGCAGGGGGAGCCGACCAAGAAGAAGAAGAATGAAAATCGTGATTTAGAGGACTAAGATCTGCAAACGCGGGAAACGAAAGAACACTTGAACACTTCCTCAACCACCCTTTCCAAACATACTGACCGGAACCTGAAAGCAGCATTTGAGCCTGAGTGTGGACCGGGTTGGTCTGGATTACGTGAAAGAAATCTTCCGGGCACTGGTGGAGGCCCCCCCAGCCAATCAAGGTGGTCGGAAATTATTAACAGACCATTTAATTGGCTATAAGTGATTCCCTGGTATAAAGCATTTCCATCCACCACCTTTGCATCTTTTTGATATACAACAATGCTAAATCATTATAAAATAGCAATATAAAGTCAATACTTGGCCAGGAAAATCGAGATGGCACCTTCTACGGACATATCTCTCTGGGAAGCCACCCTGGAGGAAAAATACCGGCAAAGGGAAGCTGGCCGGCAACAGGTCCTTGCTGGCGCCATCGACGCCTTAAAGAGATATTTCCGCGGGAAACGGGTCAGAAAAGTCTATTTAACCGGCTCCGTCCTCCGGGAGGGAAAATACTACTCTTTTTCAGATCTCGATATCGCTGTGGAGGGGTTAGATGAGGACTACTTTGAGACGCTGGTTCAATTAGAAGACCTGTTGGACCGCAATGTGGATCTCATTGAGTTGGAATCCTGCCGGTTTAAGCAAGAAATCCAGGAAAGGGGTTTGGAAATCCTATGAAAAAAGAACTTCTGGCCATCCTCTTAGGATTTTTAAATAACCAAAAAGAGCTGATTCAGAGGCTTTTGCAGGATATTCAATTAACTGAGCCTGACAGCCGGGAGAAGGTAAGTCACCTGGGTTATTTGCTCCACAATCTTTACTGTGCACTGGAGGATATTTTTCGGGAAGTTGCTCAAACCTTTGAGAATCAGATAGAAGATCCTGCACGGTATCATCGGGAGCTTCTGAAAAGGATGCATTGCGAAAACCCCCAAATTCGCCCCCCCCTTCTCCCCTCC
>JAQTXE010000300.1 GCA_028688935.1 Syntrophales bacterium
ACCAGAACAGACCGGGTCCCCCGGATTTATCCTGGATGACCAGGTTCCCCACTTTAAAGAGAGTCTGGGTTAGCCCTTTGCGGATCAGGACCTCCCCCAGATTTTCCCAGAGGATCTCCTGCCGGCGGCCCATCCAAGTCCAGACCTTGCTCACTCCCCGGGGGGTCACCTGGTACTCCTGGCCCCAGCGCATATAAACCACCGCGGCCACCAGGAGGAGCCCCAGCGCCAGACCCAGCCAGGGAGGCAGCCCCGCCTTGGGGTTGGTGTAGGGTCCCAGAAAGCAGATGGCCATGGCCACATAATGGACAAAAAAGGCCCGGCCGCAGGGCCGGAATACCTGGGTGGATTCGGTGTCTACTGCTTCTTTTTCATTCATATCTTGTTCCTGAGTAAATTATACTCTCCCCCCTTTCCCTAGCCCTCCGCCAAAAGCTGGATGATTTCTGGAATGACCTCGCTGGCCACCTGGCGCAGAGTCCCGCCTCCCAACACCACCAGTAACGGCTTCTTCAGGGTGTTGGCCAGAGAAACCAACAGGCCGCAGGCCGCCAGATAGTCTCCGATAGTGAGGCCCAAGGAGGCGTAATCATCCTGGTGGGCATTGAGGCCGCAATACCAGACCAGCAGGTCCGGCTGAAATTGCTCCACCAGGGGCAGGTGGTCCTGCAGTTTCTCCAGGTACTGCCGGGGTGTCATCGGGTTCCCAGGCGGGTGGACATTGACCTCCACGGCCAGACCGTCCTCGGAGCGGTAGTTGCTCCGGCAAAAGCAGAGGTGCAGCGCTTCCTGGTCTTCACCCAGAAGCTGCATGGTGCCGCCGCCGTGGAGGGCGTCGGTGTCGATGATAGCCAGGCGGCGTAAGGGGGTAATCTCCCGCACCCGCCTCAGGGCGATGACCACGTGGTTGAAGCAAGACGTTTCATAGAATTCCCGCATCCCCGCGTGGTGGCCCCCGGTGCCCGTGAAACAAAAAGCCCGGTCCAACTCCCCCTTAGCCAGGGCCTCCATGGCCGCCATCACCCCGCCCGCGGATTCATAGGCGGTGCGGCACTCGTCCTCCAGGTCCACCTGGGCCACCATCTCCCCGGGATGCGCCTTGAGGATCATTTCCCGGGTAGCCCGGGGGCACTCGTATAAGATGACGTTGGGCCTTTGCAGCACCCCCTCCAGGGCCCCGGGAAAATCCGCCAGGCGTCCCCGCAGGGACAGATGCCCCTGGGTCTTAAAAAGCGGATGGTAATAGACGCCGACTTTTTTCATGGTTTTCCCCGGTTGGTCTGGGAAGGATGAAGATAATCTGCCCCTGACCCCGGCAAAAATCTGCTTACCAACTGCGGCAGATTTTTCATGTTACCCCCTTCTAAAGGGAGGATAGTGGTTCACCACCGCGCCTCAAAGCTCAGGATTGCTATCATATTAACCATAGCTTCATTAATTTATCTACCCATTATCGCCACTTCTGCCAAATAGTCCATACTGTCAAGACTGGGCCCTTAGTTCAAAACCTGGAGATGATGTTGGCCTGAAACTCCCCGCGTACCCGACTTTGCTATTCTCATTTCTACCATACCCCCAAGAGGGTAAGGCCACCCATAATCTCGAATATGGAAAAGGGGAAAGCTTGAAATCTGCATAATCCGTCTTATTTTTATAAGTAAAGGAGATTAATCCATTTTCCCGGAGGCGACCATGAAAGAATACGAAGAAATCATGCGGCGCAAGGGACTCCCTAACGTAGGGCAACTGGTTCGTAGCAAAAAATTTAATACTATCTGGCGGGTCATGGAGAAGCTGGAGACTTGGCGGGACATGGGGGAAGATCCGGCCACCAAAGAACCGCGATGGAATTACGCCATTTATCTGTCCTTCTGGAAGGTTCAGATGGGAGTGGAGCCGGGGCTGGGCAAAACTATGGGATTCTTATACGGCCTGGATGACAACACCTTTCAGGAGAATTGGGTGATAGTCTCTTAAAGGGGAAAATGCTTTTCAACTAGACCAGGGGGCCCCTCTCATGGCCCCCTGGTTTTTTTCCCGGCCTCCAGCCGGGTGTTTTATAGCGTTTGCCAAAGGTTCTTTCCTCTTATTCCCTCTCCCCCTGGCGGGGGGAGAGGTCAGGGTGAGGGGGGGCGGAAAAAACTTTCGACAACCGGTATAATTATAATACTTACCTAATTTTTGGCATATCCCGGGGCGCGGGCACCCCGGCCAGGGAGGTGGCCCGGCGCACGGCCCGGACCACCGCCTCGGCCAGGACGGAGGCGGCCACCGCGCCCAGGGCGGTAAGGTCCACCTGCTGCCGGGATTGGCCCGTGGCCAGGGCGAAGACCGTGTCCCCGTCCACCATGGTGTGGATGGGGCGGATGGCCTGGGCCAGGCCGTCGTGGGCCATCTGTGCCATTTTGTTGGCCCCCTCCTTGGAGAGCACGGCGTCGGTGGCCACCACGGCCACCGTGGTGTTGGCCGGGAAACCCAGCATAGTATTACTCAGGTCGCCCTGGAGCCGGGCCATGGTGTCCGCGAACCCCTTCCCCCGGGCATCCCGGGTGCCGGCAATGATCTGGCCGGTGGCCGGGTCCACCACGTCCCCGAAGGCATTGACCGCGACCAGGGCCCCCACCGTGATCTCCCCGGCAATCTTATAGGCGGCGGAGCCCAGGCCGCTTTTGGTGGCATAAGCCGGTCCCAGGAGCTTCCCCACAGTGGCTCCCGTGCCCGCGCCGATACAACCCTCGGCCACCGCATCGGCATTGGCGGCCAGACAGGCCGCGTATCCGGCCTCCGGACCCGGGCGCACCTCGGGTTTGCCGATGGTCAAATCGAAGAGCACCGCGGCGGGGACCAGGGGCACCACCCCCACGCCCACGTCGAAGCCGAGCCCCTGTTCCTCCAGCCAACGCATGACCCCGGAGGCGGCATCCAGGCCGTAGGCGCTGCCGCCGCTTAGGACCACCGCCTGCACCTGCTGCACCAGGTTCATAGGCCGCAGGCAATCCGTCTCGCGAGTGCCCGGGGCCGAACCCCGCACGTCCACGCCCGCCACCGCGCCCTGGCGGCAGAGGATGACGGAGCAGCCGGTGGCGGCCTCCAGATCGGTCCAATGGCCCACTTCAATCCCGGAAACCGCGGTGATGGTGTCGTTCATGCGTTTCCCATTCTCCTGCAGTTAATACATATTTCCTAATGCCAAGTAACCAACGAGGGGCGAACCTGGTGTTCACCCAGCATGGTGTCCGGGCGAACACCAGGTTCGCCCCAAACATCACCCATAACCAGAAAAACAGACATCGTTGCCAAGCGCAAGCGTAAAGATGTGGGAATTTGGGAAAGGTAAGCAGCTAGGTCAGGAAAGTAATTTTTTCTGGCCTTAATGGCGGTTCCCCCCCTGGCTCCACCTCAACTGAGCCCGGCAAAAAAAGAGGCCAGGCGGAAGAGATAGTCCATCAAGGGGGCCGGCGCGATCCCCAGCCAGAAAATGAGCAGAAATACCAAAATACTGGCAAACCCCGCGGAAAAACCGGGCCTCGGGAGAGGTTCCGCCGCGGTTGCCGGTCGCAGGTAGAGGGCCACCCCGATTTTCAGGTAGGCAAAGATGGAAATAATGACGGTGAGGATACCGATGAGGCCCAAGCCCAGATAACCGCCCTGAAAAACCGCCTTAAAGAGCAGCAGCTTACCCAGGAAGCCGCCGGTGGGGGGCAGTCCCGCCAAGGAGATGAGGCAGATGGTAAGGACCGCGGCCCACCAGGGCCGGGAGTAGCCCAGGCCCCGGAAATCCTCCAGATTATCCCGGTCTTCTCCCGCATCGGATAAAGCGCCGATGAGACTGAAGGCCCCCAGGTCCATGGCCGAGTAGACCACCAGGTAAAACATCAAGGCCGGGAGGGCACCCTGCTTTATGGCCAACAAGGCCATCAGGAGGTAACCCATCTGGCCGATGGAGGAGTAGGCCAGCAGCCGCTTGACCTGTGTCTGGTAGATGGCCGTGAGGTTGCCGGCGATCATGGTGGCCGCGGCCATGATCCACAAGGCCGGCCAGCAGTAATACCAGGCCACCGGGGACAGGTAGAGGCAGAAGCGGCTGAGCGCGGCGAAGAGGGCCACCTTGGACCCGGCGGTGAGAAACGCGGTCACCGGCGCGGGCGCGCCTTGATAGACGTCAGGCGTCCACAGGTGAAAAGGAGCGAAGGAGAGTTTGAAACCCACGCCCACCAGGATCAGGCCCAGGGCCAGCAAAACCCCGGCCAGGTCGGCGGCGTGTTGGACCCCCGCCAGGCTGGCCTTGATCTCCAGGGTGCCGGTCATGGCGTAAAGCAGGGCTAGGCCGAAGGTGAGCACTGCCGAAGCCACCGCGCCCATGATGAAATACTTGATGGCCGCCTCATTGGCCCCGGCCCGGCCCTTAGGCGCGGCGATGAGCAGGTACAAAGCCAGGGAGAAGAGTTCCAGACCCAGGAAGAAGATGAGCCTGTGGGCCGCGGCGCTCACCAGGCACATACCTAAG
>JAQTXE010000044.1:0-15268 GCA_028688935.1 Syntrophales bacterium
TCAAGATTTTATCAGCGAAGATCCCGGAAAATTTGAAGCCGGAAAGGTCATAGTTAGGGCCGCAGTACAATATTTCTCCGACCTTTGCCTCAATCACCCCCTAACCCCAATGCTGTTCACTTAAGCGTAAGTGAACCGTATTGGCCCTAACCCCACCGGGTAAGACCCCGGCCTCGCCCCAATCCCCAAAAAAGGGCGGGACCTCGCGGTCACCGCCCTTTTCCTGTTGACGCTGAGGGGTTAATTACCAGCCGCAGCCCGGACCCATGCCCATGCCCGGTCCACCGCCGGCCATGCCCATGCCCCGGCCCATGCCCATACCGTGGCCCATGCCCATGCCCCGGCCCATGCCTTTACCCATCTGGGGGCAGATCTTCCGGGCCTGGAGGCGGAAAGCCACCATCTTTTCCTGCAACTGCCCTCTGACGGTATTCAGTTCCTTCTGCTTCGCCACAATCTGCTTGGAGTCAGGGTTTTCGGCCTTCCACAGGGCCGCCAGTTCCGCCCGCTTCACCCACATGGCCTTACGCAGGTCCGCGGTCTCGTTCATAAATTTTTGTTTGAGATCAAAGAGCTGACTCGCCTGCTCCGGAGTCAGGTTCATGGGGCCGCGGCCGAAACCCCGGGCCCAGGCCGCGGTGCTCAGGCTCAGGACCAGGGCCAGCATCAGCATCACTGGTATTCCTTTGGTCAACATTTTCCGTTTCATTAGTGAAATCTCCTTATTAATTTGCCGGCAGGTTGTTGCCGCCTATTAGCGGCCGTTACCTATAAAACCCCAAAAGATTCCAAACCCGGCGCGGGGAGCAAAAAAAAGTGATCAGTCATCAGTAATCAGTGATCAGAAAAAACTTGCCACTGATTACTGGTTACTGATCACTGATTACTTAACCTACTTCCCTTTAATCCGGATTCTTATCCCCCGGAGACGCTCCCGCCACTGCATCCAGGAGACCGGCAGCAAAGGCCGCTCCCGCACCGTGCGGCGCCAGAGATAAATGGCTACCCCGGTGAACAGCAGGTTGGACACCCAGGGAGCCAGGGTGGGATTGAGACGGGCGCTGAAAGCCAGCCGCCAGGAGGCCGTAAAGACCACGTAATAAACCAGAAAGACCAGCAGCCCCAGAATCAGCCCCCAGGTTCGGCCGTGCTGGCTGGAACTCATCCCCAAGGGCATGGCGATCAAACAGAGGAGGAAGGCGCCGCAGGGCAAGGCAAATCTGCGGTTCAATTCCACCACCAGGTGGATATATTGCTCCGAACCCGGACGCTCCTTAGCCAGATTCCGCCACAATTCCCCCAGGTACATCTCGTCTTCCGATTTCTTGTCCTTTAGGGCAAAGCTGAAAAGATTCAACGGCAATTGGTAAGTCTTGAATTCAACGGTCTGCCACTTGGTCAGGCCTTCTCCCCAGCGCATCACCCGGCCCTCCGCCAGAAGCAGCATCAGGGTCTGTTGAGCGGGATCAAAATCCAACTGCCCCTTTTTGGCATAGACGGTATTGGGATTTTCAGGGTCCCGGGAGTCGTAAATAAAGATGCCTTCCATCTTCCCGGTCCGGGCGGGAACGTGGTTGACAAAGAGCATCAACCCCTGGAAGTCGGTGTTGAAGACCTGTTCTTTGATCCCCAAATCCGCCCGGCGTTTGAGGACCTCCATCATTAAATCCCGGGTGGCCTTCTGGCCCCAGGGACTGCCGTAAGCCGTGAAGAAGAGGGCCAGCAGCGCCGTTCCCAGGGAAAACACCAGGATCGGCGGCAGCAGTTGGGTAAAGCTCAGGCCCGCGGTCTTGAGAGCAGTGACCTCCTGGTCCACGCTTAAGCGCATCAGCGCCAGTAAGATCCCCACCGTGGCCGCCATGGGCAGGGTAAAGACCAGGAGATAGGGGAAGAGATAGACACAGGATTTGAGGACCTCCACCAGGCCCACGCCCTTCACCACGATCATCTGGGTCACCTTCATCATCCGTCCTAAAAAGACAATGGTGGTGAAAGCCAACAGACTGGCCCCAAACGGAGCCATAATCTCCTGCAGGAGATAGCGGTAAAGGATGGCGGGCATGGTCAAAGGGTACATAAATTATCAAATGTTTTGCGTCTTACTTTGCGCCTTTGCGTCTTTGGGTGAGGCCAGTCTTTTCGCTACAGAAACGCAGAGTCCCGGCCTGTTTGGTTTCTGCCTCATACTTCACTAAAATACTATTTTTCTGACGGGCCAGGAAGTGGAATTTTCCCGGCAATTCCTTCTCCAAATAGGGCAGGCTTTTAGCCCTGAGGTAAATAAAGACCAGGGGCCGGCCCCGCACATACGCAGCCATCTCCTGGGACGTATCAAAGAATAAAGAGGTGGTCCCGGCCAACTTCCGCCCGTAATCCAATTCCGTGGCAAAGGAGAGGAGATGAAAAATCTGGCCGCTATAAAAGGACAGCCCCTGGGAATAAAGGCGGTAGCCCACCAGGGCCGCGCCTGGCCGCCATTGGGATTTCACTATCCGGCCCATCGCCTGGGGAGAGCGTTGGGCGCTCACCATTTGCATCCCCCAGGGGACCAGGAAGCTCAACAACAGGGCCCCCGCCACCAGCACCCCGGGACGCCGCCAAATCAGGGCGCAGGTGGGGGTCAGGGCCAGGATCAATAGACCCGGGAAAAATAGCAGCGCCACCTGGGACCCCTTGGCCAGCAAGGCGGCTACCGGAGACGGCGGCTGAAAATAAAGGCCCACCAGCCCCCAGCCCAAGAAGGCCCAGAGGACCAGGCTCCATAACAAACCCCGGCTGCCGGAAAACCCGCCTTCCCGGACCTGGTCCGCCAGGCTCTGGCCCAGAAGCAGGGCCAGGGGCAGCAAAGCCGGAAGGATATAAGGCGCCAGCTTGCCCCGGGAGAGGGAAAAAAAGAGGAGCACCACCCCCGCCCAGATCAGGAGAAAGAGCCGGTCCGGGTCCCGCCATGGCCTCTTCCGGCCCAAGGCCCAGGGCAGCAGCCAGGACCAGGGCAGCATAAATCCCAGGAGAATTGGGAGATAGTAATAAAAGGGAAACTGATGGTGGATGGACTTGGTTGCAAACCTGGCTAAGTGCTGCTCCAGGACGAAAAACCGCAGAAAATCCGGATAGCGGATCGCGGCCAGCCCGAACCAGGGCAAGGCGACCACCACCAACAGGGCCACCCCCTTGGGATGGAACCAGGAGCGGAGCAGGGGGCGCCCCTGGGACCAGGCCCAGATGGCCCAGATCACGACCGCCAGCACCAAAGCCACCGGCCCTTTGGTGAGGACCCCCAGGGCCAGGGCCAGATAGGCCCAGAGCCACAGCCTCGGCCGCTCCCGGCGCATGGCCAGGTACCCCAGGCCCACCCCTAGATTGAGAAACAGGGCCAGGGTCATATCCAGGGTCAGGAGCCGGCCCAGGGCCACGTAGCCCCCGCAGGTGGCCAGGATCAAGGCGCTGAGGGAGCCCGCCCGGGGACCCCACAAGGCCCGCCCCAGGCCGTAGGCCAGAAAGACGCCCCCCAGCGCGCTCAAGGCCGCGGGCAGCCGGGCCGCCCAGGCGGTCTGCCCCTGGAGCGCCAGAGAAAGGGCGGTGAGCCAGTAAACCAGGGGCGGTTTTTCCAGATAGGGCAGCAGATTAAGGTGGGGAATAATCCAGTCTTTTAAGAGCAGCATCTCCCGGGCGATCTCGGCGTAGCGGCCCTCGTCCGGGTCCATCAAACCCGGGATCCCCAGGTGATAGAGAAAGAGGAAGCCGCTCACCAATAGCAGGCCCGCCAGAACGCGTCCTTCCTGGGAAGCCTGGGGGGCGCCGGGTCTGGCGGCGGTGGGCTCAGTCAAAATCGTCCTCCCTCGATGGGCCTTTTCTGCCGGGTTTTCAGGCACTTCTTCCAAATACAACCATAACCTATTGGCATTACTGCAAATTATCGTGACAGCGCCTGGCTCGATAGTTGCAAGAGGTTCCCTCGAGGAAATGGTTTCTCCCGGCTCCGGTGTATTGTAACACCGGTTGGCCCAAACCTCTATAGAGGACGGAAACATGAACGTCTTGCTGGCAACTTCCGCCGCCCCTCATCAATCCCCGTTTTCCACCAGCGAAAAAAGGCCCCCCATCGGCCTGGGTTTTCTCATTGCCGTGCTTAAAAAAGCCGGCCACCAGGTCTTTTTCATCGATAATTACCTGAGCCCCAGCAATTTCCTGGAAACCGATTATCTTCAAGAGCATGCCATCGACTTTGTGGGCCTCTATGCCAATACCATCTGTTTTAGGGATACCCGGCGCCTGCTCTACCGCCTGGAGTACCTGCGCCAGAAAGGGGACTGGCGGGGCAAGATTATCGTCGGCGGGCCCCATACCAGCGTGGCCCTGGAAACCATTCCGCCTTTTGTGGATTTCGTGGTCCAGGGGGAAGGGGAACAGGCTATCCTGGATATCGTCGAAGGCCGGGCTAAAGAAAGGGTGATCCGCTGCCGCCGCCTGGAAAACCTGGATGACCTGCCCATGCCCGCCTGGGATTACTTCATCGGCCAGCCCTATAACTGGGGCGGCGACTGGTTTCCCGGCACTCCCGTCTTCACCATGAACACCAGCCGGGGCTGTCCTTTTCAGTGCACTTTCTGCTCCGTGGGCTCCATCTGGGGCCGGAAGTATACCTGTTTCAGCGCCCCGCGCATCGTGGCCGATATCGAGTACCTGATTAAGACCTACAACGCCCGGGGCATCTACTTCCGGGAGGACAATTTCACCGTCAACCGTAGACGGACGGAAGAATTCTGTCATCTGCTCCTCGACAAAAAAATCAAGATCGCCTGGGCCTGCGAAACCCGGGTGGATTCCCTGGACCGGGACCTCCTGGCCTTGATGCGGCAAGCCGGCCTCACCGCCCTCTACTTCGGAGTGGAGAGCGGCTCCCAGAAGATTTTGGACCTCCTGAAAAAGGGCATCACTCCGGGGCAAACCCGGGCCGCGTTCCGCTGGTGCCATGAATTGGGGATAAACACCGCGGCCAGCGTCATCGTCGGCGTCCCCGGAGAAACCCTCAAGGACCTCAATGACACCTTATCCCTGCTTCAGGAGATTCAACCCACCGTCACCTGGTACAACGTCTTTGTGGGTATTCCCCAAAGTCCCTTATACCGGCAGGTGTTGCACGACCGCCACTATGAATTCATCGATGACCGGGGCCTGGTCTACCTGCCGGGCCATAACCAGCGGGTGCAGGGTTTTTATGGCGGCCAATGGGACGCCGCCGTGCCGGTCGGCAAAAACGCCCAGGGCGAAATCGAGACGCCCCAGATCAGCGTCCTCATGCCGGTTAACCATGCCGGGCCTTATCTGGAGTCCGCCATTCACAGCGTCCTCCAGCAGACTTATGCCAACTTCGAGTTCATCATTATCAATGATGACCCCGATCCGGAGATCGCCGGCATTCTCAACAAATTCGACGATTGCCGCCTCCGGGTGATCGCCAATCCCGAGTCCCTGGGTCTGACCAAGTCCTTGAACATCGGCATCAACGCGGCCCGGGGCCCCTTTATTGCCATCATGGAGGCCCAGGACCTCTCTTTGCCCCACCGCCTGGAGCTGCAACGCCAATTCCTGGAGGATCATCCCGATTACGCCCTGGTGGGCAGCTCCTACTACCGGATTGACGAGAACAACCGTCTCCGGGCCCTGGTCCCGGTGTTGACCGGCGATGAGGACCTCCGGGCCGGGTTGCGGGAGGAAAACCGCTTCGGCCACGGCAGCGTCATGATGCGCCAAGAAGCCGTGGTCCAACTCCAGGGTTATGACGAGCGCTTCAAGTACGCCCAGGACTACGATCTCTGGCTGCGCCTGGCGGAGCACTATAAAATTGCCAACCTGGAGGAACCCCTCTACTGTTGGCGGGATCTCGAGCCTTCTCTATCGCCGGCCCGGATCAGGGAGCAGGAATATTTTGCCAGGTTGGCCCGGAAGAGGGCCGCGGATCGGGAGAAGTCCCAGGAAGGCGCTGCACCCGAACCTGCCACCGCCGCGGCTCCCCTGGTCTCGGTCATCGTCCCCACCCATAACCGCCCGGATATGCTGGTGGCCACCCTGCAAAGCATTCTCGACCAGACCTACGCCCACTTTGAGATCATCGTGGTTAACGACGGCGGCGTGGATGTGGGCAACATCGTGCGCTGGCTCAATACCAGGCAGAATATCACCTATGCCAAACACGGCCGCAACCTGGGGCTGGCCGCGGCCCGGAATACCGGGATCAAACTGGCCCGGGGGAAATACCTGGCCTACCTGGATGACGACGATCTGTTTTACCCCCAGCACCTGGAAACCCTGGTGAAATTTCTGGAAAACAGCGATTTCCGGGTGGCTTATACCGACGCCCAGCGGGCCCACCAGGTGAAGCAGCACGACCGCTACGTCACCACCCACCTGGACCTGCCTTACTCCCATGACTTTGACCCGGATCGTCTCCTGGTGGCCAATCAATTCCCGGTCCTTTGTCTGATGCACGAGAAGGCCTGCCTGAAGCAGGCCGGCCTCTTTGATGAGAGCCTGACCACCCACGAGGATTGGGATTTATGGATCCGGCTCTCCCTGCATTATCCCTTTGCTCACCTCAAGCAGGTCACCTGTGAGTTCTCCTGGCGCCAGGACGGCAGCACCATGACCAGCCAAAAGGCCGCGGATTTTGTCCGCACTTTAGAGATTGTCCATGCCAAATACCAGGATCAGCTAGCAAACCGGCCCCATCTAAAGGTCTGGCAGCAGCAGTTTTTGCAGAACCAAAAGAAGGCCTTAACCCCCTTGGCCACCGCCTGCGAGTCCCCGGCCTCTGGCGCCGACAGCTTGCTAACCCTGGCCACCGAGGCCATGGACCGCCAGGATTGGCCGACCGCGGAAAAGCATCTCCGGGACCTCACCCAAAGCTTTCCGGACCTCCTGGAAGCCCACCTGTCGTTAAGCGACGTCCTCACCTTGCAGGGCAAACACCAGGAAGCCGGAGAAGTCCTCCGGGCCGCCCGCCAGGTGGATACCGAGGCTTTGCCCCTGCTAAAACGCCAGGGCCTCAATTGCCGCCAGCGGGGTGACCTCAGCGGCGCCATGGCCGCCTATACCCTGGCTTGGTCCCAGACCCCTAAGGACCCCGAAATCTTGGGCCACTTGGGGGCCACCTGCATCGATTTGGGACTCTTCCAGGAAGCTCAGGGCTATTTACAAGACGCGGTCCGGATCAATCCCCGGCAGATCGACTCCTGGCTGGGCTTGGCCCGGATAGCCCAACATCAGGGAAATCAGGAAGCCTTTGAGGAGGCCTGCCGTCAGGCTGCAACCCTGGATGCCCGCCACCCCCGGCTGCTGGAGCTGACCAAGGGCCGGATACCGGCAAAGGCCGAAGTCTCCAAGCCATCCCCGGGCAAGGCCCCTGAGCGCCCTCAATTCCCTAAGATTCAGGATTTATCTTCCATCATTATCCCGGTTTTCAACAACCTCGACCTGACCCGCCAATGTCTGGAGTCCATTGAGGAAAATACCGACGCCCCCCATGAAATCATCCTGGTGGACAACGGCTCCCGCGACGGCACCCGGGACTACCTCCAGGAACTGGAAGCCGCGGGCGAAGTGCGGGTCATCAGCAACCGCACCAACCAGGGCTTTGCCCGGGCCTGTAATCAGGGGGCCCAGGCGGCCCAGGGAGAATACCTGGTCTTCCTCAACAACGACACCATCGTCCAGCCCGGCTGGCTCCAGGAGCTGGCCGCCGGCGCCCGGAAAGATGAGAAAACCGCGGCCGTGGGCGCCAGACTGCTCTATCCGGACGATACCGTCCAGCATGCCGGGGTGGTCTTTAATGACCGGAAACTGGTGTATCATATCTATCGCAACTATGACCGGGATCATCCTGCGGTTCTGAAAGAAAGGGCCTTCCAGGCGGTGACCGCGGCCTGCATGCTCATCCGGAAAGACCTCTTCCTGGTGCTGGCCGGCTTCGATGAAGCTTATCTCAATGGCTATGAAGACGTGGACCTCTGTTTCCGGCTCCGGGAGCAGGGTTACCGGATAGTCTATAATCCCCGGGCGGTGGTCTACCACCTGGAGAGCAAGACCCAGGGCAGACATGAACGGGACCAGGAAAACTCCCGGCTTTTTCGAGACAGGTGGTCGGACAAGATCATCATGGATATGGATGATTACCACCAAGAAGACCTCATTGTTATGGAAATTTTGGACCGCCAGGGCAATACGGATGTGGTTCTGGCCCATGACGGCAATGACAACCCTTTCTGGCAGGAAGCGGCCAAGTACCGCCAGGAAGGAATGCTGGAAAAGGCCGTAGGCTATTATCTCCGGGCCATGAAGTTCAATCCCTTTGACCCCAAAAAGGGCCTCATTGCCCAGGAATTGGGGGAAGTTTATCAAACTCTGGGCCAATACCCCCAGGCCGACAAAATGTTGCGCCTGGCCGGGACCCTGATACCCAGAATTCACCGAATAGCGCCGGAGGAATGCGGCCGCAGCGCCGAAGCCTCTTAGGGCAGGCAGCCCCGGGTGGGTGGAGCCGTGGTCGCCCCGGTTGATCACGACTGCAAGATCACTCCTCATGTTTTAGAGGTCTTCCATCGCTTCCAGGTGGAAGACCTTTTATTATCCACCTTAAACCTTATTCCCCAACCCTTGCCTCCCGTTATCGATTATGATATCGTAAAACAAATTATCTATCGATGGAGATAGCCATGAAGGCCGTCACTGTCTCCCCGAAATTCCAGGTAGTGATCCCCCGGGAGGTGCGGGAGTCCATGGGTCTTAAACCCGGCACCCGGGTTCAGGTCCTCCAGTACGAGAATCGCATCGAACTCATACCTTTAGGGGAGCCCCAGGCATTACGCGGAATTATCAAAGGGATTGATACGGAGGTACGCCGGGAAGAGGATCGGCTATGAACCTGGTGGATTCCTGCGGCTGGCTGGAGTACTTCGCCGACGGCCCTAATGCCGATTTCTATGCCCCGGCGCTGGAGGACCCGGGTTCTCTCCTGGTCCCCACCATCTGTCTCCTGGAAGTATTCAAGAGTATTTTACCGCAAAGGGGGGAAGACGCCGCCCTTCAGGCCGCCGCGGCCATGCACCGGGGTTTGCTGGCGCCCTTGGATGCGACCTTGGCTCTGAGAGCCTCCAGAATCGGCCATGATCTCCACTTGCCCCTGGCGGACAGCGTGATTTTAGCCACCGCCCGGGCCTACGGCAGTGTCATCTGGACCCAAGACATCCACTTTCAGGGCCTCGCAGGCGTCAGATACACGGACAAGAGATAACCAGCAGACTTCGTAGAAAGCTTCGCCCCCTTTTTCTTAACCGGCGCATCTAGACATCCGGCTCACCCCTGAATTCCAAAAAATTCCTATTAGTTCCAGATCATTAATTTGATCTTTTTCAGGCAGAATCCCATAAAAAAGGCCGGCTCATAGTGAGCCGGCCTTTTCTTTTTCATTTAGCGCCTTGGCACCTTTGCGCCTTGGCGTGAGGTTCTACTTAAGAAGCAAGGGCACCAGCAGCAGGGCCACGATGTTCACCACCTTGATCATGGGGTTGATGGCCGGGCCGGCGGTGTCTTTGTAGGGGTCGCCCACGGTGTCGCCGGTGACCGCAGCTTTATGGGCATCAGAGCCTTTGCCGCCGTAGAGGCCGTCTTCGATGGCCTTCTTGGCGTTATCCCAGGCGCCGCCGCCGGAGGTCATGGCAATGGCCAGGAACAAGCCGGTGACGATGGAGCCGATGAGCATGCCGCCCAGGGCCACGGGACCGAGACCCGGGGTGAAGCCCACGACGACGGGAGCCAGCACCGGGATCAGGGCCGGAACCATCATCTGGCGCAGAGCGCTCTTGGTGACGATATCCACGCAGGTGCCGTATTCGGGTTTGGCGGTGCCTTCCATGATGCCCGGGATTTCCCGGAACTGGCGCCGTACTTCTTCCACCACGCCGCCCGCGGCCTTACCCACGGCCTCCATGCAGAGGGCGCCGAAGTAGTAAGGCAGCAGACCGCCGATAAACAAGCCGGCCAACACCCGGGGATCGGACAGATCGAAGCTCATGGCCCCGGGGAAGGAACGGGAGTATTCGGCGAAGAGTACCAATGCCGCCAGAGCCGCGGAACCGATGGCGTAACCCTTGGTGACGGCTTTGGTGGTGTTGCCCACCGCATCCAGAGGATCGGTGATGTTCCGGATGTCTTCGGGGAGTTCCGCCATTTCAGCGATACCGCCGGCGTTATCAGTGATGGGGCCGTAAGAGTCGATGGCCACCACGATACCGGTCATGGAGAGCATGGCCACCGCGGTGAGAGCGATGGCATAGAGGCCGGTGCCGGGATGGGCCAGGCCGCCGCCCAATTTGAAGGCTGCCAGGATGGCGCAAACGATGACCACCACCGGAGCGCCGGTGGCCTTCATGGAAATGGCCAGACCTTGAATGACGTTGGTGCCGTGGCCGGTGGTGGAGGCCAGGGCAATGGATTTCACCGGGGTGAAGCTCTTGGAGGTGAAGTACTCGGTGATGCCCACGATCAGACCGGTGAGGAGCACGCCGATCACCGCCAGCAGGAAGATGTTAAAGGGCGGAATCACAAAGCCAGCCGCACCCTTGGCAGCCGCTTTGGCGGCCACGCCGGTCATGAACTTGCCGGCCAGGGGATAGAAGGCGACGATGGCCAGGACCGCGGCCACGATGAGGCCCTTATAGAGGGCGCCCATGACATAGGCGGATTTGCCCAGGCGGACGAAATAGGTGCCGATGACCGAGGCGATGATGGACACGCCGCCCACCACCAGAGGAAAGAGGATGGCTGCAGAGCCGGCGCCGTAGATGGTATAGGCCAACAGCATGGCGGCCACCATGGTGACGACATAGGTCTCGTAGAGGTCAGCGGCCATACCGGCGCAGTCACCCACGTTGTCGCCCACGTTGTCGGCGATAACCGCGGGGTTCCGGGGATCATCTTCGGGGATGCCGGCTTCCACTTTACCCACCAGGTCGGCGCCCACGTCCGCAGCCTTGGTGTAGATGCCGCCGCCCAACCGGGCAAAGACGGATACCAGGGAGCAGCCGAAGCCCAGACCCACCAGGGCGTGCATGGCTGCATGGGGATCAACGTTCATGAGGAACTTGTAGTACCCGGCCACGGACAGCAGGGCCAGGCCCACCACTAAGAGACCGGTGACCGAACCGCCCCGGAAGGCCACTTTCAGGGCGTGGGCCATGCTGGTGAAGGCTGCCTGCGCGGTGCGCACGTTGCTCCGCACCGACACGTACATGCCCACGTAACCGGCGAAAGCCGAACCAATGGCGCCGACGGCAAAGCCTACGGCCACCCATTTGCCCAGGCCCACAAAGAGAAGGACGAAAACCACCGCACCCACCATGGCTACGGTCTTGTACTGCCGGTTTAAAAAGGCGTTGGCCCCTTCCCGCACCGCTGCGGAGATTTCCTGCATCCGCTCGCTACCCGCATCCTGTTTCAGGACCCAGGTGGTGGTGAACAGACCATAGGCGACGCCCACCGCGCCGCACAACAAGGCAAAGCTCATAATATCCATCCGCTACCCTCCTATAAGTAATAATTCCCTAAGGTTTTAAGGTCCTTAATGCCTATTTTAAGCCTACGTGAAAAAAAAAGTATCACCTCCCTACCCTATTTTTCCTTACGCCTGAAAAACCTAGCTTTGGTTGAATGACAATTCATACCTCAGTTCACCCCGCCTGTAAAGGAAAAATTTCACAAGTCTAGCCCCTATTATAAAACTTTCCACTTGCTTAAACGGTCTTCCTAATCTGAGCTAATATTCTATTATTTTCAGTAAGATAAGACTTTTTCGTCCTTAACCGAGGATATCAAAGATTTTTCTTCGGGCCAAAGGAATTAATGGGAATCCGGTTTTTCCGGGAAATCTTCCGGCCCCGGCAGGGAAGCCCGGGAAGCAGAGGCAATCTTTTTCTCCTCCAGGGCCCGGGCCACTTCGGGAGGTATCTTGCCCTCCACCAGGACCACCCCGTAGCGTTCCGCCAGGGTCAGCAGGTACTGGTATTCCAGGGCCTTTTTCTCCGGGCGGTAGCGCAGCAGCAGACGCAAAGGGAAATAGAGGAGAGCCAGAGTAAGCAGGGCGATGAGCAAATACGCGCCCCCCAGGCCCAGGACCTTGACGGCCCCGGGAATCCAGGTGAACCCGAAAGCGGCCCAGAGGAGAAACAGACCGGCCGCCAGCGCCAGCAGCCCCCAGAGGAAGCGGCGCCGCGCCCGTTTCCTGAGGGCGGCCCGGTCCGGGTCCGCGGCGCCGCCCTGCCGGGAGATGAGCTCAAAGCTCCTCACGATCACCCCGAAAAGAAACACCAGGACGATGGGCGCACTGAACGCGGCCACCAGGTATTCTTTCCAGGGAAAGGGGATCACCTTCACCTGGCCGGTGAACATTCCCTCATCCATCTGCCAGATGAGGGTAAAGACCAGGATCAGGACCTCTACCAGGGTGCAGATCACCAGGAAATTATTGAAGATATAGCGTTTTTCCAGAGGATCGTAAAAGTTGAAATATTTAGACATGATGGATCGGGCTTCTTGTTTGCCGCTTTTCGCTTTTCGTTCAAAAGGATTATTGCTTGCCAGGTGTCTATCTTTTCACCGCTGACTACCGACTACTGGCTGCTGGCTACTGACCACTGGCCACTGTCTTTAATTCCCACCAATACAGCCCCCCCGCCCAGGCCAGGAGGGCCAGGTCTTCCAGCAGGGAGACCAACCCCACCTGCTTTTGAAAAAAGAGGCCGCAGCCGCAGTCGATATTGAGCCCCCGGGCCAGGGTCACCAGCATGACGACCAGGAAAGAGGCCATTAGTAAAGCGATGATCAACAAACAGGAGCGGCGCTTGAGCCCTGCCACCAGCAAGCCCCCCGTAATCAGCTCCACCCAGGGGAGCACCGCGGCCACCACCCCTGCCAGCCACACGGGGCCGATCTTATAAGCCAGCACCGCTTCGGCGAATTCGTAAACGTGATAGTGCTTCTGCAAGCCCGCATAAAAAAAGAGGCCCCCCAGGATAATTCCAAACACGCGGATCAGAAGCCGGTTGGTTTTGGCTGGCAAGGCTGACAAACCCTTTTCATTTTTAGGGGGAAAAGGGGAAAGGGGAAAATAACCAACTACAAAAGATTGATAAGCTTTTCCCTTTTCCCCTCTTCTCCTTTTCCCCTTTTTTACTCTACTTACTCGTATCCGCGGGGTAACCCGCATCGTCCCAGGCCTTAAACCCTCCCAGAAAGACCTGCACCCGGGTGAAGCCCAAATCTTGCAGTTTCTCCGCCACCTTCAAAGCCAGGTCACAATGGACCTCGCCGCAATAAACCACGATGCTCCGGTCTTTGGGGAAATTAGCCACCGCCGGGTTATCCCGGTTCTGGAGCTTGGAGGGAGGAAGATTCACCGCGCCGGAAACGTGCAGCTCGGCGTACTCTTCCGGCTTGCGGGCGTCCACGAATAAAGTCTGGCCCTCCTGAAAAAGCTGGTAAGCCTGGACCAAATTAATGGTCTTGACCCCTTGAAACTCCCTGTCCCGGCGCTGGGCCCGCATCTTTTCCAACTGCCCGGCCAGATCGCCTTTGACGGAGAGGCTCACCAGGCCCCAGTTCTTAACCAGGCCGAAGCCCAGGGCCAGAATCAGCAAAAAGAAGGCCCAGGCCAGGTCCTCCCGGAGAAAACCGCGTAATCTCAAATTCTTCTCTCTTTACTCCCCGGCCTTCAGGTCCGCGGTGGGGTATTTCTTACCCCCGTAGAAAAACGGCAAAGGCAGGAACCCTTCTTCTTCTTTCAGGTGGCCGCCCTCCCGGGTATGGTGAAAGTAGCGCCATACCCTGCCCTCTTTAAGGTCCGCCAGGAAAGTCTGCTTGCCGTCGGTCACCACCTGGTAGCGGCCTCCTCCACCCGGGGCCACTGCTCTAAATGCCGTGGGGGACTTGCTCCCCTGTTCCGTGTTTTTGGCCGCCTGTTCTTTCACGGCCTCCTCCACCTGGAGGCTTACCTCTTTCTTCAGGAAGGGGCCGTAGAACCAGAAAACCGTGGCCCCGGCAAATCCCACCAATAAGGCCACAATTATGCTCCAACCTTTGCTTCTATTAGCCACCTGTCACCCCCTTTGCTTTGGCGTTCCCGGGATGTGGAGGAAAGACGAAACCGGCAGCCGCAGCTCCTCTCCTCTTGCCCCTCCGGCACACCGGATCCCCTCCTGGTCAGGCAGAGATTTTCCGGCTGAGTTTATCGGCTTATTAGAAATAATCGTCTATTACGCCCAGATTTTTAAAATATTTGCTAATATCTTACTCTTCTTCTATCTTCTGATTGCGGTACCCAAGATTATGCTCTCGGAGGAATTCCCGTGGCCGCCCCTTCTCCTTTGCGCCTCGAGGCCATCGCCTTTGATCTGGGCAACGTCCTGGTGGCGGTGGACCATCTCCGCTTCTGCCGCGGCTTCGGGGCCTTGGTGAATCTGACTCCGGAAGAAGTCTACGCCGGGGTTTTCGCCTCCGACCTGGAGCCCGGCTTTGATACCGGCCGCCTCTCCTCGGAGGAATTTTACCAACGGCTCCTGGGCCTCTTCGGTCTCGACCTCCCCTTTTCCCGGTTTACCGAGCTCTGGAACGACATCTTCGCGCCCCTTAAGGACATGGAGCAAACCGCGGCCCGGCTGGCCACCCGCTATCCCCTCTTTTTACTCTCTAACACAAATCCCTTGCATTTTCAATATATTAAGGATAACTACCCTTTACTCCGTCATTTCCGGCAGTTAATTCTTTCTTATGAGGTGGGGAGCCGCAAACCCGAACCCGCCATCTATCAGGCCCTGATCCGGGCCATGGGCCGACCGCCGGAGCGCTGCCTCTTCCTCGACGATAAACTCCCCTTCGTGGAGGCGGCCCGGGCTCACGGCCTGGTGGCCTGGCACTTTACGACCCCCGAGGAGTTCCACCGGAAGCTCAACGAATACGTTCTCTGGTAGCGTAAAGTCTCGTTTTCCGTTTACCGTTCCCCGTATTGCCAATGGTAAGTTCATTAAAAAAAAACACGGAAAACAGAAAACGGAAAACGGGCAACTAAAAAGGTCTGCCAATGGCCTTGTCCAACCTGGCCTCCGCCACCCGGTAATCATAGAGGGCCTGGACATTCCTCAAGTCCGCCTGGAAATACTGCACCTGGGCGTCGGTGACTTCGATGATGGACCCCACCCCCACCTGGTAGCGCCCCTGGGCC
>JAQTXE010000044.1:15278-19434 GCA_028688935.1 Syntrophales bacterium
CTGGGCCAGGCGATAATTCTCCCGGGCCGCTTCCAGGGCCTTCTTGGTGGCCCGGATCAGTTCCCAGGCCGAGGTGACGTCCAGGTAGGACTGCTCCACTTCTTTGGAGATATCCTGGCTTAAGACCTCGGTATTGGCGTGGGTGGCCCGGATATTGGCATTGGCGGTCTTGACGTTATTATAGGCCAGCAAACCGTCAAAAATGGGGACGGTCAAACCCGCGCCCACCCACCAGGAACGATTCTCCAGGGATTCGGTGCCGAAAGGAGCGTTGGCGCCCGACCAGCCATAGGCCGCCAGAGAGCTCAAAGTGGGGAACCAACCGGCCTTGGCCACCCGTAACGCGGCTTGATTGAAATCCAGCTGATAGCGGTTCTTGATGATTTCGGGGCGCTGGTTTATGGCCTGGGCCTTCAATTCCACCAGGGAATGGGGCCGGCGGGTTACTTCGATAACGTCTTCCACCCCCTGAAAAGGCCAGGTCTTCAGGCCCAAGGCGGTCATCAGGGTGACCCTGGTCAGATCCACCGTGTTTTTGGCCCTAATCAGGCTGGCTTCCGCATCGAAGAGGTTGGCTTCCGCCTTGGTGACGTCGATCTTGGCCCGCAGCCCCACGTCATAGAAGCCTTTGGCCTGTTTCACCAGTTCCAGGTTCTGGCGCACCGTCTCTTCGGTGACCTTCCGGGCCCGCATGGCCGCCAGATAGCCGAAATACGCGGTCCGGGCGTCCAGCACCACCTGCTGGCGGTTGCCGGCGTAATCTTCCTGGGTCTGTTTAAAGGTAGCCCGGGACTGGTCTATCTGCCCCAGGGTCTTGCCGAAATCATAGATCAACTGGCTGGCGGAGACCCGGTTGATATAGAAATCCGTGGTAACTGTGCCCCCGCCACCCAAGCCGGGAGGACCGCCGGCGGTTCCGGCCCCGGAGGTCGCGGGGAAGGAATTCCCCCAATAGAAATTGTTGGTAAAGGCCACCTGCGGCAGGTACGCGGCCCGGGAGGAGCCGATCTGATATTTGGCCGCAGTCACCTTCTCCTTGGACTCTTTGAGAGTGGGGTGTTCCTTCAGGGCAATCTCGATGGCCTGCTTTAGAGTCAGCCGTCCCCCAAGTTTTTCCGCTGCCGCCGCGCCCGGCCCCAGGATCGGGAACGCCGCCAGGATCAGGAAAACCACCAGCCTTTTCTTTAACTTACCAATCACTTAAAAGCTCCTCGGAGGGCCGGAAATGGGCCAAAGAATGTGGAGCAGGCGCCCCCGCCTGTTCTGAAACAGCCGAGGGCGGCTGTTCCACATTCCCTTTCTCCTCCACACCCCATCCCCACCTCTAAGCTTGTTATTCAACATCATTTTCTGAAGATCGAAGACCCTAATCACCACACCGGCTTGCGCCGGTGCCACTCCGTGGCTTGCTCCAAGGCATAAGCCGCCTGTAACAACACTTCCTCCCCGAAGGGCGGCCCCATGAGCTGCAAGCCGATGGGCAGTCCTCCGCCGCTGAAACCGCAGGGCACAGAAATGCCCGGCACCCCCGCCAGGTTGGCGGAGATGGTGAAGATGTCCGACAGGTACATGGTCAGGGGGTCGGCCATCTTCTCCCCCAGGCGGAACGCCGGAGTAGGGGAAACCGGCGTGGCCACCACATCGCACTCTTTAAATGCCCGGTCAAAATCACCCCGGATCAGAGCCCGCACCTGGGAGGCCTTGCGGTAATAGGCGTCATAATACCCCGCGGACAGGGCGTACGTCCCCAGCATGATGCGCCGCCGCACTTCCGCACCGAACCCTTTAGTGCGGGTGGCCCCGTACATCTCCAGGAGATTGCGGCCCTCGGCCCGGAGGCCGTATTTCACCCCGTCGTAGCGGGCCAGGTTCGAAGAGGCTTCGGCCACGGCCACCACGTAATAGACGGCCACCGCGTATTCGGTATGGGGCAGGCTCACTTCCACCAGCACCGCGCCCAGCCCCTCCAGGGTCTTGAGGGCTGCCTGCACCGCGGAGGCCACGTCCGGGTCCAGCCCCTCGCCGAAGTATTCCTGAGGCACCCCGATCTTCAGGCCCTTGATCTCCCGCCCCAACCTTGCCAGGTAATCCGGTACCGCCTGGTCCACCGAGGTGGAGTCCCGGCGGTCGTGGCCGGCGATGCAGTTGAGCAGCAAGGCCGCGTCCCGCACTTCTTTGGTTAACGGGCCGATCTGGTCCAGGGAAGAGGCATAGGCCACCAGGCCGTAACGGGAAACCCGCCCATAGGTGGGTTTTAAGCCCACCACCCCGCAGTGGCACGCGGGCTGGCGGATGGAGCCCCCGGTGTCCGACCCCAGGGAGGCGATACACAGGTCCGCGGCCACCGCCGCGGCGGAGCCGCCGCTGGAGCCCCCAGGGATGTAGTCCCGGTTCCAGGGGTTATGGGTGGGGCCGAAGGCCGAGTTCTCCGTAGAAGAGCCCATGGCGAACTCGTCCATGTTCACCTTCCCCATAAAGACCGCGCCCGCTTCCCGTAGCCGGGCGCAGACCGTGGCGTCGAAGGGGGGGACAAAATTCTCCAGAATCCGGGAACCGCAGGTGGTCCGCAACCCTTTAGTGACGAGCACGTCTTTCAGGGCCAGGGGGATGCCGGTCAAAGGAGCGCCTTCACCTTTGGCAATCCGGGCTTCCGCCGCCTTAGCCTGGACCCGGGCCCCGTCTGCGTCCACGGTGAGGTAGCTATTAAGCTGCCCGTCCACCGCGGCGATGCGCTCTAAAAGCTGCTCCGTCACCTCCACCGGCGACACCTCCCGCCGGGCCAGAAGCGGGGCCAGTTCACTGATGCTCAAACTATAGAGAGAATCCGTCATTAACCTTACCTAATATGGAGTCCCAGAACTAAAAGGTGTTAATTCCCAGGATAAGGACTTAAACGGGCCATATTTCCCCTCCCTTTTCAAAAGGGGGGTGAGGGGGGATTTTACCACGCATTGAAAATCCCCCTAAATCCCCCTTTAAAAAGGGGGACTTAAAAAACACTAGTCAAGGCGCTTCCCGAAACACCACAGACCGCAGACCGCAGACCAAACCGAAAACTGGAAACCGAAAACCGAAAACCGTCCTAAATTATGCGGGGCACCACAAAACTCCCTTCCTCCCGGGAAGGCGCATTGTCCAGGGCCTCGTCCCGGGGAAGACCGGGGGTGACCTCATCATCCCGAAAGGCGTTACAGACCGGGACCGCATGGGCCATGGGCTTCACGCCTGCGGTGTCCAACTCCTGCAATTTTTCCACGTAAGCCCGAATATCGTTGAGCTGCCGGGTGAACAGCTCCACTTCCTCGGCCTCCAGATTAAGCCGGGCCAGCTTGGCCACGTGCAGCACTTCTTCCCGGGTTAAGGCCATGCTTTCCTCTCCTTGAGGGCGGCCCTCAACTTAAGGGGCTGCAGATACTTAAGGGATGATTATATAACCTTGTCCGGAGGAAGGACAAGGCAGAACCTGAGATAAATTTCCCGGCAGGCCGGGAAAGCCGGCTTACTAGGCCCTGTCCATCTACCTTAACTGGGAACCGGGAACTTGTGACTTCTGCGAAAGTGTCTCTTTTGTCATCCTGAGCGAAGCGAAGCGATCTCTTATCGTTGCGGCCGAGATTTCCGAATTGGGTTTAATCATCGGCTCGATCCGAAAGAGCTGTGCTGCCAACGACAAGATTCTTCACTTCGCTTCGCTCCGTTCAGAATGACAGAGAATATGAACTTTCGAAGAGGTCTCAACTTCCTTTTCTGCCCCTCTTTCCCCACCCGGAGGGTCAAAGGCCGGGATAATTTTTCCTACCTTGCAGGTTTTTTGGGGTTATGGTAGCAAATATTGCCATTATTGATTATATTAGCTTTATGGAGGGGTTGACATCGCCGTGACGCAGAGTTACCAAGAGATTCCCGACATTTCCCAACTACAAGAGATAGCCCGCCAAGTCCGTTTGGACATCGTGGAAATGCTTTTTAAGGCCGGGTCCGGCCACCTGGGAGGGTCGCTCTCGGCCACCGAGATCATGGTGGCCCTGTTTTATGGGCGCATGCGCTTCAATCCCCAGGACCCGTGCTGGCTCCAGCGCGACCGGTTCGTGCTCTCCAAGGGCCACGCCGCGCCCGTCTACTACGCCATCCTCTCCCGCCTGCGGTACTTCCCCCG
>JAQTXE010000301.1 GCA_028688935.1 Syntrophales bacterium
TATCTGGGTGAAGATGACATCGTGCGCCTGGCTGACGATTTCTGGCGCTCTATCGCCAATGATGATGAGAAAGGAAACGGTTCTTAAGAAGAGCCAGAGATACCCCAGGCAAGATGCCTGGAGCACCGAAAATTCGGAGTCTCTTTCCGGATTGTTCAGGTCAAGATAACCACTCCTTTCCCCCGCCAGAAGTCCTCACTGGTAGCTCATCGGTCACTTCCCACCAAATAAGTTAGCCTCCGAGGGCCTTGAATTTTACAAAGTTAGAAAAAGTACTTTTTTAGTGAGATTTTTGCTATCATGTGCAAATCATGAAGATCAAGTTACAGCCAGAGAGAGCTTCCCGGCGTAGAACCAATGGAGGAGGTTACCAGAACTTTCTTTCTTTTGGATCAAGAAGGCAAAAAATAGAATAAATAGAATATCATCTCATTTTCGCTGGAGATGAAATGTAAGGGGAGACGAGGACCATGAGAAGACTCACGATTTTTATGTTATTATCTCTCTTCCTGATTGTGGCGCCAACATTAGTTTGGGCCGAGTTTTATATCGGCCCCTATGCAGGCATCAATTTTGCGGGGGAGATGAATCCTGATTTTGAGTTTTACGGAAGAAGTCCTGGAGCACCGGCGCAGGGTTTAGACCCCAATAGAACCATTTATGCAACCCGCCATGCGAAGGGCATCAGCGCGGACCCTGCGGCAATTATCGGGGGGAAAATTGGCTACTGGTTTGATAGAGAAAGCGTTTTTGGCGTAAAGATGCCCTCCTGGTTAAAGTATTTGGGCTTCGAAATAGATATTAGCTATAATCAGTTAAATTGGCCTAGTCAAAGGGTTAAAGTCGAGCCTCTGACGCAGAGATATGTCATTAAAAATAATGCTTATGCGTTAACTACAACTTTTTTGTTTATCGGGCGCTATGGTTTTTTGAAGGATTCTGAAGTCCCATTTGGCCGTTTACAACCATATATTGGCATAGGCCCTGTACTTTTAGTCTCGAATCAGAAGTTAAATATTGGGAATGATTTTAGAGCTACGGAAGCAGATCTTGGTTTTGCCATTGAGCCGGGCATTCGCTATATGATTCGAAAACACTTCTCAGTTAATATGGCCTTTAGATACAAATTTATACCCAACCATATGGATGTTGATGATAAAATCTTTGATCAAGCCCAAAAATACCGTTATATAGTGATGCGGACCAACTATAATTTATTTGATCTTATATTTGGAGCAGCCTATCATTTTTAAGAAACAACAAGGACGTTTCTTAGGAGACCATTGATTCCCCTCCTGGTCTTTTTTCCCTGGATTAAGCAGCACCAAATCATAGTGGATATGTTTACCACCTGCTATATGAAGAGATTGAGTCTGGCCCTGGTGCTCTGGGCGCTGACAATACTCACTGGCTGCGGCACCCTCGCCAATGGCCGGGGTTGGGGACAGGACGCCACCTTGTTTCCCGGATGGGACCGGGTGGGCCGGGCAGCTCTGAATGCGGCCTTAGAACCGGAGACCTGGGTACCGGTGGCGGGGGCGGCGATTTTTCAGATAGGCTCTCTCGATAAAAACCTGGCCAACTGGGCGGCAAAACGTACCCCGATCTTTCAATCCCAAGACAATGCCGATACCGCCAGCGAAGCCCTCCAAGCCACCTCCGAGGCAGCTTGCGTAATAACCGCCCTGGCCACCCCCAGCGGGGAGGAGTCCGGCGATTGGCTGTTGGCCAAAGCCAAGGGTCTCACCGTAGGCATCGCCGCCGTGGCACTAACCGAGGGAACCACCGATTTACTTAAATACACCACCAACCGCACCCGGCCGGACCATTCCGGCCGTGACAGCTTTCCTTCCGGTCATGCCTCCAGGACTGCGGCCTGCAATACTCTGGCGACCCGCAATCTCCAATACCTGGAGATGCCCGGGGGGGCTCGCACGGGCTTGAGAGCCGGCTTTCTCGCCCTCACTTTATCCACCGGCTGGGCCCGGTTGGAGTCCAAGAAACACTACCCTTCGGATGTCCTGGCCGGCATGGCCATCGGCCACTTTTTCGGGGCTTTTATCAACGATGCCTTTCTGGGCTTGGATAGCCCCAAGAACTTCTTTTTTGCAGTGGAGCCTTCCAAGAGAGACATTTACTGCACCCTGCATTGGGCTTTTTAGATGCTCATGATAGGAATGAGTTCTCTCACTTAATCGCCTCTAACTGACGACAATGTTTAATCATATCTTATCTAGAAGATATCTTGGTAGAAGAAGGACCCCGTGAAATCTCCTGAGGTGCTCATCATCGGCGGCGGCATTATCGGCTTGGCCTGCGCCTATAATCTCAGCAAACTTTATCCTCAAAAGAGCATTACCATCCTGGAAAAGGAAGAGGTTCTGGCCGCCCATCAATCGGGGCGCAATTCCGGAGTCTTGCACGCGGGTATTTATTACCGGCCGGGATCCCTCAAGGCCATTAACTGCCGCCGGGGGAAAGCGGCGATGGAGGAGTTTTGCGCGCAGGAAGGCATCAATTATAAAATCTGCGGCAAGGTCGTAGTGGCGGTGGCCGCGGAGCAATTGGCCGCCTTGCAATCCATTTACGAGCGGGGCCGGGCCAATGGGGTCAAGTGCGAATTTATCGGGCCGGCCCGCTTACGGGAACTGGAACCCCACGCCGCGGGGATCAAGGCTATTCATGTCCCGGAAACCGGCATGGTGGACTTTTCTCAAGTCTGCTCCCGCCTGGCAGACCTGATCAAAGCCCAGGGACACCAGATTCTCACCGGCGTCAGGGTAACCGGCCTCACGGAAAAATCAGGGGAAGCTCTGGTGGAAACCACCCGGGGAGAATTCTTGCCCCGGTATATTATCAATTGCGCCGGCCTCTATTCTGACCGCGTGGCCGCCATGAGCGCCAAGCCGTTACCCTGGAGGATCATCCCCTTCCGGGGCGAGTATTATCAGCTTAAGCCGGAGGCGGAAAAATTTTGCCGCACCCTGATTTACCCGGTCCCGGACCCCAGGTTTCCCTTCCTGGGAGTGCATTTTACCAGGAAGATCACCGGAGAGGTCAAGTGCGGTCCCAATGCGGTCCTGGCTTGGGCCCGGGAAGGATACTCCAAGAGCGATGTCAACTTGAGGGATTTATTTGCCAGTTTAACCTACCCGGGGTTTGCCAAAATTGCCGCCAGGTATTGGCGCACCGGGATAGGGGAAATGTGGCGGTCGTTTAGCAAAGAAGCCTTTGTCAGGGCGCTACAGCGTTTGGTTCCGGAAGTCAGCGCCCGGCACCTTAGGCCCTATCCCTCTGGGATCAGAGCCCAGGCCGTGACCTTAAATGGGCGGATTTTAGACGATTTTGCCTTCCTGGAAACCTCCAGGGTGGTGCATGTCATCAATGCTCCTTCCCCCGGGGCCACAGCTTCCCTGAGCATCGGCAGGGAGGTGGTGGCCAGACTGGCCCAAAGGTTTTCCTGAACCCCTCCTGCCAACTCGTCTTCCCGTAATCATCACCCCAGAAAATCAGCGCCGGGTAAGGCCATGGTACTCGAAGTACCATTGCACAAACAGGGGCACGCCTCGGTCTATGGGGGTGGCGGGCTCGAAACCGAGTTTTTCCCGGGCCCGGACGATATCCGCAAAAGTGGCCGGGACATCCCCCGGCTGCATGGGCAGCAGGTCTTGCCGGGCTTTGATCCCCAGTTCCTGTTCCAGGAGGGCAATGACCCGGGACAGATCCTCGGCTCGGTGGTTCCCTATGTTGATGATTTCATACCGCTCCAGGCCGGGGACCATCAGGGACGCCAGCACCCCCTGGACGATGTCGTCGATGTAAGTGAAATCCCGCTGCATCCTGCCATAATTAAAGACCTTGATGGGCTTGCCCTCTAACATGGCTTTAGTGAAGAGCCACATGGCCATGTCCGGGCGCCCCCAGGGGCCGTAGACCGTGAAGAACCGCAGGCCCACCGTAGCCAGGCCGAAGAGGTGGGTGTAAGAATGGGCCATCAGTTCATTGGCCTTTTTGGTGGCGGCGTAGAGACTGATGGGGGTATCCACCCTTTGGGTCTCAGAAAAGGGTAATTCCGTGAGCCCCCCATAAACGCTGGAACTGGAGGCGTAGACCAGGCGTTCCACCTGGAATCGCTTGGACAATTCCAGGATATTAAGAAAGCCTTCCAGGTTGGCTTTTTGATAAGCGAAAGGGTTGATCAGGGAGTAGCGGACTCCGGCCTGGGCGGCCAGATGGCAAATTTTGCCGGGGCGATGGCGCTCAAACAGGGCTTCCACCACCGGGAGGTCGGCCAGGTCCCCGGGGATGGAGACGAAATTGGGAAATTTTTGTAGTTCCCGGTCCCGGTCATGCTTCAAGGTGGGGGAATAATAGTCGTTGAAATTATCCAGGCCCACCACCCGGGCTCCCTGTTGCAGCAGAGCCCGGGAAACGTGAAAACCGATGAACCCGGCGCTCCCCGTGACCAGGATGGTATGATCGGCAAATTTTGCGTCAAGGGG
>JAQTXE010000045.1 GCA_028688935.1 Syntrophales bacterium
CTACACGACGCTCTTCCGATCTTAACGATCAGCAGCGCCAGGCCCGCCTGGAGGACGTGGTGGAGGAAGCCGTCCTGGCCCTTTATCCTCTGGAGGAACGGCACCTATGGCAGGGCCGCCTCCTGGCCATGGCCTATTTCCTGGACCTCAGGGGCCAGGAAACCGAAGCCCGGTGGGCCCAGGCCGCGGCCCAGGACCTGGCCGCCGGCGCCCGGGGCCCCCTGGCCGGGGAAAACCCCTTCCTTAAGGCTCTGGTCTGGGAATCCTTAAAGCTGGCCCAGGTGTATCTGAAACAGCCCGGCCAGGAAGAAGCCTCCTCCCCCCTGCTGGCGCCGCCCACTGACTCCCTGTTGATCCGGAGGTAAACATGTTCGAGACCCTGACCGTCCCCACCAATCACCGCACCGAACTCCTGGACCTGACCTCCCAGGTACAACAGGTGGTGCATAAGAGCGGCGTCAGCGAGGGACTCTGCCACGTCTTCGTGCCTCACACCACTGCCGCGGTGACTATCAACGAAAGCGCCGATCCCGCGGTGAAGGCCGACATCCTCATGGTCCTCAATAAGATTATCAGCGACCAGGAGCCTTACCGCCATCAGGAGGGCAACTCCCCGGCCCACCTCAAGTCCTCGATCATCGGCTGCCAAATCACCGTTTTGGTAAGCAAGGGACGCCTGGTCCTGGGCACCTGGCAGGGTATCTTCTTCTGCGAATTCGACGGCCCCCGCTCCCGCCGCCTGCATGTCAAGGTGGTGGCAGGGTAAGTATCCGATACATCAAGCCTGATGGAAAACTTAAGACCCGGTTCCTATATTTGATCCTGATTATTTATGTTAACTCTCCCTTTCCACTCCTGAACGCCTCCTTGACAGTCAATCCAGATTGTGGCAAAGTGAAATTTAGTGAAAATTAAAGTTAAGATCAAGTTTTAAATGACTAATATCGAATAATCCTGATTTAATCTAGCCGCATTTAGAGCGTCGATCTCATCGGCATCACCGAACGTGAAGGCGGCTGTTTAGCCTTGCACAGTTGGGGATTTAGTAAGTGTAATTAGATCGAAATTGTAGATGAAAATCTGTGCACGATAATGAGAATATAAAATGAGGTAATTATGGACTGGTTAAAAGTTGAATATGGTGAAGAAGGGAAAATTAAAGTACCATCGAATTGGCTCTTTTTACACTATTATGAGGCATTATCTATACTTTTCCGGGTTGAAAACGCCCTCCGGGTTCTTGTCTATATTGTTCTTAAGAATAAAAGCGGCCTAGATTGGGCTGATACGTCAATATCAAGCGATGATGGTAGTAAGACTACTATCAGCGCTTTGGCAAAAAAGAGAATTTCCCAAATTCAGGATTATGGATATTTAGGTTATCAAAGCGGGGCACCACTGATGCATTTAACTAGCGGGGAATTAGTTAGAATTTTGATCTCCGATTCATACTGGAAATTATTTAAAAAATATTTTAATGCATCTAAACAAGTTGTCACTTTAAAATTAGAGGAAATCGGAACAATAAGAAACTCACTAGCACACTTTCGTCCTCTTACACAAAACGATGTAGAAGTAGTTAAACAAAACGCAAATCAGGTTTTTTCTGTTATTGAAGAAACATTGATAAACATAGTGGATACCGGACAAAGAGTTCCAACAAATATAACAGATGAATGGTATGTTCACCTTCGCAGTCTTGGTAGCCAATATTGTCAATTTATTCACAATCAGAGCCCAGATGGCGAATGGATACGTTTATCAATACAATTTAATTGCCCCATTATGCATAAGTATACAACTGACAATTACGCATCATATACAGTGTTAAGCCTAAACCCTGTTGGAATGTTAAAAGAATATCAACAAATAATGAAATTAGTTACTTGTATTATCGAAGATGTGCCTTACATACAAATGCCAGCAGATTTTATTCCGAGTATAACGAAATATATTGGCTTTATATTCCTCAGGGATAAACTTGAAGCCCATTATGGTGAATTGAAAACTGAATTCGAAAAACTCCTAGCAGAAATAGATACTGAGGCGGATTTAATTAAGGAGGATAAATTTGCACAGGGAAAAGTGGTTTATATTTCAACCTTAACCGCCAGGAAAAAAGGGGAAGCAAAACATCAATATTGGGTATTTGATTATGAAAAATTGCTTAGGTCCCTTGATGAAAAAGATCCAGCAGAATTTTGGGGTTCCTTCTCAATGTATACACGTGGTTTGGTGTCTGATGCAAATCGATTTCCATGGATGCCTGTTCCGGTAAGTAATACTAGGTTTCCATGGTGAATAAGGTATCGCCATAGTGGAAGGTTAAGGGAAGGTTTTTAATTTTTAGTTTTTAGAGTTCGTCACATTCTTGCATACGTCTTGAAATCGCCTTTCAATCACCAAAAGTACCGACAAATAGACCTTGAATTTGGCACTTTAAACTTGGATATTTAAAGGATGCCCCTAACGCCGGATACTACCGACAAAAGCTGGTTCCACCAGAACCCCAAAAAGACCCTGGCCCTGATTATCGGGGTGGTCCTGCTCCTCAACGTCTTTGCCGCGGAAAAAATCCTGCAATTTTATAACCACCAGCACGGCGTCTACCTGGAAACGGACCCCCGGTATATCCGCCTCAAGGAATACCGGCCCGGGACCAGGCTCATGCTCCCCTTCCCCCCGGACTACCAGCCCTTTACGGAGCACGTTTTCACGAAAAAATACTCTCTGCGGATAGATGGTGACGGCTTCATCATGCCCTCCCGGAAGTACGCCCACCCGGACCTGAGCCTCGTCTTTTTGGGGGGCTCCACCACCGAGTGCTTGTTCGTGGACGAAGATAAACGCTTCCCTTACCTGGCGGGGACCATCCTGGGGAAGGAAACCGGCCAGAAGATCAATTCCTATAACGCCGGCATGTCCGGCATTAATACCCTGAATTGCATCGACATCCTGGTAAACAAAGTGATTCCCTTGCATCCCCGGGTGGTGGTCTTCATGGAGAATATCAATGACTTGAGCACCCTGCTCTATGAAGGCGCCTATTGGAGCAAAAACACCACCCGCGCGCCCATCGAAACTTTGAAAAAATCGAAGCTCCTGGGCAAGCTCCTCAAAGAAGCCACCATTCCCAACCTCAATTATGCCTATAAAAACTTGAAAACCTGGTTGTCTCAAAAGGAGGAAGATGAATTCGCCGCCGCCCGGGGCAAGAAACTTAAGGTGGATCAAGCCCGGTTCAACCGGGAGTTTGCCATGAACTTGCAGATCATCATCGATATCTGCAAGGCCCGGGGGATAACGCCGGTGCTCATGACCCAGGCCAACCGCATCACTGCCAAGCCGGACCGGGTGGTAAAGGATTACGTGGACCGTTTCGGCCGGGACTCGGGCCTCAGTTACCGGGAATTCAAAGAGCTCTACGACTCTTTCAACGCCACCATCCGCAGGGTGGGCCGGGAAAATCAGGTGATGGTCATTGATCTGGCCGCGGAGGTTCCCCCGGATAAGAAATATCTCTATGATATGGTGCACTTTAACGACGCGGGCTGCCAATACGCCGCGGGCCTCATCGCCGCCAGATTAAAGGATATTATCACCCCTCCGAAAAAGAGTTGAGGGGTAGGATTACCCAGGTCGCAACTTTGCACTACTAAACAAGGGAAGCTCAAAACCTTGCAATACTTTGCCGAAGTCAATGTGGGCGGCAACACCCTGGAGGCTTACAAGAAAGGCGCGGCCATCGGGGACCGTTACGTCCTCAAAGACTATCTGGAATATCTCCACATCAAGCAAGGCCTGCTGGCTCCTTACGACCGTTCGTACCCACTGGTGGAACCCCGGGAACTGCTGCCCTCCTTTGAGAAGAACTTCGCCGAATACCGCCATCTGCCTTCCTTCAGCCTGGTGGCCTTCAACCGGCCCCTGTCTTATCAAGAGGAAATCTTTCAGTTCGATCTTCTCCATCCTTTGGCAGATGGGGGCAAACGGGCGGCCCGGGAAAACCTGGAGCGGATCGCCCCCCACCTGGATCGGGATTTGCGCCCCACCCTGAAACAGCACTTTACCGTCAAAGACCTTACCGATCTGGCCCATTACGATGAGTTGATGAGGTTCCTTTTTCATATGGACCGGGCTGAAGTGGTGGCCAAGGACGCCCAGGGGAATTTCCGCCTCCTGGGGGTCTACGCCTCCTTTCCCTCCGATCTGGACGCCGAAATCAAGACCTTGGGCCGCCGTTTAGGCAAGTTTAAGAAGCTGGACAACGCCGTCTATGAACGGGAGCGGGATTTCGTCTATCAATTCCTCATGGAGCTTTACGGCTTTCCCATCGCCTCGGAAAGGCGCACCTCCGCAGCCCTCTTCGCCCGCAAGTTGAGCCGCCTCAAGGAACAGTATCTCATCAAGGTCCTGGGCCAATCCGACCGCACCATCACCAGTCTCTCGGGCTTTGAGCAGAAAAAGTACCCCCTGGTGGAGAAGACCGCCCTGATCTCCCTCCCCAAGGCCATCGCCGACTCCTCCCCCCATCTTCGGGAGCAAGGCTTTTACGTGGACCGGCGGCGGCGGGTGGTCATCCTGAAAGTGACTTACCAGCAGCACAAGTACAACCGCTTCAACGTCCTGGAGGACCGGGCCCTCTCAGTCATCAAACAGGAAATCATCCACCCGTACCACGGGGGCCGGGATCTCAGCCTCAATATTTTAAAAGATACCAAGCGTTTCCTCAAGGAACTCCAAGACATCGTCCGGGGGGAACACATCGGCACCATCTCCTACCGGCGCCACGAACTTCTCACCACCACCAAGACCCACGAGGACCGCCTCCGGTTTCTTTCCGCCTGGCTGGTCAAAAACCAGCGCCGTCTGGGCACTTACACCCAGGAATCCTTTGAAGACGCCAAGAAGGTGTTGAACAGCTACCTGCTCAACCGGGAATACCGGGAGGCTTTCAGCAAACACCCGGATTTGCACCGGGAGGTGTTGCAGCACCTGGCCTATGTCTCCCAGGCCCATCTGCTGCAACCTTTAGAGAAGCTGGTCCAGCGGGACGGCCCCCATCTCGGCCCCACCCGGCGGTTGCAAGAACCCCTGGATTTTCTGGAAGCCAAGAAATACGAATTGCCCTATTTCTATCCCGACCTCTTTGAAAAATGCCTGGAATTATGGAATCAGATCCTGGCCTACCCCTATTTCAAGGAGATGGCCGCCCGGCCGGAGCCCCCCACCACCCCCTTCCGGCGGAGGGTGTGGGACAGGCTGATCCGGGGCCAAAACCTCATCCGGGAACTCATGGCGCAGCACCGCCAGGTCCACCTGGAGTCCCAGCAGGGCACACCTTTCCCCGTCCTGCCCCCGAAGAAGTAGCTGTCGGCTTTCAGCTTTCAGCTATCAGTTAAAACGACTTTGCCGCTACCGGCTGACCATTGCATTTTGTCTTTGATAATGTGCTATCGGTACCTCCGGAAAATCCAGGTTAGGCACAGGAAAAGATTGAGTAAGGCCACGGTCATTTGCGCCGGGGGAAAATCAAAGCGGTGGGCTAGGATGAACCCAAAGATGCCTGTCCCCAGGGCTATGACCGGAGAGAGTAAAAACATGGTGCGCACTTCCCGGCAAAGATTCTTGGCGATCAACGCTGGGAGCACCAGGCAGCCGAAGGTGTAAAGCATTCCCGAAACGCGGATGGACAGGCCCACGGCCAGACCCAGCCAGGCTGAAGAGGCCAACCCCCAAAAAGCCAGATTCAGGCCCACGGCCGCAGCCATGGCCGGATCCAGGGAAAAGAGGAGCAGGCGTTGGTGGAAAAGGCCGAAAAAGAGCGCAGTCAAGGCAGCCAGGCCTCCGAGCACCCATACATCTGGGGCGGTGGCTCCGATAATGCTGGAAGAGAGCAGCCGCTGCACTTCATCCAGGCCGATGGGGCTATGGGAGACAATGAGGATGGCGCCGCTGGCCGAAAGCAGAAAAACCCAGCCGGTGACGGCCTCGGGTGTCTCCTGGCCTTCTTCCCCCCGCCCCGTAGTAAGAATGGCCGCGGCCACCGAAAAGACTACGGCCATGGCGGGAGCCAAGGTGGCCCCGGTTAATTCCGACAGAGCCGATGGGAGCAAACTTTCGCCCAGCCAGATGGCCAAGGCGATTCCCAGGGTGGAGGCCTGGGACACCGCGGCTCCGAGGAAGATCTGGTTGCGGGCCACCACCAATACGCCGATGAGGGAAAGCAGGATAGCGATGAGCCAGCCGGCCAGATACGAGTGCTGGAAAAGATGCCAGGAGGAGACAAATTCTTGGATCATAAAATATCCTTGGACCTCTCGATACTCACCGTTACCCGGCCGCTTTCCTCCCTGGTGACCGCCACCGGCACTCCGAAAGTGCGCTCCAGCTCCTCGGGGGTCAAGTTGGCGGAGGCAGGCCCCGGATGAACGCAGCCGTCATAAAAAAGAGCGACGTGCGACGCGTACCGGGCAGCCAGGCTTAAGTCGTGGGTCACAAAAACCGGCGTAAGTCCTTCCCTTTGATTCAAATCGGCCAAAGCTTCCATAACCCCTTCTTCCGTGGCCAGATCCAGGCCCTTGGTGGGTTCATCCAACAATAGAACCCGGGGGCGGCGCACCAGGGCCCGGGCCACCAGGGCTTTCTGGCGCTGTCCCCCCGACAGGGCCCAATAATCCCGGTCCGCCATCCCCTCTAAACCTGCCTGCTTCAGAGCAAAAGCCAGAGAGTCGCTGCGTTCCCGGGCCCCTGACTGCAGGCCCACCAACCCCAACTGCACAAACTCCCGCACGGTGGTGGGCAAGGTGGGGTTGAGATCGCAGCGCTGGGGGACAAACCCCAAGCGATGGCGCCGGAACAACTCGGGGTGGAAGAGAATCCGTCCCTGCCGGGGGCGAAGTTCCCCCAGCAGGGTTTTCAAGCAAGTGGTCTTGCCCACACCGTTGGGCCCCAGGAAAAACCAGAACTCCCCGGGGCTCACCACCAAGTTGACCTCTCGCAGGACCTGCCTGCGGCCATAGGCCACGGACAGGTCCACGGTTTGGAACAGGAATACCCTATTTCCCATGCTGTATACTTCTCAACGCGGCCTGCAACTGCCGGATGTTGTAATTAATCATGCTGAGATAATCCCCGGCACCGGGACGCGCTCCCACTTGATGGGCCATTTCCACAATCCTGGCCCCGGTTTTGCCGGCCACAAATCGGGCATGGCGGGGATCGAAAAAGGGCGTAGACAGGACGAGCTTGACCTTTTGGTCCTCCATGATCTTAATCAACTCTCCTAAATGCCTGGTGCTGAGGGGCACTCCGGGTTTGGGCTCCATGAAGCCCACCACCACGATGCCGAAACGGTGGGCGAAATAGGGCCACAGGTTGTGATCAGCCACCGCTTTGACCCCGTAGTAGGGAAGCATCTGTCCCATCCAGCCGCCCAGGAGAGTCTGGTCTCCCTGCTGCTTGAGGAAGTGCAGGAGTTTGCCGTGCTCGTAGAGAATGGCCAGTTTTGCGAAATCATACTTCCTGGCCAGCTTCTCCCCCACCAGGGCCGCGCCCAACCTTTGCCGGAAATTCTGATAACGTTCCTGGAAGTAAGCCCTTTGGCCAGGACGCAGGTCCGTCAACTTGTCCCGGATCAGGGCCGCCACTTTCAGGCCGTTGAGGGGATCGGCAAGATAATGGGGATTGCCGAAAGGATGGATATCGCCCATGGAGCGGTCCACAGTTCCAGTGGGCACCTCCAGGGGGGTAATGGCTGTGGACGCATCCAGGAATCCCCGGGCTCCCGGAAGAACCCGGCCGTTGGTGGCATTTTGCAGGAGAACCGGGGCCCAAGCCATTTCCATTTCCAATCCGAGTTGCACGAAGAGGTCCGCCTGGCTCAGGTCTTTGATGAAGCTGGGCTTGGCCTCCACAAAGTGGGGATTCTCCTTATCCTTGGCAAAGACGGTGACTGATACCTGGTTACCCCCAATTTCTCGGACCAGGCTGCCCAATTCCGGCACGGTGACGCAAGCTTTCAGCGGGCCGGTGGCAGTCTGGGCAAAGGCGGCAGAGCAGAAGCCTAAGGCCATAGCCAACAAAGTTGCGGCATAAATCTTTTTCCCCTGCATTTTCTGTCTCCTTAATTAAAACTTGTGGGCCGGATGGGCCCCATAGAGCAGTTCAAACCCCACCCAGAAGGTATGACTGCTATTCGGGTGTTTGAAGGCGGCCCAGTCGTAATTGTATTGTAAGCGGATACGGGAGAATTCGCTGGGATACCAGGCCAGGAGGGGGGACAGACGGGAGCGGTTGCCCCGGAAGGGATCACTTGACCGGGGGATAAACTCAAGTTCCCCTGCATCAGTATGGACATGGATATTGTTGCCGCTGCCAGAGGCCCATTCATACCGGAGACCAAGAGCCCAGCCGGGGTGGAAGCCCCAGTAGAGTTGAGTATACAGGCCCCAATCCCGGAGAGTGGTCCTCGGCAAATAGATGGGGGAAATGCCGGCGTTCGGGTCCCCTGGCGCAGAGTAGCTGGCAGCCTGGAAGTCCCGGGCCATGATTTCCGATTCCCAGATGAGGAACGGCCAGCCCCGTTGCCCTGTTCCGGGACGCCATTTCATGACCAAGTCCCCCCCGTAAATCCAGGTGTTGCCCGAGGGGCCGGTGGCGTTGGGGCCATAGAGACCGGAAAGCCCGAATTGGGTGGTGACTGCAGGCCCGAGATTAAAACTGTTTTCCCAACGGGTCAGATACAGGAAATCCCTCAACTTGGCGGTGGGCCGATCAATCGTCGGCCGGCCGCCGATGGGACCACCATGGGTGTGGCCATGTCCGTCCCCTTCCTCCTCACCGCCCAGGAAGCTAGTCAGACCGTTGGCATTCTGCATCCCCAGGAAAAACCGGGAGTACCAGGGGACCGGCGCCAGCCAGGACAGGCGGGTCCCAGCGGAGCGGAGCCCATCCGGACCGAATAACCGGGTGTTGATCACCGGCTGGTCCAGCCAGAGCCAGGCATGGGGATGGGTAGGATTGATGCGGCCGAATTCGGTGAGGAAATACCCGCCCTTGAGCTGCAGGCGGAAGGGCAATTTCTGGGTGGTGAAATAGGCTTCTTCCAGTTCCACGATGGATTCATTGGTGAGAGGATTAATGGACCAAGTCATATATGCCTGGGCATTAAAGAACGGATCGACCGCGCCGGCCAGACCAAGTTCCATTTGCTGGAGAGTGAACCCCCGCTTTCTGGGGTCATGGCCACCGCCTTGGAGAGATTGGAGTTGATGATCAGTGGCAGTGGAACTGCCGTCGGCCACCATGAGATCTGCGGAGATATCGAGCAGCTTGACCTCGGCTTTACCGATCTTCTTGGACCAGAGCGGTTCTTTAACAGCCGGCTTTTCTTTAGCCTCCACCGCTTTGACGGCCCGGTCCAGGGCATCTTGAGGCGTGGCGGTTTTAGCGGCGACGGGTTCCGCCGGGGCCGGTGGTGGCGCAGCCACACTCCTTTTTTGCAACTCGTTAACCTTGCGCTCCAGGTTATCGATCTTCTTTTGTTTATCGTTCACTTCCCGGCGAAGTTCCTGCATTTCCTTTTTCAACTCTTCGATGGCCGCGGCCTGATCCTGGGCCAGGGCCGCACCTGTCCCACTGAGACACCAAGCCAAAAATAGACATAAGACTAGCCAAAAAGGACGAGTCATGTTTTCCCCCCTTAATAGAAAATGAGCCCAATACGCACCTCAGCTTTCTACTGAGGCGACCTTCTGATCATCTTGTTTGGGAAACGAGGGGACTAAAGAGGAATTGGGGGGGCGCGAGACTCGGAAGGAATGACCTCCGCGCCGCAGACCATGGCGGATACATCATCAGGTGAAGAGAATTCATCTGGTGGAGGGTTACTTATAACCGAAGTTAAAGATAAGGCCGGGAGATCCCGGAAATTAAAAAAAGCCTGGCAAAGGGAACAGGCAGCAGGGTCGTGGTGGGAATGATGATGCTTCTGAGACGGAGTGGAACCAAGACCAGGGGCGGTATCCGGGGCGATGCAGGAACTCGGTGCTTCGAATACAACCAGGTTGCATTGATGCGCCACGGGAAGCAGGAAATAAGCCAGGAGCAATAAGAGTGAGAAAAGGTGGGAACAACGGCTTCCCTGCTTTCTCCAATGATGGTTTTTTTGCCGGAGCACGAAGGTTTGATTCCGGCGTTTATCCAACCAGGCTGTCCTCACCTCCGGAAAGCTACCATTAATGCAACTTGGTTGCAATGATATTTAACAGAGATACTTTTACCCAAATGCAGATATCTACACATCTACGCATCTTTAAGCCTGATAAAAGATTTGAATATTTTCCATTTAGCGATCCCTGATTCCGGATATGGCCCAGATAATTCCCCCCGGCATTTGGCAATTTGCAGAGTATGGTTCCCCCCCCTACTCCTCTTCCATGATCCTGCCAGAGGGCAAGTCCCAAAAATCCTTGGCAGTCTGCGGCTCAACTGCTATAATGAATATTTTAACCGGCTCTTTATCTTGGCGGCCCCGGCCCCAAGAGTCAGCCAACCAAATCCTGCAAAGAGCGAAGGTAATCCGGCTGTTCGGGTTAATGCCAGTCGGGTGAGAGGCGCTCGAGGAGTGAAGTTTCATGGAGAAAATCGTTATCCAAGCCACCAAACGGGAAGTGACCGGCAAGAAGGTAGGCGCCTTGCGCCGGGCCGGCCAGCTCCCGGCCGTGCTCTATGGGCACAACATCGACACCGTTCCCATCATGTTGGACGCCCGTACCGCCACGCAACTGCTGGCCCACCTGACCTCGTCCAGCCTGGTGACCGTGGACCTGGAGGGCAAGGAATTTCTGACCCTGGTCCGGGAAAAACAACGCGATTACTTGAAAAACACCCTGCTGCATGTGGACTTCAATGTCGTCTCCTTGACCGAGAAGATGCACGTCAAGGTGGGCATCGAGATTACCGGCACCGCGCCGGCGGTCAAGGATTTCAATGCCATGATCACCCACGTTCTCTCAGAGGTGGAGGTGGAGTGCCTGCCCCAGGATCTGCCGGAACGTTTCCAGGTGGACATCTCCGGCCTGGCCGCCATCGGCGACCGCGTTTGCGTCCAGGATATTGCCGCTTCCGACCAGGTGAAAATCCTGGCCGATCCGGAAGAGATCATCGCCGTAGCCTCCGCGCCCACCAAGGAAGCGGTGGTGGGAGAAGCCCCGGCTGAAGAAGGAGAAGCCGCTCCCGAAGCGGCCGCAGCCGCCGAACCGGAAAAGGACTAGGACTAGGAAGCACCCCAAAGAACCGGGATTAATCCTGGGAAGCCTCAAGAAACAGCGGTGTTGTTACACCGCTGTTTTTTTCTTGATCTTTGCACCCATCCCCACAATATTATTGATTTACTCTCGCGTTTTTAGATGCAGCCTGGAAACATAAGACGCTGACCACTGACCACTGGCTACTGACTACTTGTACCTTAATACTTATTACTTATTACTGACCACTGGCCCCAGAGGGGCCGCCCTCCGGTGAACGTGGTTCCTCACCCGGTGGAGACTCCTGGGCCGGCTCCGGTTCCGCGGCTGGCGGCGCTTCCTGAACCGGCGGGGATTCCTCGGCTTCGGCAGGTCTGGCGCAGGTGCAGGAGGTGCGGATCTTTTCCCGGATATCCGCAATAGCCTGGTATTGTTTCTCTTTCCTGCCCCTGACGGCTCCGGCTTTTGCCAGGGCGTCTTTCACGCTTTCCGTCAACATGGGGTTGACTTCGCCCTCTTCCAAGGCTTTAAGCACGGCGCGCCCCACCCGGCGCTGGGCACAGCGCAGTCTTTGCTGCTGCCAGCAGATCAGGGTATATCTCCCCAAAATTACGGCCCGGCGCAGGGTGTTGATGGCAAACATCCTGCTATAGACCCAGAGGATTTGCAGGGCTCCCACAGCTTTTTCTTTCACGTCGGCACTCATAGACTTTCCCTCTTGGGCGTGACGGATTGGCCAACTACTGATCTATTATCGTGTCCCTGCAATAATAGACAAAAATCCCAAGACTCTTTCTCCCTCCCCCTTGAGGGGGGAGGGTTGGGGTGGGGGTGGCGTCTTTGGCCTGATTACCGCCAGTTAGCCAAAGTCACACACCTCACCCTCACCCTCTCCCCCCGAGGGGAGAGGGAATAATATTAACCCTCTCCAAAGTTGATCTTTTATACCTTGTTTCTGGGACGCCACACTCTCGGTTATCATCCTTCTTTGTCAATATAGGGTGGAGAACGCCCTTCTGCAATCCCAAAATCTTCTTTCTCGTTCTAGAGTTCCATCTAGCCCAGGGGAAGATCATTTACTCCCGGCTCAATTTCTCCAGCACCCGGGCTATGATGCCTTGATGGTGGCTGCCGGGCCAGTAGACCTGGCCGCACCGGGGACATTGGTGAAACTCCTCCTGGGTGTGAAAGACATGTTCCGGGACCAGCCCCAGGGCCTGATCTCGGGAAATAGCGTCCAAAACGGCGTTGCATTGACCGCAGCGGGAAAGGGGGTGTAGGTGATGCCGGGTGATTTTCAGACGGCGGATTACTTCCTCCAGTTGTCCCTCAGGGTCTCCGGCGGTGAGAACCAGCAGGTCTTCCCGTTTAAAGCTATCGAAGGCCCGCTGCCGGGTCAGCAGATAGGCGCCGGGGAGCGGCGCCGGGAGGTTTTGGGGAGCCTGGGGGGAGAGACGCTGGAGCACGGCGTCGAAGCCGCAGAACCGCAGCCACTTGGCCAGACCGCCTAAGGGCAGGTCGACAATGAATTTCATGGCCTTGCCTCTTTTTTGAAAAGGAACCTCACGCAAAGACGCAAAGGCGCAAAGAAAGACGCAAGATATCTGACAATGGAAATTGCTCTTTAAACCAGCTCAGTGCTTACTGCTTACTGTTCCCCGCTCACTGCTTACTTTAAACGCACTTCCGATACTGCCGGGGGCCGGGTCACCACCAGGTCTGAGTCCTTAAGGGCAGGATTGAGGGTAAATTCATTATACACCAGGCGCAGTTCCACCTGGGGCTGCGGCGTCTTCAAGATGATCTTGCCGGGCAGGCCGGGGACCAACTGCCCGAAGTCGCTGAACTCCGCGGTGAAGCGAATCTTGCCGCCGGGTCCGTGCCACTCGTCCTTGACCGGCTGCAGTTCCCGGGCCTCCAACCAGAGCCGTTCTTTGATCCCGCCGTCAGGATAGCGCCATTCCAGCAGATACCGCCCCTGGTTTGCTTCATAGGCCCAACGGTCCGGCGGGCCCGGACTCAAAGGCACATTTCCCACCATCAGGCGCAGCGTCTGGGACAGGGTAATCGCCGGGGGGATGAAAGCCGCCAGATTGCCGGGGGTGGCCTCGCCCAGGTAGAGTTTGCCTTCCTTGGGAGACAAGACCTTCACTTCCCGGCCGTTGGTGTAGAATTTGAGGAGAGAACGTCCTAAAACATCCAGAACGTCGGCCCGGACGGTGACCGGCAAACGGCCTTTGATCAGGCTGGTGCCGGCATAATTCCGCTGGGGAGACAGCAGGGTCAAACGGCCCCTGGCGGCAAAGGTTTTCACCTGGGGCTTCCCGGCCTGGAGCCGGGAAACCAGGTCAGCCCCGGAAGTGACGGCCAGGGGCGGCGCCGGGGGCGGCAGAGAGCGGCAGCTCCAGAAGCAAAGGGCCGCCACCAGCCAGGCCAGATGCCGCCATTTCACAAGCCGGACTCCTTGATCCCGGACTCCAGGCTTTTGATCTTTTTCTTCAGCTCGGGGATGTTGGCATTTTCCAAACCCAAGGCCCGGCGGTAGGTGCGCAAAGCCTCCACGAAGCGTTTACTTTTCAGATACGCATCCCCCAGATGTTCGGCGACGATGCCGTCGTGGGGCATCAACTTGGCGGCCCGCTCCAGCTCCTCCACTGCCCGTTTGAACTGCCCTTTCTTATAGAAGACCCACCCCAGGCTATCCACGATATGGCCGCTCTCCGGTTTGGCCCGCAACGCGGCTCGAATCAGGCTTTCGGCTTCGTCCAGATGAATGCCGGCTTCGGCATAGGAATATCCCAGAAAATTCTGGGCATCAGGATTTTCCGGATCCATCTCCAAAACCTTTTTGATATGGATGATGCTTTCCTTTATCTTCTTCTTCTTTTCATAAAGCACTGCCAGGCGAAAATGGATCTCCTCCGATTGCGGCTGTTGTTTCAGTCCCTCCAGGAGCGCGGCAATGGCCCGGTCATAACGGAGTTCATCTTCATAAAAATAGGCCAGGGTAATATAAATGTCATCCCGGCGGGGATACATCTTTTTCAGCTCTTCCAGCAGCCGGAAAGCCTGATCTTTTTGACCGTTTTGGTAGTAAAGATAGGCCAGCCGCAAGCGCGCCAAGACAAAATTATCGGAGTCCTGGGCCACCAGTTGGTACTCCCGGGCCGCGGACCCCATTTCTCCTTTTTCCTCCAGAGCCAGCCCCAGGTAATAACGGACCCGCTCCCGATAATGAGGATTCTTCATGAGTTGGCGTAATTCTCGAATGGCTCTATCCGGAAGCTTCTGCTCCAGATAAATGAGGGCGATATTGAAGGTAACCGCGGTCTCGTTTTTTTCCAGGGCCTTGGCCTTTTTGAAGGCCTTCTGGGCATCTCCGTAACGATGCATCAATAAGAAGAGGCGGCCGATACTGATCCAGGCCCGGGCATTTTTAGGGTGGCGCTTGATGATGCGCCGGTAAAGGCTGAGGGCCCGGTAGTAATGTTTTCCCCGTTCCAGGGCCGTTCCCAGGTCGAACATGGCCGGCACAAAAGAGGGATCCAAGGTGAGAACCCGGAGGAGTTCCTTCTTGGCTTCCGCCAGTTGATCCATCTCCAGGTAGATACGTCCCAGGTAATAATAGCCCACCACCAATTTGGGCTCCTGGCGCAGCAGTTCCTGGATGGTGCGGATGGCTTTGATATAACGGCGTTGCTGGGCGTAAAGGGTGGCCAGAAAGAGACGGGCCTCTTTATTTTCGGGGTCCAACGTAAGGATGCGTTCGTATTCCTTGGTCGCCTCCCGGAGCTGATTCAGACCCACATGGAGCCCGGCCAGAATAAAGTGGGCGTCCTGCTGCCGGGGGTCCAGCTTCAAGGCCTTGTTCACATGGGCCAGGGCCTTCTTCACTTCTCCCATCCGCTGGTACAGGGCCGCCAACTCCGTCTCCATCAGCGCGGAATCGGGGTCATACTTCAAGGCTTCTTCGTATTCCTTGACCGCGGACTCGGCGTCATCCGCCAGCAGAAAACGTTGGGCTTCCATGTAATGATAGTAGGCCTCGCTTTTCGAGGGCCTCACTGCTTTTACCCCTGGAGTTCCGGGATGCAGCGGCAGGTGCTGGCACCCCCCTAAACCCCCGCACAGCCCCAATAGCAGGCACCAGATAATAATATTCCTGGAAGCCGGTAATGCCTTAACAATGGTCATTGACTAAGGTTCCCTCGCCCGGTTCTAACCTTAAAAGATTTATCGGCCCCTGGGGGAGCTTTCTCCATGCTAATCACTCATCGGGGTCTGGTAATCTTCCCAATCCGGAATTTCCCCTTTCAAGAAGTGGCGCAATTTCTTGATCATCCGGTCTTCAATCTGGCGCACCCTTTCCCGGGAGATCTTATGGCGGGCCCCGATTTCCTGCAAAGTCAGAGGATGTTCCGCCAAGAGCCTGAGACTCAGGATATCCAATTCTTTTTCATTCAGGTCTTTCTTGAACTCCTCCAGTTTCTTGCGAAAGAGATCCTTTAATTCCGCCTCGGCCAGGGCCTCTTCTACCTGCGGTTCCGTGGCCGGCAGGAAGTTTTTGTGATACTCATCCGAGCCCTCTTTCAGAGGCGCGTCCAGGGAGAGTTCCCAGCCGCCCAGGCGTTGGTCCATCTCGATAACTTCCTCTTCCCGGACATTCAGGTTCTCGGCCAACAACTTGGGGCCCGGTTCGAACCCCAGGGCCCGGAGTTTTTCCTTTTCCCTTCTTAAGTTGTAAAAGAGCTTGCGCTGGGATTGGGTGGTGCCGATCTTCACCAGCTTCCAGTTGTCCATGATGAACTTGAGGATGTAGGCTTTGATCCAAAAAGAAGCATAATACGAGAGTTTTATGCCCCGGTAGGGGTCGAACTTCTTGATGGCGTGCATCAGACCGATATTGCCTTCCTGGATCAGGTCCAAGAGATTTTTCATCCAGAACTTCTGGAATTCCAGGGCAATTTTGATGACCAGGCGCAAATTGCTGGTGATCAGCTTGCTCCCCGCCTCCAGGTCCTGGGTCTCCCGGTAGAGGAGGGCCAGCCTCTTTTCTTCTTCGGGGGTGAGCAGCGAGTAACGGTTGGCCTCCTGGATGTAGCGCTGCAGAAGGTCCATCTCCATGGGGACGGGCAGCGCGGCTTCTTCCGAGCCCTCTTCCGCCGTCTCCTCGTCGGCTTCTTCCACCTCCGGCTCCAGGATCTCCGGCAGCTCCTGGCTAAACTCCTCGGTCCCGTCCGGGTCGTGCTGTCTTTTCACTGGCAGTTTCCTGGGTGAGGGTTGCCTGCTTTACCAGTGGAGGCGTACGGGGATGCCCCGCTGGTGCAAATAATCCTTGATCTCCCGGATGCTGTAAGTGCCGTAGTGCACCATGGAGGCAATGAGCGCGGCGTCGGCGTGGCCCGCGGTCAGGACCTCGTAGAGATGCTCGGGCGTGCCGGCCCCTCCGGAGGCAATGACCGGAATGGACACCGCCTCGGAGATCATCCGGGTCAAGGTCAGCTCGTAGCCCGCCTGGGTGCCGTCCGCGTCAATGGAGTTGAGGCAGATCTCCCCCGCGCCCAGCCGCTCCGCTTCTTTCGCCCACCAGAGGGCGTCGATGCCCATGTGTGTGCGGCCTCCGTGAATCACCATCTCGTAGCCCGAAGGGATGGTTTCCGAGACCTCCACCTTTTTCACGTCCATCCCCAAAACGATGCATTGGCTGCCGAAATCTTTCGCCCCCGCGGCAATGAGCTCCGGCTCCAATACCGCCGCGGTGTTGACGCTCACCTTTTCCGCGCCCGCCAGGAGCACGGCCCGCATATCCTGGAGATTGCGGATGCCGCCCCCCACCGAGAAGGGAATGAGGATGGCAGCGGCCACCTGCCGCACCACCTCGATCATGATGTCCCGGCGGTCGCTGGAGGCGGTGATGTCGTAAAACACCAATTCATCGGCTCCGGCTTCGTAATAAAGGCGGGCCATGGCCACCGGGTCGCCGATGTCTATATTATTCCGGAACTTGATACCCTTGGTGGTGCGCCCGTCCCGGACGTCCAGACAGGGGATGATTCTCTTACTCAGCATGGGTTCAAAGTTCAAGGTTCAAGGTTCAAGGTTCAAAGGCGCGTGGGCAGCTTTCGTCAAGAAGCGCGGCACCTAGCCTTCTTTTAAGTCCCCCTTTTCTAAAGGGGGATTTAGGGGGATTTTTAGCAGGTTGTCCCCTACCCTCCTGTACTACTTAATCCTGCCAGCGGCCATCCCACCGCAAAAAATTCTCTAAAAGCTGCAAGCCGAAGCGGCCGCTCTTCTCCGGGTGGAACTGGGTGGCCACCAGATTCCGCCGGCCCATGACACTGGGAAAAGTAACCCCGTGCTCCGTTACTCCCAGGACCATCCTTTCTTCCGCGGGCGCCGGGTAATAACTGTGCACGAAATAATATTCCGCGTTTTCCGGCAGCTCCTGAAACAGAGGATGTGCCTGGAGAAACCGCACGCTGTTCCAGCCCATATGGGGAATCTTCAAACCCGGCTGCCGGGGCAGCGCCCGGGTGCTCCCGGGGATGAGGCCCAGGCAGGGGGTGTTGTCGTTTTCTTCGCTGTAGTCCAGGACCACCTGGGCTCCCAGGCAGATCCCCAGAATGGGAGTTCCCGCCTCAAAGGCCGTCCTCAGGGCTTGGTCCAGCTTCAGTTCCCGGAGGATGGCCATGGCCGTACCGGCCGCGCCCACTCCGGGGAAGACGATGCGCGTGGCCTTCTCCACCACCGCCGGGTCCTGGGTCACCTCCCCGTTCACTCCCAGGGCCTTCAGGGACCGCACCACGCTGGTGAGGTTCCCGGCCCGATAGTCGATGATCACCACCATAAAAATCTAATCTTTCCCAAGATATTCTTAACCTAGAGAATCTATCAACCTCACGGCCCCGCGTCAATATGATCCCCCGGAAAATCGTCTCCGGGTGGGGCCATAACCGGGTTTTCTTGGGAGAGATTTAGGCCCCGGTGGGGAATAGTCCGGCGACGCGGGTGCAGGCTTGCCCGCCCCTGCATTTCCGGCCTCATTCGCTTTCCCGGCTGTATCAGCATAATGGCTCATTTTACTCCGGCCGGGTTTTTATCTAAGTATTTTAATTATACTTTGAATAATTTACAAATAATGTCTTTAAATAATTTTTTCTTCACAAGAATTGAACTTTACAGGCACTCTCAATATAACTTTTATTTCCTCTTTTTTGCGGCTCTTTCTCTTTATTTCCTGAAAAAAGGTCTTCATCAACCCGTAGTATTACGGGCCTGAAGGTTATTGGGAGAGCCGAAAACTTTGAAATCCTCAAATCCCTATGCTATAAGTTAAAAATACCCAGTGAGGACCGCCGGATCGAGATTAGCTCCCGGGGCTGGCAGGGACTCCGGGTTGGCTAAAGTCCTGAGCCGTTTAGGCGGGTTCAAGTTTTTGAGCCCGAAAAATTAAGGTGAGTCAGGCCGCGGAGAAAAAACCGGCCCGCGCCAGAGAGGGATAATGGTCAAACGACTTAACCGCGGTGGGGTAGTCATATCTCTGACGATTTCGCTGGCACTCCTCCTGGCTCTGGCGGGCGGAGCCCTGGCCGCCCCCAAGAAAGCCAAGGCCAAGAAAGCTCCGGAAATTACCCGGGGCGCCATCACCGGCCAGACCACGGCCAAGGGCTTTAATCACCCCAATCAATATCTGCACGTCAGGCCGGTTAAAATTGCCGATAGTATGGAGCCGGTCATCCAGCATCCGGAGCAGGATAAAGCGGCCCAAGAGAAGCTGGCCGCCCTGGAAAAGCGTTTCGGCAAGAAGCCCAACATCCTGATCTTCATCACCGACGACGTGGGCTGGCTGGACCCGGGTTTCAACGGCGGCGGCGAGGCGGTGGGCAATCCCACCCCCAACCTGGACCGCCTGGCTTATGGCGGCCTGATCCTGACTTCGGCTTACTCCACACCCAGTTGCACTCCTACCCGGGCCACCATTCATACGGGTCAGACCCCCCTGCACCACGGCCTGCTGCGCCCCCCCATGTACGGCGAACCGGGGGGTCTGGATGGCGCGGTCACCCTGCCGGCCATCCTGCAAAAGCTGGGCTACGTCACCCAGGGGGTGGGCAAATGGCACATGG
>JAQTXE010000302.1 GCA_028688935.1 Syntrophales bacterium
GATAATTCTTCTTCCGCAGCCGTTCCTCCCTCGCAGCCGGAGAAGGCGGCCGGTTCACCCCCCTTGCCGGCCGCCTCTCTCCATCTTCTCGGGCCCACGGTCATCGCGCGCCGGAGTTTGGACCCCCTTCTTTATGCAGTTAATATGTGGTCTGCTTGATAAGAAGTTTGAGGAAACTGACTTGGGACTTGGCTATCCTTCCCGATTTTAAGATTTAAAGAATAATCGGCAGCCCCTTGCTTCGAAGGTATTCTTTCACCTGCCGGATGCTGAAAATGCGATAGTGAAAGACCGAAGCCGCCAATAAGATTTGGGCCCCGCCTTTGGTTACTCCCTCATAAAAATGTTCCAGCTTACCCGCTCCTCCCGAGGCAATCACCGGCACGGTCACGGCGTCGGCAATAGCTTTGGTAAATTCCAGATCATATCCGGCCTGGGTGCCGTCGCCGTCCATGCTGGTGGGCAAGATAGAGCCGGCCCCCCGTTCCTGGCATTCTTTGGCCCAGGCCACCGCATCTTTGCCCACGGGCTTCGTGCCCCCGGCAATCACCAGCTCAAAACCCGAAGGCATGGCCGCATTCCTTTTGCCGTCGATAGCGATGGTCACCCGCACCGCGCCGTAGGCTTTGGCCGCCTGATTAACGAGATCAGGATTTTTTACCGCCGCGCTGTTCATGGAAATCTTGTCCGCGCCGGCTTCGAGCACCAGGTCAATATCCTCCAGGGTCGCAATACCGCCGCCCATGGTCAAAGGGATACTGATCACCGAGGACACTTTCTTGACCCACTCCAGGCGGGTCTTGCGGTTTTCGACGGTGGCGGCAATGTCCAGCATCGCCAATTCGTCAGCCCCTTCTTGTTCATAAAACCGGGCATTTTCCACCGGATCACCGGCATCCCGCAGGTTAATAAAATTGATGCCTTTAACCACCCGGCCTTCTTTCATGTCCAGGCAGGGCATGATTTTAATCGGTTCCATGAGCTCCCTCCCTCAACAATTTTTCCGATGTTTCCCTATCAAAAATTTGAGGCCAATATCTCCTAAAAATTATTTCCCCAAACCTTGATTAGAGGCAAGGGAAATATTCTCTTTTCAAGCAGATAATAGATTATCGCTGAACCCGCATTATTTGAGGGAAGTAGAAAGCCCCTTTCGAGGCTTTTTTAAGGATTGCCTGCGGGAGGAGTCAAGGGGTAGAAGCTGAAATGGGTGGCCGCACCTCTATAGCTGAAATGAGGGCTGGCAACGTCTTGAAGACAATACCGGTGGTAATCTTGACCACCTCCGATTCCGATGAAGATATTGTCAGAAGCTATCGCTTGGGCGCCAACTGTATGGCTCAAATTTGATCAAGAAAGTGTTGTTCACAGCTCTTTATACGTTGGCTTAACCAAAATAATCAGTATTTAACATGGGTTTCATAGCTGCATTCCAAGCCTACATCTCACAATAATAGTTAACGATCCCCAAAAAGCCTAAACCCCCCTATTCCAAAATGCCCCCTAAATGCCCTCATTTTGCCACCTTGTCGGAATTTTCAGCTCCCAGGATAATAAGCCCTGATAGCTTAACCCTTTACTTCCGGGTAGTGCGTTGGGACTCATCAGCAGGGGGATCAATTACGCATTTCGATTAGACGGCTTCGGGGCCAGGCGGCAGGCTCCTGACGCCGTCTTGATTGCCCTCCCCACCTTTCCCGAAACAGACCGCCTCTTCTTTCTTTCCCCCCCGCCTGCTCATGGCGCAACTGCGCGGGAGTGGATTGACCCATCACTACAAGGATCACGTCTGGGTCTATTCTTGCGTCAATGCCATCGCCCCGAATCTCATGGGCATTCCCTTGCTTTTCTTCACCGCTAGCCGCAAAGATAAATAGCAAATATATACCAAATGTAGAATTGTCGAAATCTCCACCCTCTATATGATGTGAGTCAGGCTCAGATCATACAAGGGGAAGGTTAGTGCAAGCGCTCATCAGCCGGGGAATCACCCGTCTAATCAAGACCGGAAGCAACCTTATCAACAGGGAAGCTCCAGCCCTGCCCACCTTTCCCGAGACGGACCGTCTCTTCTTTCTCTCCCCTCACCTGCTCATGGCTCAGTTGCGGCAGGGCGGCCTGACCCATCCATATAAGGACCACGTCTGGGTCTATTCTTGTGTCAACGCCATCGCCCAGAACCTCATGGGCATCCCCCTGCTCTTTTTCACCGGCAGCCGCAAAGACAAGAAGCTGGTGGAAGCAGGCCCTCTGGTCCAACTCTTCGATACCCCCAACCCCATGATGTCCGGGGCCCAGCTCATCGAGGCCACCTTTATCTACCTGGGGCTGTGCGGGGAAGCTTTCTATATCGCGGAACGGAAAAATATCAGGGAGGTGCCCAAGGAACTTTGGACATTCCATCCTAACCGTTTCAAGGAAGTGGTGGACAAAGATACAGGGCTGATTGCCGGCTGGACCTATGAGAAGGGCGGCAAGAAGATTCCCTTCGAGACCCACGAGATCATCTTCTTCCGTTACTTCAACCCCTACCACGATTACCGGGGGCTGGCCCCATTGCAGGCGGCCCAGGCCGGGATCGACCAGGATTTCTGGGCCAGCAGGTACAACGCCGCGTTCTTCAAGAACAACGCCCAGCCGGGCGGGATACTGGAGACCTCCGCCAACCTGGGTGACGAAGAATTCAAGCGCCTCCTGGCCCAGTGGAACGACCGGCACCAAGGGGCGAGCAAGGCCCACGCCATTGCGCTCTTGGAAGGCGGGGTCACCTACAAGCAGACGGGCCTCTCCCAGAAGGACATGGACTTCCTGGAGCAGCGCAAGTTCAACCGGGAAGAGATCATGGCCGCGTTCAAGGTGCCCAAGAGCGAACTGGGCATCTACGAGGACCTGAACTTCGCCACCGCTAAGACCCAGGATCGGGTCTTCTGGACCAAGACGCTGCTTCCCAAGATGGCGCTCTTCGAGTTCGTTATCTGGCACCAACTCTGCGCCAAACTTGCCGGGCCTGAGACCTGGGCCGAGTTCGACCGCACCGCGGTGGACGCCCTCAAGGAAGACCTGAAGGAGATGCTGGATGCCGGCCAGAAGGTCTGGCAGATGGGTGTGCCCTTCAACGTGGTGAACGAGACTCTGAACCTCGGCTTCCCCAAGGTCGACGGCGGCGACGTAGGGTATCTGCCTTTCAATATGCTGCCGGTGGGCACCCAGAGACTTCTCGATAATTCTTCTTCCGCAGCCGTTCCTCCCTCGCAGCCGGAGAAGGCGGCCGGTTCACCCCCCTTGCCGGCCGCCTCTCTCCATCTTCTCGGGCCCACGGTCATCGCGCGCCGGAGTTTGGACCCCCGGGTCTCCTGGGAGCAGTACCACCACCTGTGGGCCGCCCTGATGGAGAAGTTTAAGGGGAAGATGGTGCGGTTTTTCTCCTGGCAGGAGGCGCTCCAGATCGAGCTGTTGGGGGAGAAGCTGGCCAAGGCCCGGCTCCGGGAATATATGGCCGAGGACTTTCTTTTTAACCTGGAGGAAGCCAATGAAATTTTGAAGAAGCTCGCCTGGCCCCTGTATCTCACCATCGGTACCGCGGCCGGCAAAGCCCTGTTTGTGGAGCTGGGGGCCAATCCCGCCAATTTCGTCCTGACGGACACCGCGGCCATGCAAGTCTTGAATGACAAGCTCATCAAGGTCACCCGGATCAACGACTACACCCGGGAGAAGCTCCGGGAGACGCTATTGGAGGGACTGGCCAAGACCGAGACTGTCAACGAGTTGCAGCAGCGGGTCCGGGACCTCTTCGGCTTTTCCGAAGCCCGGAGCCTCAATATTGCCCGCACGGAGACCGGCCAGGCCGCAGCCCCGGCCCGGGATGCTGCCATGGAGGAATTGGGGGTGGAGAAGATCCAGTGGTGGACTGCCGGGGACATTGATGTGCGGGAGACCCACCAGTTCCTGCAGGGGATGGTGGTGCCCCGGGGCATGTTATTTCCCAACGGCTGTTTTTATCCGTGTGATCCAGGCGGCCCGGCGGAGCAGATCATCAACTGCCGCTGCGTGGCTGTCCCCGTCATCGATTAGGAGGAAGAATATGGCCGAAGCTGCCATTAATCGAGAGAAAAGTTCAACTTTCCACAAAGCGTTAGACATCCAGGTCCGCCAGGTGGGGGACCCCGAGGAGCGGGTGCTGGAGTTTATCGCCTCCACCGCCCAGGTGGACCGTTACGGTGACATTATCGAGGTGGAGGGCTGGGAACTGGACAACTGGCTGAAGGTGCCGGTGATCCTCTATGGCCACGATTATGGCGGGTTTCCCATCGGCCAGGGCATCAGCGCCATCAAGGACCCGCTCCGAGGCCTGGTGATCCAGGCCAAGTTCGCCACCGCCCAGGAGAACCCGGAAGCCGACATCGCCTACCGCCTGGCCCTGGGCGGCTATATCCGGGCGGTCTCGGTGGGGTTCATGGATATCGAGCGAGAGCCCA
>JAQTXE010000303.1 GCA_028688935.1 Syntrophales bacterium
ATAGGTAGAAAACCAAAAAAATGATGATTGCTACCATCACCCCCAATGCGACCAAAAACTTTTTATTCATGGTCCCTCCTTCCGGTTATGGTAACATTCTCTTGCCACTCTATTGCTTTGCTCACAAAACTGCAAGCATTCCTTATTATGTCTAAATTTGTCTGTATTTCAGCAGAGTTCAGGCGCGGGGAGAGGCGGTTTTGTGCATTCAGTTGAAGGCAGGCGAGAGGTTAAGGACTCCGGCCCTGATACCAAGGCGCGCCCCAACGGCGATGTACTGTTAAGGGCGGACCCAGGTGTCCGCCCCGGATGGAGGCGCCCCTGCGGCTGCGCCCCCACGCTATCTGAAGCCGCGCCTCTCCTTACCAGCGTTCCCGCTTTTGCCTGGCCAGCTCAAAGTAATGGGCGGTGGCTTCTTGGATGATGCGCTCCGGGTTTTGCCAAAAAACAGCCTGGGCCGCCGGGTCCTTGAAGAGGTAGAGTTTGTTGTTATAAACGGCGAAGGAGTCGGGATCGATGTCCTCCAGCCGTCCCCGGGCCATGGAAGTGGCGCAATAACCGCCGAACTGGGGCTGGTATTTGGGGGCGTTGCTCAAAAACTCGTAGCGGCTGGACCGGGTGCGGAAATAATAGGTGGCCCCGCCCACCCGTTCGTTAATCCACTTTCTGCCCTTGACGGCGCGCTTCTTAGTGAAATAGGCCGTGGGGTCGTAGCCGTGCACCGCCACGGTGTTATCCAGGTTGAGGAGGGCGAACCCCGAGCCTCCCGAAGTGGTGGGGGGCTTCCGGTACTGGGCCTCGGCCGTCAGGCATAAGGCCAACAGACACGCCAAAACCATGGGAACCAGCTTTTTTTGCATGTTGTCCCTCCAGGAAGTCTTAAGTTTTAGGACTAATAATTCCTTTAGCCAAAATAAGGAAGGTTTCTATCACAAGCAAGGAGTTTTATCGCTAAATTGGGCTGCAATTTGTGAGCAGAGTATATCTGAGGACAACTATTACAGTGTGGTAAACCTGGTCGGTTAAAAACTATCGTCATCTTGCCCGCCTGGAAGTTAGCCAACAAGCTTGTCATAGTCTGAGTGGCTGCCGATCCAAAACCAGAGAATTCCTTCGGCAATATTGACGCCTAGGGCCCGATAAAAAAGGCCAACGCGCACGGCGCGATACCGGCCCACTCTTTTAAAATGCAGGGAGGGATGAAATGGGTCTTTTTTCAGGAGAGAAAAGGTTTTATCGGCAAGTCGCTGCACAGGCTTGGGCAAGGATTTATAGCAGACCCAGAAGGCAGGGGAAGTAAAGTGCTTCACATTTCCCGGGTTTTGCCGGCGGCAAATTCTCTAAGGGCTTGATCTGCCAAGGCATCAAATTTTCCGGCCTCGAGCTCCTCTTCGATCTGACGGTCCCAGGCCTCGGCATCGAAGTTGTGGAACCATTTGCGAAACGCCGCAAGTTCAGAAGAGGAGAGCCCCTTTATCTCACGCCCTATTTTCTCAATTTTATCCATGAAATTTTCCACCTGAAAGAATCTTAATAGATTCAGGGACCTTATGCAATATTCTTACTCAAGCCTGCTGCTCTTTCCTGCCGAATCGCCTCAACCGCAAGCTATTAGTCACCACGCTCACCGAACTCAGGGCCATGGCGAGGGCGGCGATGGCCGGGTTGAGCAGGCCCAGGGAGGCCCCGGGGATGGCCACCACGTTGTAGCAAAAGGCCCAGAAGAGGTTCTGGCGGATGATGCGCATCATCTTCCGGGAAAGCAGGATGGCCTGGGGAATGAGGTTTAAATCGTCCCGGATCAGGGTCAGGTCCGCAGCTTCCGCGGCCACGTCCGCGCCGGTGCCCAGGGCGATGCCTACGTCGGCCTGGGCCAGGGCCGGGGCGTCGTTGATGCCGTCACCCACCATGGCCACGATCCCCCCGGCTTCCTGGAGTTCCGCCACTTTCCGGGCCTTGTCCCCGGGGAGGACTTCCGCCAGCACCTCGGAGATGCCCACGCTTTTGCCCACGGCCTCCACCGCCAGGCGGTTATCGCCGCTTAAGAGAACGACTTTCAAACCCATGGCCTGGATGGCGGCCACCGCGGCCGCGGCTCCAGGTTTCAGGGTGTCCGCGGCGGCCAGCACCCCTACGGGTTTGCCACCGGCCACCAGGTAGATGGTGGTTTTCCCTTCCCGGGCCAGGCGCTCCTGGTGAGGGTCCAGGTCCTGGTGGGGAATCTTTTCCCGGCACAAGAAAGCGAGGTTGCCCAGAAGGACCTCTGCGCCGTTGATCCGGGCCTTGACGCCCATGCCCGGAACGGCCTCAAACTCGGACAAGGGCGGCAGTTTTAGTTGACGGTGTACGGCCGCGTGGGTCACGGCCTCGGCCAGGGGGTGCTCGGATTTTTCTTCCACGGCCGCGGCCCAGGCCAAGACTTGATCCTCCGGCCAGCCTTCCCAGGCCAGAATGTCGGTGACCTGGGGACGGCCCTGGGTCAAGGTGCCGGTCTTGTCAAAGACCACCGCGGTCAGGCGGTAGGCCCGCTCCAGGGGTTCGCCGCCCCGCAGCAGAATTCCCATTTCCGCGCCCCGGCCGGAGCCCACCATCACCGCGGTGGGGGTGGCCAGGCCCATGGCGCAGGGGCAGGCGATGATGAGGACCGCCACCATGCTGACGATGGCCGGAGTCAGGGCCGGAGCCGGACCCCAGATCAGCCAGCCCAGGAAGGTGAGCGCGGCCAGGCCCATGACCACGGGCACGAAGATCCCCGCCACCCGGTCCGCCAGGCGTTGGATGGGGGCCTTGCTGGTCTGGGCTTCTTCCACCAAGCGGATGATCTGGGAGAGCACCATGTCCCGGCCCACCCGGGTGGCCTTAAAAACCAGAAATCCCCGCTGATTGATAGTAGCCCCCCAGACTTCCCCGCCCACTTCCTTGGCCACCGGCAGGCTCTCGCCGGTGAGCATGGATTCGTCCACACTGGAGGCGCCTTCCACCACCACTCCATCCACCGGTATCTTTTCCCCCGGGCGCACCACCACCAGGTCGTCCACCAGGACCTCTTCCAGGGGCACCTCTACTTCCCGGCCCTCCCGGCGCACCCGTGCCGCGGGCGGGGCCAGGTCAAAGAGGCGGCGGATGGCCTGGGAGGCCCGGCCCCGGGTCCGGGCTTCCAGCCAGCGGCCTAACAGGATAAAGGTGATGATCATAGCCGTGGTGTCGAAATAAAGGTCCGGGGTGGTCCCCGGCGCCGCCACGCTTTGGGGCCAGATGGTCACCCAGGCGGAGTAAAAATAGGCGGCGCTGGTGCCTAAGGCCACCAGGGTGTCCATATTGGCCGCCCCATGGCGGGCAGAAATCAGGGCGCCCCGGAAAAAAGGGCCGCCGGAATAGAACAGCACCGGGGTGGTGAACAGCAGGAGCAAATAAGCAAGCTGTGACGGCGTTAAGCCCAGCCATCCCGGCAGGGGCGGCGCCATGGCCCCCAGGAAGACGGGCAGGCTCAAGACTAAAGCCAGGAGAAAGCGGCGCTTGAGGCTTTGTGCCTCAATTTCCGGAGGAGGGGGCGGGGGGGCTTCCAGGGCCCAGCCGGTGACGGCGTATCCGGCTTCCTGCACCGCGGTCTGGAGATTATTAATGTTGGCTTGTCCGGCGTCGTATCTGACCCGGGCCTGACGGGTGGCCAGATTAACCAGGGCCTGCTCCACTCCGGGGACCCCGGCCAGGGCCCTTTCCGCCCGGGCCACGCACGCGGCGCAGTGCAGACCGTCCAGGGTGAGGGTGATTTCGGTTATGTCTTTGGGCATGGGTTCTCGTTTTTGGTGATTCGCAAAATAGCTTTTCTCAAATGATAATTATTTTATACCCTGGATGAAAGTTCCTTCCGCCAATTTTGGGTATAATCAAACTTTAGGACCAGAAAGAAGCAACTTTTTTTTCAGAACTGACCGGGTTATCTCTGATTCTGGCATTTCCCTGGACAAACCCCGGCGTCTTGGATAATATCCGCCTATTGTTAAGTTTGCGGCATTTTAAGAGGTAATTGATGAAACGCACCCTGTTGCTTAACCCTCCTTCTTTTCAAGACTTTGACGGCGGCGCGGGTTCCCGCTACCAGGCCACCCGGGAGGTGACCTCCTTCTGGTATCCCACCTGGCTGTGCTATCCCGCGGGACTCATCCCCGAGAGCCGGGTGGTGGACGCTCCCCCCGAAAATATGTCGGTGTCCCAGGTGGCGGCCATGGCTAAGGATTTCGACCTGGCCGTGCTGTTCACCACCAGCCCTTCTTTTCAGCACGACCTGGCGACCATTACCCGCTTGAAGGAAGAAAACCCCAAGCTGCTGGCGGGCCTGGTGGGTCCCCAGGTGAGCGTCCTCCCCCAGGAGTCTCTGGACAAGGGCCCCCAGGTGGATTTTGTAGCCCGCCGGGAATTTGACTACGCCATCCTGGAGGTGGCCCAGGGCCGCCCTTGGGCGGAGATT
>JAQTXE010000304.1 GCA_028688935.1 Syntrophales bacterium
GCCTGTTCGACGCGGATTCCCTGGTGCCCAGACGGGCCGACATGGTCCATTTAAGTCAAAAAATTCGCTGGTTCTTCGGGCTGGGGCCGCCGCCGGCCTTCGACCGCTGGACCTACTGGGAGAAGTTTGACTACTGGGCGGTTTTTTGGGGCTTGCCGCTTCTGGCCGTAACCGGCTTGCCCCTCATGTTTCCCTTGGCGGCCAGCAGTATTATGCCGGGTTGGGTCCTCAACGTCTTCGTCCTGCTGCACCGGGCGGAAGCGTTGCTGGCCATGCTTTATATCTTCATCATCCACTTCACCGTCGGCCATCTGCGCCGGGGCATGTTCCCCATGAATGAATGCATGTTTGCAGGCAGCGTGGAGTTGGAAAAGGAGCAGGAGGAAAAACCCCTGTGGATCGCCCGGCTCCAGGAAGAGGGGCGCCTGCAGGAGGTCATGGTTCCCGGGCCGCCTTCCTGGTACCGGGTACTTTATTTTGTCTTTGGATACTCGGCCCTGATCGTCGGCTTGTACCTGCTATTCGTCATTATTATCTACCGGAATTACGTGGAATGGCACTGAGTGGCACAGCCTTTCCAGGCTGTGCCGAAAAACCCGCACAGGCTGGAAAGCCTGTGCCACCTTTTGATTGAAAATAGCCCCCTCACCCGGGCAGCAGCCTGCCGTCCTGTATGAGGAGTAGCTTATCCCCCAGCCTCGCCGCCTGGGCCGGATCATGGGTCACCAGGATGATGGTGGCCTTACCCTCCGCCTTCATCTTCCTGATGATGCCTTCGATGATTTCGGTGTTTTCCTGATCAATGGAGGCCGTGGGCTCGTCCAGCAAAATGACCTCCGGTTCCAGGACCATGGCCCGGGCCAAGCCTAAGCGCTTGGCCTGGCCGGTGGAAAGGTCCAGGGCCCGCTCCCGCCTTTTATGCGCCAGACCCACCACGTCTAGAATCGCCATTACCCTTTTTTCAATCTCCCGCCGCTTGACGCTCCGGATTTTCAAACCGTAGGCTACATTATTAAAGACCGAGGTGTTGAAAACCCCGACTCCCGGGAGCAGCAGAGTCAGGCGGCGCCTTAACTCCAAATCCGGGGCCAGGGGTTTTTGATCCGCCAGATAGCTGACCCGGCCCTGGTCCGGGGTCTCCAGCAGGGCGCAGATTCTTAGAAGGGTGGACTTGCCCGTGCCGTTGAGGCCCATCAGGGCGTAGGTCAACCCCTCCTCAAAGACCCAGGAACAATCCCGGAGAATCTCGTGGCCGTTATAGGTTTTGTAGATACCGGCAAGCTCCAGGCTCAATCCCATAACACCACCCCGGAGGAGGCCCGGCCCAACCTCTGGAAGGCCCGGAGAGCCACGTTGATTATGAGCGATAGGCCTAGCAGGATGACGCCTAAGGCAATGGCCAGGTCGAAATTTCCTTTATCCGTTTCTAAAGCGATGGTGGTGGTCATCACCCGAGTATAACCGGCAATGTTGCCCCCCACCATGAGCACCGCGCCCACTTCCGCGGTCACCCGGCCCAAGCCGGCGATACCCCCGGTCATGATCCCGTAGCGGGCTTCCCGGATAACGGTCAGGGCCTCTTGCAGGGGGTTGGCCCCCAGGACCCGGGCCGCCTGCCGGATGATGGGATTGACGTTGACGATGGCGGTATGGGACAGGGAAGTGACGATGGGGCAGGCGAGGACGAACTGGGCAATGATCATGGCCCCGGGGGTATAGAGGAGTTCCATAAACCCCAGGGGGCCGCTCCGGGAAAGGAGCAGATAGACAAAAAGGCCCACCACCACCGGCGGCAGGCCCATGCCCGTATTGACGACGCTAAGGATCAGCCCCCGGAGGGGCAGGCGTTTCAGGGCCAGCAGGGCCCCCAGGGGCAGGCCCAGGAGGATAGCCAGCACCAGGGCTCCCCCCGAGACCTTCAAGGAGAGCCAGATGATTTGCAGCAGAGTGGGATCCAGCGCGGCCATTAGCTTAAAGGCGCTGATAAATCCCTGGAAAATGGTATCCATGCTTTATCAAAAAACCATATGGGATTGGGGAAGGGGTTTGGGGGTAAGGATCGTAAGGGCGGGTTTAAAACCCGTCCCTACACCCCCGTCCCCCAAAATTATCGACTACTTCGCATTGGGAGTGAAAAGCTGGTTGCCGCGTTTATCCTTAAATGCAGCGATGGTCTTCTGGCCTTCCGGGGAGATGAGCCAGTTAATGAAGATCATGGCCTCTTTATATTTAGCATTTTTATGTTTCTCGGGGTTCACCGCCATGACCCCATATTGATTAAAGAGGACGGGGTCCCCTTCGGTGACGATGACCATCTCCAGCTTGTCCTTGTCCTTGGTGGCCAGCCAGGTGCCCCGGTCGGTAAGGGTATAGGCCCGCTTCTCGTTGGCGATGCGCTGGGTTTTGGACATGCCCTGGCCCACTTCCAGGTACCATTTCTTCCCCTTGGGGTCGGTTTTCGCAGCCTTCCAGATAGCCAGTTCCTTGGTATTGGTCCCGGATTTATCACCCCGGGAAACAAAGGGCCCGCCTCCGGCCGCGATTTTCTTGAAGGCCTCCAGCGCGGACTTCAGGCCCTTGATCTTCAAAGGATCATTGGCCGGACCGATGATGACGAAATCATTGTACATCAGATCATGGCGGTTGACGAAGGCGCCTTCTTTCACGGCCTTTAATTCCTGGTTCTTGGCGTGGACCATGACCACGTCGGCGTCGCCCCGCTTGCCGATCTCGAGGGCCGCGCCGGTGCCCACGGCCACTACGTCCACCTTGATGCCCGTCTTTTTCTCGAAGATGGGCAGCAGATAATCGAACAGCCCCGAGTTCTGGGTACTGGTGGTGGAGGCGCATTTGATCCGGGTGGCCGCGGAGACGGTGGCGGCTACGCAAAGAAATCCTAATAACGCCAAGATCAATAGACTTTTACTCATTATGTTTCTCCTTGTTGGTTGTCTTGCGCCTGAAAGGTATATTTATCCGGCCTCACCCGTGAAGTTTAATGATCGTATTGCTTGGCATAGGCCGCATCATTGTATAGCCCTGCGCCAAAACGTTTCTTGCCGTAATCCTTAATGATCTTTTGCCCCTGGGGTGAGGCCACAAAGTCGATGAACTTGGCGGCCGTGGCCGCGCCGGGGGTGGCTCCCGGGGGTTGCACCAGGGCATGGTAGGTATTCACCAGCATCTTGTCGCCTTTGAAGAGAATTTTCAGATTGGGGACCTTCTTTTTCTCAGCCACCCAGGTGCTGCTGTCCACCATGAAATAACCCTTTTCTTTATCGGCCCGCTTCAGGGTGGCGGTCATGAAATCCTTGGTGACCACGTACCAGGGGCCCTGGGGCTGGATACCCGCCTTTTTCCAGATGCTCAATTCTTTTTTATGAGTCCCGGAATTATCCCCCCGGGAGAAGAACTTGGCCTTGGCTTTGGCGATGCGCCGGAAAGCCTCCGGGACGTCTTTGGCGGCCGCGATTTTTGCCGGATCATTGGCCGGGCCGACGAGGAAAAATTCGTTGGAGCCCAGGAGCGTGCGCTTGGTGGCCCAACCGTCTTGCACCGCTTGCTTTTCCGCCGCGGGCGCGTGCACCATGATCATGTCCACTTTTTTATCTTTTAAAAGTTTCAAGGACTTTCCGGACCCGGCTTTGTACCAGGCCATCTGGGTGTTGTTCGCTTTGGCGAAGGTCTCCGCCAGGACCTTTAGCAGCCCCAATTCCCCCGGGCTGCCCGTGGCCAGGGAAAACTTCTGCGCGCCGCTGCCGTAAACCGCGGCGGGTTTGTCCCCCGCGTTGACCGCGGCCCCCCAGAGCAGGCAGGCCACCATCGCCAAGACCCCTAATAAAGGCTTGTTTCTCATGTTTTTCTCCTGAAGAGCAGTGTCGATATCTGTCTATAAGAATAGCGAAGAAATAAATAAATCGGGAGATTTTTGCAACATTTTTTTCTTAAGACGGGGGCGGAGGAGGAGTCAGTGGGAGGGGACGGCAGCCAAAGAGGATAGAGAAGCGAGCAGGTTTTCCGAACTCTGCTCTTGGGGCGCGGCCACTATTTGCCGCACCCGGCCGTAATCGAAAACCACTAGGGTTTCCGCCAGGGCCGCCACGTCTTCGGGGTCATGGGTGATGAGCATGACCGGAATGGTGAAGCGCTCTTTGATCCGCAAGAGCTCCTGGCGCATCTTGGCCCGGAGCAGGGCATCCAGGGCTGAAAAGGGTTCATCTAAAAGCAACAGTTTGGGGCGGCGGATGAGGGCCCGGGCTAGGGCCACCCGCTGGCGCTGGCCCCCGGAAAGGTCCCGGGGCAGGCTGTTTTTAAAGGATGTCAGCTCAAAGACCTCCAACACCTCTTCCAGGCGCGACCGTTCCCTGGCAGGCAGGCGCCAACTCCAATACCGTTTCTGGCCGAAAGAGACATTTTGGGCCACCGTCAGGTGGGGGAACAGGGCATAAGTCTGGAAGACGAGAC
>JAQTXE010000046.1 GCA_028688935.1 Syntrophales bacterium
CCGGAGTCCGTCAACTGGTAGTTGATCTGCTTGGGGGTGAGCAGGGGGTTTAAGGGCCCCGCCCCCGCCCCCAGGCACAGGGCCGCATGCAAGGTCATCACCAATTGGGGGCAATTGGGGAGCAGGAAGGCGAGGCGCTCCCCGGGGGCCACTCCCAGGTGGCGGAAGGCCTGGGCCAGACGGGCCGTCTGCTCGGCCAGGGACCCGTAAGTAATAGTCCGCCCTAAAAAGGCCAAGGCCGGAGACTGGGGTGATCTTTGGGCCGCCTGGAGTAGCAATTGGGGGATGGTCCCGGAAACCGGCCCGATCTCCTGGGGCACTCCCGGGTCGTAATGTCCTACCCAGGGGAAGGTCATGTTCTGCAATCCTCCGCCCTCAATGCTGGTGGGGGCCTCCTTCGCACTCGCAGGCCGGTTGGTGCTGTAAATCCTCCTGGGTGGCTTCCCTGACTCCCCGCACCGTGAAGGAAATCTCCAGTTCTTTGCCTGCCAGGGGGTGGTTGAAATCGATGATGGCGGTCTCGGGCCGCAACTCCTGGACCAGGAAATAGACCGGCTGGCCGTCATCGTCCACGGTCTCAAATACCTGGCCGGGCTTTAGCTCTATGTCAGGGGCGAAATCCGTCAGGGGCACTTCCATGATCATTTCCGGATCCGCTTCGCCATAACCCTCCGCGGGCGCAAGCCGCACCACTTTTTGGGCTTGCTCCTCCAGTCCCAACAGGGCTTCTTCCAGGCCCGGCGGCATTACCCCCCAGCCCATGCAGAAAGAAATCTCCTCAGGCCGGCCGTCCGGCGGATAATAATCCTGTTCCCCCAGACGAATCAGATAATCTATAGTAACAAAAGATTTTTTATCGATTTTCATCTCTATCTCCTCCCAAAAAGAAAGGGATGAGCACTTTCCCAAATAATTTAGAAAAGTGCTCGAACTACCCCAAATGCCATTAAATCAGAGGATAGCAGAAAGGGGATGAAGTGAGGGGGCTTCCTGGGGATGGAGGGCTCCAGGCGGCAACCTCCCTCAACTCTTGGTGGCCATGATGATCCGCCCGGTGTTCATCAAGTTGCAGCGGACGGCTTGATTCACTTTCATCCCCACCTCTCGCATTACGCGAATCACATCCAGGTCGGTGGTAAAGCCGATGCGGACACAAACCGGAGCCAGCAAATCCTCGATTTTGCCCAAGACGCGGCCGTTGGGGCTGCGAGTGTGATTGACAATAATGATCTGTCCCCCCGGTTTCACCACCCGGAGAATCTCCCGGCAAACTTTATGGGGGTCCTGGACGGTGGTGATGACATAGGCGGAAATGACCGCGTCAAAAAGATTATCCGGAAACTCCAGGCTGGAAGCATCCATGACATGAAGATCAAAGGTGCTGCCGCTGTTCAACTGGGCCGCTCTTTTCCGGGCCTGCTCGATCATGGGGGCGGAAATATCGATGCCCGTCAGCTTGGTGCGGGGTGGATATTTCTCCAGGGTGGAGCCGGGGCCGATGCCGATCTCCAGGATCCTTTGGTGCGGCCTTCTGTCCAAGAAATGGAAGGCCCGGCGGCGTCCAGGCTCCAGTAATTTGCCGAAAACATAATCATAAAACGGGGAATAAAACGAATATAGTTGCTCCATATAGCTGGGGTTCACTCGACATTTCATTAGCCGGTCCTCGTTATGAAGATGAATTTTCTGAGTCCAGGAATTTTCGGTCCAGAGGGGTGGCTCCCCCAAATATCCTATTGTACCGTAAGATTTATCGGAATGTAAACTGAATTCTTCCTAGGTTAGACGGTATCCCGGCCCCGCGATGCGCAATCCCAAACCTCCCAGGAATCCGTGCTCCATTGGTATCGCAATAAATAGACACCGCCATCTGCGGCCTTCACCTTGAAAAAAAGAGACTCAGGTTCATACCCTCGCGCCAGGATTTCCCGGACTTCCAGCCGCTGCTCTTTCCAGGTGAAACTTAAAGGGCGTTCATGGAGGCGATGGCCGGAATAGGTGGATACCTGAGAGCGCATTGGCTAATTTTTCGGTTTTTGGTTTTTTTCTTAGAATGAAGGCAGCAGTTCATAGTTAATCCGAACTGGGTCTGCCGGATTGAGAGGTAACGAACCCGGGGTTGCGTTCCTTGCGCGACATGATAGCACATTTGCACATGGATGGGTCGCGTTTTTTCCTGCCCTGAGGCCCTTTTTACCCCCGGAGACCTCGTCGGAATTAGACATTGCAATAGTCGCCGGGGTAATTTAAAATGCCAGCTATGCTCCGGGGTTAAACCCCCGATCCGACCCCGGAATAACAAAAGTCTGACCTGCGGCTCTTGGTTCCCGAAGATAGGCAGAGGCAGACGGATTCTAGCATTTTTGGACACATAACAAGGGTTTTAAGAGCTTCCGATGGCTAACCGGATAAAGACGAGGGTTCGTTGACCGGGCCCGGCGGTTTAAAGTTTATCCTTGACGGTATGCCCCTGACCCTTGGAGGAGGATGATTTATGTCCAAGAAGCAAAATTTGGACTTACGCCGGGTAGTGATAACCGGCGTTGGGCTCATCAACTCCATGGGCTTAGACGTGCCCACGGTCTGGGAGCGTCTGCTGGCAGGCCAATCCGGAGTGCGGCGAGTCACTAATTTAAGCAGTTACTTGGATTCTCTCATTGAACATCACCCCTTACCCGATGATTTTCCTCTGATTGCCGGACAGGTCGAAAATTTTGATCTGAAGGAATTTCTCCAGTCCCGGAAGGAAAAGCCGTCCAAAGAAGATTTGAAGCAGATTAAATATACGGACAGGTTCACCCAATTTGCCCTGGCCGCCAGTCTGGAGGCGGTCCAGGACTCCGGTCTGGATCTGGAAAAAGAGGATCCGGAGCGGGCCGGTGTGATCATTGCCACCGGTATGGGCGGCGTCGGCTCCTGGGAAGAGCAGATTATCAAACTCCTTCAGGAAGGGGTGCGCCGGGTGTCCCCCTTTCTGGTGCCCAAGATGATCCCGAATTTGGCCGCGGGCAACGTTTCCATCAGCTTCAAGGCCAAAGGCCCCAACATGGCCCTATCCACTGCCTGCGCCGCCGGGGCGCATGCCATCGGCATGGCCTATCGCTCCATCCAGATGGGGGAGGCGGACCTGATGGCCACCGGGGGCACGGAAGCAGCCATCACTCTCTTGACTGTGGCTGGATTCTATCGCATGGGGGCCCTGGCCACGGGGTTCAATGACCGACCCGATAAGGCCAGCCGGCCCTTCGACAGCGACCGCAACGGTTTTGTCATGTCGGAAGGCTCCGGGGTCCTGGTGTTGGAGGAAAGGGAGCACGCCCTGCGCCGGGGGGCCAACATCTATGCGGAGATCATCGGTTTCGGGATGACCGGTGACGCCCATCATATCACCGACCCCCACATCGAGGGGGCCAAGCGCTGCATTAAATTGGCCTTGAAGGACGCCGGTATCTCCCCCGAGGAGGTGGATTATATCAACCCCCATGCCACCGCCACCCCCGTGGGGGACCGGAATGAGACCCAGGCCCTGCTCCAGATTTATAAAGATACCAAGCACCGGCCGCTGATCAGCGCCACCAAATCCATGACCGGGCATATGCTGGGGGCCGCGGGCGCAGTGGAGGCCATTTTCTCCGTTATGGCCTTGAAGCACGGCATCATTCCCCCCACCATCAATATGGACCATCCCGATCCCCAGTGCCAGGGCTTTGATTATGTGCCCTTCAAACCCCGGGAAGCCCAAATTCGCCATGTTCTGTCCAACTCCTTCGGTTTTGGCGGCACCAACGCTTCCCTGGTCTTTAAGGCTTTTGAGGGATGAAGAAGGGGCCCGGCGACGGGAGGAATCATCTCGCCCATATCCCGGACTCCCTTTTGAGGAGGCAGACCAGGGAAAGGCCTGCCTCCTCTGCTAATGCAGCCAGTGATGAGTGAAAAGCCCCCCCCGATTCGCATCGCTATTATCAGCAGCCATGAGGCCCCTGCTTGTCAGGTGGTCTCTTTACCCTTCTCCTTGGAAGGGTATCCGCCGGTGGAACTGGAAGTCTTTCAAGGGGTGGCCTCCCTTTCCCCGGCGGAGTTACGCCAAGTCCTGAAAGAAAGGCAACCCGCGGGATTCGATATCATCCTGGACGGGGAACAACTAGCTCCGGACCTGGGCGAGGCGCCGTTTGTCTCCGGCCCCCAGGCCCGGATGTTGGAGGCCCTGCTCTGTCAACTCCAGGAGTTGCGCCAGAAGCAGGAAATCAACGCCGGCATCATCAACAGCGCCACGGACGCCATCGTCACCATTAACGAAGACCATATTATCATCGGCTACAATCAGGGCGCGGAGCAGATACTGGGCTACACCCGGGAGGAAGCCCTGGGCCAGAACCTGAAGCTCATTATTCCTCCCCCCCATAAAGAAGTGCATGAGCAATACGTGCGCCGCTACGTGGCCACCCGCCAGGCCCATCTCATCGGCAAACACGTGCGCCTCAACGCCCAGCGCCGGGATGGCACGGAATTTCCCATGAGCATCTCCTTTTCCGTGGCCGAGGTGCGGGGCAACCTCTATTTCACCGGGGTCATCCGGGACATCACGGAGACCAAGGAGATGGAGGACCGCCTGCTCCAGTCCGAGCGCCTGGCCGCGGTGGGCAACACCGTGACCCACATCGCCCATGAGATCAAGAATCCCCTGCTGATCATCGGCGGTTTCGCCCGCCAGCTCATTAAGGCCACGGAACTGGATGACAAGGCCCGGCAGAAATTGTCCATCATCGCCGAGGAAGTGGGGCGGCTGGAAGGGATGGTGGCGGAGATGCGGGACTTTACGCGGCCGTCTGAGTCCCACAAAACCCTGGGCCGGGTCGAGCCCCTCCTGGCCGAGGTCCTGGAGTTCTTCCAGGAGAACTTCCAGGAACACCATATTCAGGTGAAACGCCAGGAGGACGGCCCCCTGCCCCAGGTGAACTTCGACCCTAAGCAGATTCGCCAGGTATTGATCAATCTCATTAAAAACGCGGTGGAGGCCATGCCCCGGGGGGGCGAACTCACCGTCGCCACCCGGGTCAACGGGCCTGACTTGGAAATCAGCATCACCGACACCGGGGAAGGCATGGCCCCGGACGTGGCGGCCAATATCTTCCAACCTTACTTCACCACCAAAGAAAAAGGCACCGGCCTGGGTCTGGCCATCTGCAACTTTATTGTCAAGGAACAGCACGGCGGCTGCCTCCTGGCCGACAGCACCCCGGGCCAAGGCTCCACCTTCACCATCCGATTGCCCCTGGCCGAGGGGTCCCCAGGTTGACCCCGGCCGCGCCCTCCCCTCTCTTGCAAATCCGGGACCTCCAGGTCCATTTCGACACCCCCGCCGGCCTTCTTAGGGCCGTGGGCGGCGTGAGCTTCGATCTTGACGCCGGGGAAACCCTGGGGTTGGTGGGGGAATCGGGCTGCGGCAAAACCGTGACCGCCCTCTCCATTTTGCGCCTGCTCCCCGCCACCCACGCGGACATGACCGGCGAGATCAGGTTCGCGGGGGAGGATCTGCAGACCTTATCCGAGCCCCGGCTCCGGGAGATCAGGGGGAATCGCATCGCCATGGTCTTTCAGGAGCCCATGACCGCGCTCAACCCGGTCTTTACCATCGGCGAGCAGGTGGCCGAAGCCCTGCGCCTGCACCGGGGCTTGAGCCACCAGGACGCCTGGCAGGCCGCGGGCCAGGCCCTGACCCGGGTGGGGCTGCCGGAGGCCCAGCGCCGCCTTAAGCAATACCCCCACGAACTCTCCGGGGGTTTGCGCCAGCGGGCGCTCATCGCCATGGCCCTGGCCTGCGAGCCGGAAATCTTGATCGCCGATGAACCCACCACCGCCCTGGATGTCACCATCCAGGCCCAGATTCTGGCCCTGCTCAAAAACCTCAAAGAGGAAATGGGCCTGGCCGTGCTCTTCATCACCCACAACCTGGGGATCGTGGCCCAGACCACGGAGCGGGTGGCGGTGATGTACGCCGGGGCCATCATGGAACAGGCCGCGACGAAGGAACTCTACAAAAATCCGGCCCACCCCTATACCCGGAGCCTGTTGGCCGCAGTACCCCGCCTGGATTTTCACCAGCCGCCCGGGGAAAAGCTGGCGGCCATCCGGGGCCAGGTCCCCGGCCTGGAAGCCCCGCCCACCGGCTGCCTCTTTATGGATCGCTGCCCCGAGGCCCGGGAGCAGTGCCAAGAGCCCCCCCCCTGGGTGGAGGTGGAACCGGGACACCAGGTGCGTTGTTGGAATTATGCTTAATATTAATAACAATTGTCGGGCGGGAAAGTGGCACGCCTCCCGCCTGGGGGCAGACTGAAGGCGGGAGGCGCTTCGCTTTCCCGCCCGAGACTGTAGAAGTGAGAAGTTGAGGATTGAATATGGCCGACGGCCCCAAGAATAAAGAAGAAATCTTAGAAGAATTGGCCGGGATGGATCAGACCATCGCCGACCTGACCAAGGCGGTGACCAAATATCAGCGGCTGTCTGAATCCTGGCGGGATTTGTGGGCTCAGTTCGCCGCCATCATCGAAGCCTTCGACGGCTTCATCTATATCTGTTCCCAGGACTACGAAATAGAGTTCATGAATCAGCATTTTATCGAACGCTTGGGCTCTTACCCCTTGGGACAGAAATGTTATAAGGCCCTGCACGACCTGGAGGGAGTCTGCCCCTGGTGCGTCAATGAACGGGTCTTCCGGGGCGAGACCGTGCGCTGGGAAGTGCGCAGCCCCAAAGACAAGCATTGGTATTATGTGGTGAACACACCCATTAAGCACCCCGACGGCACCATGTCCAAGATGGCCATGATCCAGGATATCACTGAACGCAAAAAGATGGAGAAGGCCCTTAAACTGGCGGAGGCCAAGTACCGGGGCATCTTTGACAACGCGGTGGAAGGCATTTTTCAGAGCACCCCCGAAGGGCAATTTCTCAGCGTCAATCCGGCCATGGCACGGATTTTCGGTTACGGCTCGGCCGAGGAAATGCTGGATAGCGTCGCCGATATCAGCCGGCAACTATATGTCGATCCCCAGCGTCGGAACGATTTTACGCAAACCTTGAAGGACACCGGCTTCATCAAAGGCTTCGAAGCCGAAATGTACCGGCAAGACGGTAGCCGTATCCGGGTCTCCATCAATGCCCGGATGGTTAAAGATGAGGAAGGAGAAGTTCTTTATTACGAGGGCTTTGTCCAGGACGTCACGGATCGGCGTCAACAGGACAGACAAGCAGGACGTGACAAGTTATGACCGAAACTCTGCTGGAAACCAAAGACTTAAGCCGTTACTTCCGCCTGGCCGGGCCTTGGGGCCGGGGGCCGCTGCTCCAGGCGGTGGAGGGGGTGAATATCGCCGTGATGGCCGGGGAGACCCTGGGTCTGGTGGGTGAGTCCGGGTGCGGCAAGTCCACCCTGGGCCGCCTCATTCTGGCCCTGCTCTCCCCCACCCGGGGCCGGGTCCGGTTTGAGGGCGAAGAGGTGACCGCCCTGCCCAAGGCCCGCTTGAAACAACTGCGCCGGCAGATGCAGATCGTCTTTCAGGACCCTTATTCTTCCCTGAATCCACGGATGATGGTGCGCCAGATCCTGGAGGAGCCCTATATCATCCACAACCTGGGCGCCAAGGCGGAGCGGCGGCAATGGGTGGCGGCACTCCTGGAGGAGGTGGGTCTGGGCGCGGAGCACCTGGACCGCTACCCCCATGAATTCAGCGGCGGCCAGCGCCAGCGCTTAGGCGTGGCCCGGGCCCTGGCCTTAAAGCCCAAGCTCATCGTGGCCGATGAGCCGGTCTCCGCCCTGGACGTCTCCATCCAGGCGCAAATCCTCAATCTATTGGCAGACCTGCAAAAGCGCCACGGCCTCACCTATCTCTTCATCTCCCACGATTTAAGCGTGATCTCCCAGATCAGCGACCGGGTGGCGGTCATGTACCTGTGCCGCCTGGTGGAACTGGCCCCCCGCGCGGTCTTTGACTCGGCCCGGCTCCACCCTTACACCGAGGCCCTGCTGGCCGCCGTGCCGCTGCCGGACCCGGAGCGGCCCTTTAAGCCCCCGGAGCTCAAGGGGGACCCCCCCAGCCCCATTAATCTCCCCTCCGGTTGCCCCTTCCATCCCCGCTGCCCTGAAGCCCAGTTGCCCGTTTGCCGGGACGAAATCCCGGAGTACCGGGAAACCGCGGTGGGGCACTGGGTGGCCTGCCATTTCCGGTAATGGACAGAGGAGAAAGGTAAAAAAGGGAAAAGGGGAAAGGTAAAAAAACGGAAAAAAAACACCAAATCCTTTTCCCCTTTTTCCCTCTTTCCCTCTTTCCCTTTTCCCCCCCAAAAAAGAAGCCAGGGGGCGTCTCCCCCGGCTCCTCGCGGTTGCAAGCGGTATTCCCTGCAAGCCCTATACCGCCGCAGTGGGGTTAGCTGGTGGGCACCTCCTTGGGTTTGCAGAGCAGATCGGCGGAGGTGGACAGGCGGCCGCACTGGTCGCAGACGTATTTGATGTCTTCCAGCTTGCCTTTGCAGAAATGCTTGGTATGGGCTGCCTTTTCTCCGCAATAAGCGCAGGTCATGGGCTCTCCCGCAGGATTGCAGAGATGGCCGGGCTCTTCCGCCAAAGCCCCGCAGGTGGCACAGGTATAGACTTTTTTCGCCATAATCCCTCCTTAGCTGCTGATTGGTTTATGTGGAAAAAATAAGATGCAAAAAGGGCTTGTCAATCTGGGGATAGGATTTTTTGGGTGACGCTGGGGAGCAGCTTTTTTCAGGGCGGGGATCAAGGGGCCAAGGTCAAGGTCCCGTTTTGACTGTCAAGCCGGGACCGCACCCCTAACGGCAGGGTATGGTTGTCCGGCTGGTGGCCCACGGGCAGGCCTGCCAGTACCGGCACTTTCAGGGGCGCCAGGGCCGTGGCCAGGACTTGGAGGAGATTTTCCCGGGAACTGCCGCAGCCGGTGAACGCGCCCAGAACCACGCCTTTGACCCCTTCCAGAGCCCCGGCCAGCAGCAGGTGGTGGAGCAGGCGGTCCAGGCGGTACAAGGCCTCGTTCTGGTCTTCCAGGAAGAGGATATAGTCCCGGAAACGGGGAGCAAAGGGAGTGCCCAAAAGATGGCAGAGGGTGGTGAGGTTGCCCCCGGCCAGCACTCCTTCGGCGCTTCCCGGGAGCAACGGCGTTAAATCCGAAAAAGTAACCGTTTGCGGTCCCGGGGCCGTCAGCCAGTGCCAGAAACTCTCACGGGCGGCAGGGGTGAGCACCGGGAGGTGGGCCACGGTGGGGCCGTGAAAGGTGACCAGGCCCAGACCATGGTGCAGGTGCCAGAGAAGATTGGTGAGGTCGCTGAAGCCCACCAGACGCTTAGGGACGGCTTCCAGGGCCGCCAGTTCCAGATGGGGCAGGACTTTCAGGGAGCCGTAACCACCCCGGGCCCCGACGATGGCTTTCACCTCCGCCTCCTGCCAGATTTCCAGGAATCTGGCGGCCAAGCGCCGGTCGGTCTCCACCCCCCAACTCCGAGTCTCAAAGACCTCCAGGCCGCACACCACCTTAAAGCCCCAATCTTTAAGAATAGCCACTCCCTTATCCCAATCCTCCCGGGAAACCGGGCTGGCGGGCGCGGCCACCGCCACCGCCTCCCCGGGGAGAACCGGGGGCGGCCAGAGACAGGAGCGGAATGGAGGGCTGGGGACGGCAGGTATCATAAAGTAAAGATTAATCTTTGGCCCGGGAAATAACAAATAATCTCTTTACTTTTCCCAAAATTTTTACCATATATAACAAGAGAACTAACTCAATTCCGGAGCGATCCCCTACACTTTGCCGCGCCTGTGGTCTCGGATAAATTTCCGGCCTTCGTGGGTCGGTTTGACTTTGCTGCTCATTTTCGGGCTGGCGGCCTTTTTCCGCGTCTACGCCCTGGGAGGACGGGACCTCTGGACCGACGAAGCCTGGGTCGCCCTGGCCGCGCTGAAAGGCTCCCCCCAGGCGGCTCTGGCCGCCAGCCAATCCACCCCGCCCCTATATCTGCTCACCGTCTGGGCCCTGGCCCAGGTGTGGGGCCATGGGGAAGCGGTTCTCCGCTCCCTCTCCCTCTTCTTCGGCCTGGGGACCCTGGTCCTCTTCTGGCCCCTGGCCCGCTCCTTAACCTCCCGGGCCGCGTCTGTCTTGGCCCTGGCCCTGGTGGGCTTCTCCCCCGTCATGGTTTATTACGCCAAGGAGTTGAAACAGTATAGCGGTGACGCCTTCTTTGCGGTGCTCATCTTTCTTTTGGTGGAGCGGTTGCGGCAACGGGAAAGCAAGTGGGTCTGGCTGGCCTTAGGGTTGGCCGGAACTCTGGGCCTGGGTTTTTCTCATACCTTGATCTTTATCCTGCCGGTGGCCGGGGTGACTCTGTGGTTTATCCTGCCCTCCGGGCCGCGGTTGAAAGTGGCGCTTTTAGGCGGCGTCTGGGCCGCAGCCTTTGCCACCTGGTATTTTCTCTTTCTTCGGGGGCAGGTGGACCCGGAACTGGTGGCCTATTGGGCCCAAGATTTCCCGAATTTCTCCGGGCCGGTGGCTTTTCTGGGGTGGCTGGGCGCGGCTTTCCAGCGTTACTTCGGATATTTTTTCGGTGAATGGGGTCTTTTCTGGGGCCTGCCCTTAATCCTGGCCGGCATCCTGACCTGCCTCCGGCAAGGTTGCCGCCACGCCTGCCTCTATCTGGGAGGCCCGCTGCTCCTGGCCCTGGGGGCCTCGGCCCTGCACCGCTACCCCTTTATGGCCCATTACGGCGGCAATCGCCTGATGCTTTTCAGCGCGCCGGTGCTCTACCTGCTGGCGGCCGTGGGACTGACAGCCATTCTCAGCCGGCTTTGGGAAAAACGGCAAAGATTCCTGGCCTTAGCCCTCACCGGTCTCCTGCTGCTGGCTGTGAACCCCCTGAACGTAGTCCAAGAAAACCTGTATCCCACTAACAACCGGGAAGAGATTCAGCCCCTGGTGACCTATCTGCAGAAACGGCTGCAGCCCCAGGATTGGGTCTATGTCTATTATTTTGCCGTTCCCCCGTTCAAGTACTACTGGCACCGACCCTGGAAGAACATCTGTTGGGGTAAGTCGTGCGGGGAAACCGACATGGCCATGCCGGCTGCCCAGGGAAAGCTCCCCCGGCGGTTGTGGCTGATTGCGGCCCATTTTCCTTCTCTGGAGTATATGCAGAAATTCGCCGGGGATCTCCTGGGACCCAGGTGGCGGGAGACGGTCTGCCTGAACCGGGCCAGCGCCGCCCTCCTCTGTTTCGAATGGCAGGGGCCGCAGTTGGCTAAAAACCCGATGCCCCCTGTAAAACCAGGCGAATCCGGTTCTCCAACTCCGACAACCGATACGGCTTATAGATAAAGCCCGCGGCCCCCGTCGCTTTAATCCGGTCCACTTCCTGGGTGGAAAAATAACCGGAGGCCACCAGGACCCGCACTCCCGGGTCAAACGCCCGCAAATCATCCAGGACTTTCAGACCGTCTCGATCCGGCAGGTAATAATCAAGGATCACCAAGTCCACGCCCTTCAGACGGTGATAACATTCCAAGGCTTCCCGGCCGTCACTGGCCGTTTCCACCTTATACCCCAGGTGCTCCAGAAGTTCCTTTCCCAGAGAGCGAATGAGCGGATCATCGTCAACCAATAAGATTAGCGGCGGCATCAGTAGTTGCTCCCGAAGCTGGTGGGCTGGGGGGCCCGTTTCTACCCGTAACTCCTTATTTTCCGGATCCGATCCGGAACCGCAGGTCCCGAATCACCCCGGGACCGAAGACCTTTTCCAGTTCCCTTAAAATGCCGGGTTTCAGGAACTGCAGCTCCTGACCCCAGGTCCCGGCGCTTACCTCCACCCAAAGTTCCCGGCGGCGGACCTCCAACAGCCGGGTGTGGGGCAACAACGGCGGCGGCACCGCCCCTTCCCACACCTGGCGGATACGGCTGCGCTGTCCCAGGTTATCCCAGTCCAGGGGTTTCATCAACCCTTTAAGGACCTCCCGGACGGCCACCGGCTTAGGTAACGGCTGGCGTTTGGCCATAATTCCCTCAACCCCTGGCCCGGGCAAAACCCGGGGCCGCGCGGCGGATGACCTCCTCCGGCACGCAGAAGGCCAGGCGGAAATAGCCGGCCCGTCCGAAGCCCCGGCCCGGCACCACCAGGATATTCTCTTCTTTCAGCCGGGACACCAGGGCCAAATCATCACCACCGGGAGCCCGGGGAAAAAAGTAAAAAGCTCCCCGGGGTTTGACAAAGTCATAGCCCGCTTGCTCCAGCACCTCACTGAACAGGTCCCGGCGACGGGCATAGTAGCCCATGTCCACCGACACCTCCAGGAGATGCGACACCACCCGCTGCATCAGGGCCGGCGCGTTGATGAATCCCAGGATGCGGTTGGCCAGCACCAGACCGCTGACCAGTTCCCCCCGGCCTGACGCCCGGGGGCTCACCGCCGCGTAGCCCAGGCGTTCCCCGGGAATGGAAAGATCCTTGGAAAACGAGGTGGCCAGCAGGGTGTTGGGGTAGGCCGCAAAGATGCTGGGCAGCTCCAGGCCGTCGTAAACCAGGCGCCGGTAAGGTTCGTCCGCCACCAGGTAGACGGGGCGGCCGTGGCGGCCGGAATGGTGGGTGAGAAACCGTCCCAGTTCTTTCAGGGCCTCGGCTTCGTAAACCTGCCCCGTGGGGTTGTTGGGGGAGTTGATGATCACCGCCCGGGTCCGGGGAGTCAGGGCCTGCTCCAACCGGTTGAGGTCCAGTTGGAAGTGCTCATCCGTTTCCACCACCTTGGCCACGCCCCCGTGGTTATCGGCATAAAAAAGGTACTCCGGGAAGAAGGGGGCAAAGACCACCACTTCATCGCCGGGGTCCAGCAGGACCCTGAGAATAACATTGAGGGCCCCGGCGGCACCGCAGGTGAGGATGACGTCGTCGGTCTTAAAGTCCAGATGGTGGACCCGGCTCAAATGGTGGGCCACGGCCTGGCGCGCCGGGAGCAGGCCGGAGTTGGCCATATAGCTGTGGAGGCCGGGTCGGAGGTCTTGGACCGCGGCCAGCAGTTCTTTCTTGAACTCCTCCGGGGGTTCCAGGTCCGGGTTCCCCAGGGTGAAGTCAAAGACCTGGTCTGCGCCGATCTTGGCCTTCAACTCCGTGCCTTCTTCGAACATGCGCCTGATCCAGGAGGCATTTTCCAGGGCGTGTTTAATGCGTTGAGAGACGGGCATAAGTTAGAGGTTTTCCGTTTTCCGTTTTTTCTTGTATTTTAAGCAACTGCCTAAATAATAAGCTAAACTACTGACTACTGACTACTGACTACTGACTACTGACCACTGGCTCACGGCTTCTCATCTACTTGATAACCTGCGTCCCGCAGGGCCTGAAGCACTGTTTCCCCGTGCTCCTGGTCCCGGGTCTCCAGGTTCAGCTCCACCCTAGTATAGTCCAAAGGCAGCTCCGGGGCCAGACGATCATGGAAGAGATGCAAAATATTGGCCCCCTGCTCCCCCAGGAGGGTGGCCAGGCGGCCCAGGGCTCCGGGCGCGTCGCTTAAGGTCACCCTCAGGCTCCAGAGCCGGCGGCGCTCCAGCAGGGCCCGGGGTAAGACCCTTTCCAACAGGGGGATGTCAATATTGCCGCCGCTCACCACCAGGACCACCTGTTTCCCCAGGTCCCGGTCCTTAAGGGGCCCTAAAAACGCGGCCGTGGCCGCAGCCCCGGCCCCTTCCGCCAGCACTTTTTTGCCCTCCAGGAGAAAAAGCAGGGCCTGGGCGATCTCCATTTCCTTAACCAGCACCACTTCCTGGAGCAGCTCCTGCAGCCGGGGGAAGGTGAGGTCCCCCACCCGGGGCACCCGGATGCCGTCCGCCAGAGTAAGAGGCGCCGGCACCAGGGTGGGCGCGCCCTTCTCCAGGGCTGCGGCCAGGGAGGGCACACTCGCGGCCTGGACGCCGATGACCGCCACCTGAGGTTTGCGGCCCTTCAGGGCCAGGGCCGTGCCCGTGGCCAGCCCTCCGCCCCCCACCGGGACGATCATCGTGTCCACTCCGGGAAGGTCTTCCAGGATCTCCAGACCCATAGTCCCCTGCCCGGCAATGACCTCCAGGTCGTCATAGGGATGGATAAAGACGTAGCCCTGGCCCTCCAGCTCCCGGGCCCGTTCCAGGGACTCGGAGAGGTCCCGGCCGTGGAGGATAATCTCGGCACCGTAGCTGCTGGTGGCCATCTGCTTGGAAATGGAGGCCCCTTGGGGCATGACGATGATGGCGGGAATGTCGAGATAGGTGGCGGCAAAGGCCACGCCCTGGGCATGATTGCCCGCGGACGCGGCCACCACCCTGGTTCCTTCCCCCCGCTCCTTCAAGAGGTGGAGACGGTTAAGCGCCCCCCTCAATTTGAAGGAACCGGTAGTCTGGAGGTTTTCCAGCTTGAGGAAAACCTCCCGGCCGCTAAGGCGGCTCAAGGTCTGGGTATAGACCAGGGGGGTGTGCAGCGCCACCCCCCGCACCCGGGCCTGGGCGGCCTCAATGTCGTCCAGGGTTAAGGTCATAAATTTAAGATAAACGCGGTCTCCCCACTACGGAGGAGACCGCGGGCATTATCTTCTCAGCGTTGGAACCTGATGGAATCGATGAGCCGCTGCATCTCGGCGCGGTTGGCATTGAAATCCTTGGGTTCAGAGTGGGCCATGAAGCTGTACATATAATTTTGACCATCATAGCACTGCCATTGAATCCGCTGAAAACCGCCCGAACCTTTCTCCGCGGTTTCGATGGTTTCCCAACCGATGATGCCCCGCTTGCCCTTGCCGCCCTGGTTCCGGCGTTTCACGGAGAGGTACTTGCCGATGCTCTTTTCTTCCATGGCCTGCTTATAAGAGGCGTCCACCGAGGCCTGCCGGGGGAAGCTGGGCACCATCTGGGTCCAATGGATATTAAATCCGCAGGTGGTCCCCGGCTTCATGAAGATAATGTTGGTCCTTTCGGCATTACCGGTGGGGTCACCCCGCTCCAGACGCCAACCCGCGGGGATGGTGTAGGAAAAATTCCGGACTTTATTATTATAGGTCACCGGCGCGGTGGATACCCCGGTCTTGGTATCTTGCATCGACACCGATCCCTCATAGGCCATGGTGGGCTGCGATTGCTTCTGCCCTTCCTGCCCCCGGCGCACCGCGTCTACGCCGCTTCTAATGGCTCCCCATTGAGCCCAGCAAGGCAGCGTCAACAGCCCCAAGAGCCCCAAGATGCCCATGGTCCAGATAAGCTTCCGCATATTCGTCCTCCTAAAAATGGTTAGTGATGCACCTTATTTTCGGCTTTTTATAATCAAAGGATAAATACGGCGGATTGATAAAAAAACACTGGGCTTAGCTTCAAGTGGCCTGGGCCTTGCGCCAGCCTGTGGCCTTCAACTCCGCTGCGTGTTTCACCCATTCGCTCTTCAGGGCCTGAAGATACCGGGCCAGGTCCTGCTCGATCAAGGGGGCCAACTGCCGGTGCAATTCCGCGTTAACCTCCAGGTCCCCCGGGGCCAGGCCCTGCCAGGTCAAGTAGCCTTCATCAAAGAGAAATTCCGGGGTAGCCGTTCCCTTTACCCCCCTTTGATTAAGCAAGGCTTGAGCCCCGGGAATATCGTACTCCAAAATCCAGCCACAGTCCCGGAGCATGGCCGTTTCATCCCAGATCGTCATATCCTGGCATTGGGGGCAGAAAAGGCTAAGCAGAATTTCCGGGAAGAGAATATTATCCCGAAACTGGAGGGAGGCTGAATTCCGGCCGCAACGGCAAAAACGGCGTTCATTCCTGCACATGGCGATCTCTCCATTAAACGGTTATTCATAAATACTAGCTTTTCGATATAATAGCAATATCATTGTAATTTTACCGGAAATTTAATGGCCGTGGAACTGATCCCCCTGATTCTTTCCCGCTTGCCGGGCAGCTTTGCCACGGAATTGGGCCTAGACGTCAAGGCCGGACCGGCGGCAAGACAGAAATGGTTTCTGGCCGCCATCCTCCATAGGTCCCCCTGCCCCATCCATTATTTTGACTGTCAAAAAACCGGCAACTAGGCAGAGATTACCACTTTGCCCCGCCGGGCAAATCAATTAACTACCAAATATTATTACAATTATTATCTGGCACTGATATTGCTACAAACCTGGTAAAATTCCCATAAGGAGATGTGGAATGGAAATTACCAGCCTTTATCCCCAGCAAACAGTGATGTTGGAAGCGGGGGTGGAAGACCGAGCCGCGGTTTCCAACCAGGCAGCCCAAGTGCTCCAGGAACAGGAAAATCAGGATAATACCATAGAAGACCGGGTGGAGTTGGTCCGGGCCCAGAACCAGGCCTCCCCACCTCCGGAAGAAGTGGACATCGACCAGGCCCTGGCGCTTCTCCAGCAGGTGCAGCAGGATCTGAGCCTCAGCAACCGCCAGGATCTGCAGGACCTATACCAGTTCGACCGTTTGCGGGACCTCTGCGCCCAGGTGCAGATGGCTGAGTTCTAACGTAAGCTCCAGCTTTTGCCGATTATGAGGTTATCATGAAAATAGAAGATATTCTTTCCCTGGCCATAAATCCGGCACGTCCGGAGGCCAAGCCGGCGGAGGGGGAGGCAAATTTTGCCCAACACCTCCAGGAGGCTCTGGCTGCCGAGACCAAAACGGCAACGGGCGTCCAGGCCCCCGCGGGTCTGGAGCAGCTGGCCGCCCTTAACCCGCTGTCGGAAGTGGGGCGTACTCCCGGAGAAGTGCTGGAGACGGTCCTAACTCATTTGGATAAATATCAGGAGGCCCTGTCCCAAACCGATCTGCCGCTGAAGCAAATAGCCGACCTGGTGCAGACCTTGGAACAGGACAGCCAGCGCCTCCAGTCCCTGGCCCAGAATCTGCCCGGAAATTCACCTCTCAAACAGGTGGTAGAAGAAGCCGCGGCCCTGGCCTATACCGAGAGTTTCAAATTTAACCGGGGCGACTACGTCTGAGTTAAAGACACAGGTCAACCCCCATAACCAGGGGCCGGCCCGGAGAGAGCGGCTCTCCGGAAGTTGCGGCCCCCCTTAAAAGTGCAGCCTGAAAAGGCTGGATTAGAAGTGAAGCCGGCGCCCCTGCCGGCTTCACCTTTTTCTCCCCCTTGGCAAGACCTCGTTTTCGTCCTATATTCTGAAGTAATGTCCTAGTGTTGACCCAGTCTCTCGAGGAAAATAAAACTATGCGCGACTGCCTTTTCTGCCGCCTGGCGGCCGGGAAACTGCCCGCGGAGGTAGTTCTGGACACTCCCCGGGTCCTGGCCTTTCTGGATATTGCGCCGGTGCACTACGGCCACACCCTGGTCATTCCCAAGGAGCATTACCAAAACCTCCTGGACCTGCCCGACGACCTGTGGCAGGAGATGGGCCGGGTCTCCCGCCGGGTGGCCCAGGCCCTGCAGAAAACCCTCTACGCCCGGGGCTTCAATATCGGCATGAATAATTTCGAAGCCGCGGGCCAGGTGGTCTTCCACGCCCACCTGCACGTCATCCCCCGCTACCAGGGCGACGGTCTTCTGCTTTTCCCCCAGGGAACCTATCCCCCTGGAGATATGCGGAAAGTGGGACAGCAGCTCCGGCAGGCGCTAGAAGAGTGAGCAGTGAGCGGGAAGCAGCAAGCAGTTAAAAGAAAGGATTAAAGCTACGGCTGGGTAGCACAGGCTTTCCAGCCTGTGCCCGGAAAGTCTAGTCTTTGGGGATTGATTGCGCTTCCAGGGCCAGGCATTCCTGAAGCAGCTTGGTCGCCCCGGAAATGGGCAAAGTCCGGCCATCCCAAGAAGAAACCGGCATAACGCCCAATAATGAATTGGTAAGCCAGAGGCCCTCGGCCTGGGCCAGTTGTGGGGCAGTGGTGGGCAGGTATTTGAAAGCCAGGCCCCGCCGGGCCAGGGTCCGGCCCAAAATGTCCAAGGTTACCCCTGGTAAAGCGCTGGGGGTTTGAGGGGCATAGAAGCCGCCTTCCCGGGTATAGATAAAGTTGGTAGCCGCGCCTTCGGAGACCAGGCCGTCCGCTTCCAGAATCAAGGCCTCTTTGGCCCCCTGATCCAGGGCATACTGCCGGGCCGCCAGGTAAAAGAGATAATTGAGGCTCTTGTATCGACCCGTAAAAGTGCTGCGGCGCTCAGGGAAGGTCGATAGAGCCCAGCCCCGGGCATATTCCTCCGGGCTGGGAGGGGTATAAGGCTGGGCCCAGATTACCAGGGTGGGCCTGGCCTCCCCGGGCAACCCGAAAGCAGCAGCCACTCCCCGGCTCAAGAGAACCTTCACCCGGGCCAGGCCCTGTTCCAGACCATTGGCGCTCAGCAACCGCTTAAGATTTTCTTCCCAGGAAAAATTTTCCGGGAAAGGCAGGCGGAAAGCCTGGGCCGAGGTTCGGAGCCGGGTTAGATGCTCCTCCAGGAAATGGAGGTGGCCCTTCACGGCCAGCAGGGTTTCAAAAAAGCCGTCTCCGTAGAGGAAACCCCGGTCGTTGACGGATACCCGGGCCTGGTCCAGGGGCACTAACTCCTCGTTAAGCCAGACGAATTCGGATTTTTCCATAAGCCCTTGCATCTGCCTCCAGCGGTTGGTCTCCAGTGTCCAGGTGTCAGTTTTTCCCTGGCCCCTGACCCCTAATCCCTGCCCTACCCCCCAATTACCCCGAACAAAGTCCGGCCCTTGTGGAGGGTTTCTTCGTATTCCGCCACCTCATCGGAGTCATAGACCACGCCGCCGCCCACGGAAAAATGGGCCATGCCGTTCGAGATAATGGCGGTGCGGATGGCCACGTTCAGGTCCAGGTTGCGGTTGAGCCCCAGGTAGCCGATGGCCCCGGTGTAGACGTGGCGCACGTGGGGCTCCAGTTCATCGATGATCTCCATGGACCGGATTTTAGGGCAGCCGGTGATGGAGCCCCCGGGGAAGGTGGCCTTGAGGATATCCACGTGGCTGCACCCGGTCCTCACCTTGCCGGTGACGATGGAAACCAGATGATAGACGTTCTGGTAGGCCTCCAGGCGCTTATGCTCCTTGACCTTAACGCTGCGGGCCTTGCAGACCTTCCCCAGGTCGTTGCGCAACAGGTCTACGATCATGGACAGCTCCGCGTCGTCTTTG
>JAQTXE010000305.1 GCA_028688935.1 Syntrophales bacterium
CTTAGATATAATTTGGCGGGCGGGGACGCCCACCCTACGACAATCTATCCTCGATCCAGCCGCCGCCCAGGAGGCGGTCTTCCTGGTAGAAGGCCACGGCCTGGCCCGGGGCTACCGCGGCTTGGGGCATCTCGAAGATAACCCGCACCTCTTCTGAATTTTCCGGAAAAATGCGGGCCATCACCCCGGGATGGCGGTAGCGGATCACCGCCCGGGCGGTGAGTTCCACCGCCGGAGGGTCAATGAGCCAATTTACTCCGGTGGCCCGGAGACCGGCAGAAAAAAGCTCATTTTTATAACCCAGGACCACCTGGTTGGCCTCCGGCCTGATCTCCACCACGTAATAGGGTTCCCCCGCGGGCACCCCCAGACCCCGGCGCTGGCCCACGGTATAATACTCCAGGCCCCGGTGCCGGCCCAGGACCCGGCCTTGGGCATCCACCAGGTCCCCGGGTTCCCCCAGGCTGCCCTTAAGTTTCAGGAGAAAATCCTGATAAGAACCCTCGGGAATAAAGCAAAGCTCCTGGCTCTCCCGGTAATTATCCGCCAGGGGCAAGCGCAGTTCCAGATAGCGTCGGCGCACTTCTGCTTTGGTCATCTCCCCCAAGGGAAAAATGATCCGGGGGAGAAGTTTCCGGTCCAGGCGCTGGAGAAAATAGGACTGATCCTTGGTGCGATCCCGGCCCCGGCGCAGATCTAGAATGCCGTCAGGGCCGGGTAGCAACCGGGCGTAATGGCCGGTGGCCAGATAGGGGACTCCGGCCTCCTGCAGCAGATGCCGGAGACGGCCGAACTTAACGGCCGCGTTGCAGCGGACGCAAGGGTTGGGAGTACGGCCCCGGGAATACTCCGAGGCAAAATAGGCCAGCACCAGACGGGAAAATTCCTCCCGGAGGTCCAGCTCCAGCCAGGGAATCCCCAGTCCCCGGGCCAGGGCTTCGAGATGCTCCGGAGACGGCCCCCCGGCGGCCAGGCGCAGATGCAGGCCCACCACTCCCGGACCCTGCTCCCGGAGCAGGGCCGCGGCTACGGCGCTGTCCATACCGCCGCTCAAGGCTACCGCCACCCGGACGCCGGCCAGGGGGCTATTCAGGGGCATGTTTACACTCTGTTTAAAAATCTTAAAGTAGGTGTCAAATTTCCGGTCAGTACTCTTAATTTATAATTTATTGATATTTTTGTAAATATAGAAAAAAGAGAACATTCCTGGGAAATTGCAGTTCAGATTACTGAACAAAAAGCGGCTAGGTGGGGAGGTGCTTAAGGTCAAGGGGAAGAAAAACTTAGTTCCTCCAGAAAGCGAACGGCTACGCCGCAGGCCCGGTCGGCCCCCAGGAGGTGTTCCAGGCGCAGCACTTCCCCTCTGACGGTTAGGTGGGAAGTGCCCAAAATATCCAGGGCCGGGAGGGACGCGGCAATATCGAACTGCAAAATCTGGCCCTGCCTGAGTTCCACCGGCGGCGGACATTCGAAATAAAGGCCGCCCAGGCTGATATTCTTGAGGACGCCCAGGCCCCCGGACTCCTCCCCCAGAGCGGCGGCCACATCATGAAAACGCACCGGCAGCGACAGCACCAAGCGGTTATGGCGACGTTTTTCTCCCATCATATCCCCCTTGAAAATATCCGGAAATTTCATTTTATTATGCAGATATCGTGCCACCTGCACTTTTTAGCGACCAGGTGGACAGGCGCCGCCGCCCACCAGAATATTCCTTGACTGGAAGCCCCCCATCCTTTACCATTTGAAAAAAAATACTGAAGTTTGACGGGAGAGCCGTCACCGGGAACAAAGGTTGTCTTATGGCATTTATCATAGCCGTCCTCAACCAGAAGGGAGGCACCGGCAAGACTACCACTTCCATTAATTTTGGCGCGGCCCTGGCCTTCCAAGGCCACCGCACCCTGATGGTGGACCTGGACCCCCAGGGCCACACCACCATCGGCATAGGTTTGGAACCGGATTCCTTCCGGGAAACCATGTCCGAAGTCTTCACCGTTCCCAAAAAAAGCATCGATGACGTGGTGGTCCCCACTTATATTCCCAAGCTGTTTGTGGCTCCGGCTACCATCCACCTGGCCACGGCCGCGGAACAGGTCTACTCCCGGGTCTTCCGGGAGGCCATCCTGGCCCACGCCTTGAAGGGGGTGGACTTTGAATTTGTGATCATCGACTGCCCCCCATCCCTGGGGGTCCTCACCACCAACTCCCTGTTCGCCTGCGACTTCATCATCATTCCCTGTCAAATCTCCCGCTACTCCCTGGACGGCCTGGCGGACCTGCTGACTACCATCGAGACCGTCAAAAATCTGGGGCTGGAAGAGCTGTTCCAGGGGGATCATTTCCGCATCCTCCTCACCATGTTCGATAAGCGCAACCGGGTCACCAACGAATACATCATGGAACAGCTCAAACCCTACCGGGACAAGACCTTTGCCACCCCCATCATGAAGAACGAGGCCCTGAACCAGGCGCAGATCGCCCAAAAATCGATTTTCGACTATGATCCCAAGAGCTCCGGGGCCCAGGATTACTTTCAAATGACCGCAGAGTTTCTGGAGATATGGCGAAAAAGAAACAGTTTGCCGGAAAAAAGACCAAGCTTGCAGAGCTGCCTCTAACCCGGGTTCTGGAACAGAAGGCCGAAGACGAGGCCGCCTGGATAGAGCACCAAACCTCTGCGGCTACCGGCGCGCGACAACTAATTCTTTCCCTGGAAAGAACTACAAAAGATTCTGCCAGGCGTCTGGCGACCACCTATTACCAGGTTCTCCAGGAGCTGATGACCCTGCAGGCAGATCTGGATCCCCAGGCCGCCTCCCTAACTTCCCTGCCGGAACCCTTGCCGCCTCCAGCCTTACCCCTCCCCCGGAACCTGGAACAAGTCCTGCGTCTGGCCCGGGAGGGCCTCCAGGACCTCCACCGCCTGTTATCGCAGTAGGGACCTAGCTGACATTGGCAAAGGAGGAGTGCGGTTTAATCCACCTCTAATACAGGGCGGGGGAGCCGGGCGCCATAAATTTCTTCCGGCCCTGCCTTCAACTTGGCAAAAAAAAGGCCCAGGCTCCCACAAAAACCCAGGCCTTACATGGAGGGGTCATGAAACTGTTATATACATCGGTACCTTCGGCAAAACCATTAATCTAAAAAAGTACCTTTACAACAATTTTGCCTACTGGCTAGGAAAAGCCCAATCCCTGCGGTTATTCGGGATTAGACCTTCTCTCCCCCAATTTGGTATCCAGCACCCGGCGGATGGCCTGGTGCAATTCCACGGCTGTGACCGGTTTCGTCAGATAGTCTTGAATGCCCAACTCCCTGGCGTTCTCCGGGGACACCACCTTACTCTTGGCGGAATAGAGGATGATGGGCGTACCCGGACTCAGGCGGTTCAATTCCCGGGCCAACTCCACGCCGTTCATCTGGGGCATGGTAAAATCGGTGATGACGAGATCGTAGATTTCGGGCTGACGCCGCACCGATTCCAGAGCAGCCATGCTGCTGGTGTGCCCGGTTACCTGATAACCCAGATATTCCAGCATTTCCTGCCCGATCTTCACAATCATCTTCTCATCGTCCACGATGAGAATGTGCTCTTTGGGCTCGGGGGAAGCAGCAATCCGGGTCATTTGTCCGCCGCGCGCCACTTGCCTCGCGGGGTCGGAATTATGGGGCCTTAAGGAACGCTCCGGCGCCACGCTATGCCTCCGTCGGTTTTTACCGTCCTTGGCCGCAAAAACTGACATTATAGATTAAGTTAAGCCCGGCTGGGCCAAAATTCAGTCCTATCCTCGGGAAAAGGATGAGGGTGCACCACTAACCCGAGGAGTAGACCCTGGTTTTAGCCGCCTGGGGTTTAGATGGAAAGATACCTTTTTATGTTAGCCCTCAAATTTCTCTAAAAAGATGCAGGTCTTTGCCTCGCCCCAGAGGGAAGGTGTTGGATATTAGGTTACAGAGACTGATTCCCCGCGGAAAAGTTCAGGCGGGTAGGGCAGGACGCGCGTTCTGGACCAGAAATATAAATCTTACCCCCAGCCCCGGTCAAAGGAGGTGAAGCCAAAATGAAATTACCCCGGTTCTGAGCCGGGATGTCCCTGAAGCCCTCCAGGGGCGGCCTTGGCAGAAATTAGGTGGATATAATAATAAACTAATAATAACAGCTAGATAAATTAGTATTCTCCCGGCTCCAGGCCAAGCGGGGGGGATATGCCGGGGCTTCAGCCGATCTGCCGTTTCCTGCTGTTTCCGCCAATTTTCATAGGGTGACAGCAGAAAAAGGGGCAAAAATGGCTATCCATTGAAATCTAAACTAAAAATCTCTTAAAAAAAAATTGCCGGTCTGAAGAAGGTAGTTACCAGGAGGCCCAAGAAAGGTAAAGGCCGGCCACCAGAGGCTTTCATTTCGGCAGGTTATAATTAAAAAGAAAAATTAAAACTATCTGGGGATAT
>JAQTXE010000047.1 GCA_028688935.1 Syntrophales bacterium
CTTCGTGAAAAGCCAATTGATCCTCATTGCTGGCCCGAATGAAATTGCGGTGCATGCCGTCCAACAGGGCATGGGTGGTTTCGTGGGCCACAATGTCATGGGACAGGCAGGTGAACACCATGCCGCCGGGGTAACCCTGGCCGGGGTCGGCTTCCGTGGCGGGAAAGTAGCCGAAGAGCAAGGCCTTCTTCTCCGGATCATAATAGGCGTTGCGCTCCCTCAGGGCATGGGGATAGATGCGCAATTTCTGAACGTAATCGTAGTCCTGTTTGCCGTGCATCCGGGGCGACCACAGGGCCTTGCGGCCCAGGGCCACCTCGAAATTGTGGATGGTGCGCATGGTCACGGCGTAAACCATCTGTTGATGGAACTTGGGATCGCCCTCGGACGGCGGCAGTCCGTCCGTGGCCAGGAGGAATTCATCCTGCAAATCAAGAGGCGCGTAAAAGCAACCGCTGGCCGGATCGTGATCGATCACTTCCACGTATTCGCCGGAGGGCCCGGGCTCCACCTCTTCCCAGGGAACCTCGAAGACCACTTCATTGATGGCCGCGGTTTCCAGGCGGTTGGACAGCTCCGGGTCGAAGGCAAAACCGCGCAAGGGGCGATATACGGGGTGGGGCGTCCGGACTTCCCGCTCGCTGATTGTCAGGGCCTGCGGCGGGGTATCCTCCTGCTTCCAGGGGACGGAGCGGTTAAACTTGCCCCGATAGGCGTCTTGAAGATACTTCTTGAGGGTGGGGGAGGCCAGCTCGCTGTCGATGGCCGCTTCGAGAAAATCTTTGATCTCATCCTTCGAGATTTTCTCCAGGTCCGGGTCCGCTATGGTCTTTTCGATATGCCGGTCTCGTTGCAGAAGTTGGAGCGCCTCAATTTCCAGCATCTGTTGCTCAGGGCCCGGGGGAGCCAGACCCAGGCCGGCGAGCACCCGTAATAGCGGGAACCAGATGTTGTCGGGGGGCGTCAGGGCCAGGTCCCCGGCCGGTTGGACCTCCAGGGCCTTGGCTGCCCGCAGGATGCCCCGGCCCAAATATTTAGGGCAGTAGGGGCCGGTATTGTCAGCGCTGGAGAAAAGGGCCCGGCGTACGGCCTCGACAATCTGCCAGGGGTGCTGATAGTTTAGCTGAGCCTTATATTTCTGGAGCCAGAGGGCCGCAGCCGCGGCAATCTGGGGGGTGGCGGCCGAAGTGCCTTGGCCGTCCATGTCCACGATTTGGGGACAGTTGATTTCAGCCCAGGGCATGTTGGGGGTATACGCGGACAGGGCCGTGTCCATCTTACTGTCCGGCCCGTAATTGCCGGCCATGCGCAAAAGCGGGACCTCCCCCCGGATATAGGGCCGGCCGTCGGCCATGACCCCGCAGGCGGCGATGACCCGGTGGAAGCGGGCGGGATAGACGATGGATTCGGGGGACCCCGGGAAATTGTTGCCGGCCGCGGTGACCAGGCAGATCCCGGCCTCATAGGCCCGGTTCACCACTTCCGTCCAGGCCCTGGAAGCCAGGCCGCCCATGCTCATGGAAACCACGTCGGCGCGTAGCGAGGCATTGCCGCCGGGAGCCAGGAGATAGTCCAGAGCCTCCACGAAGGCGCTGGTGCGCAACAGGATCACCGAGGTGGCGATGCGCACCGGGATGATTGCCGCCAGGGGCGCGCCCCCCAGATAATCATGGGTGTTCGCCTCCCCCACCATGTCCTTGAGGACGCCTCCCGCCAGTATGCCGATGGTGGCCGTGCCGTGGCCGGGATTTCTGAACGGACCTCTTTCGTAAGGGTCGGACGCGTCATCCGCGGGCTGGCCGTCATCCACGAAGTTGCGCTGCAAGCCGGTCAACAACCGCTCTGGGTGGGCCCCGTGGGAAAAATCGAAGCCCACGTCCATAATGGCGAGGCGCACCTCGGCGGGACCGAGCGCGGCCACTTGCTCCCGGGCCTGCTTGAGCTGGGAAAAGTCGTCTCTCAGATGCCAGGCGAACCCGGGCCGGTGGGGGAGATCGGGGGCCGGGGAGTTAACGACGCAAGTATCGCCGGGCGCGGCCCTGGGTCCCCCCACCCGCACGGGATTATCATAGAGCCAGGGATGCAGCAGGTCAGGCTCGATATAGACGCCGGGCGCGGCAGCGGCTGTGCCTTTGGCGGTGAGGGCCTTATACGCTGCCTCCCAGAGCTCGGCCGCAGTGGCCGCGCCTGGTCCCGCTTCGGCCAGGTACCAGCGGGGCGCGGCCGCGGCCCCCGGTTTTCTCCCCATCTCTTCATTGGGACAAAGGGGCCGCAACCGGAAGGTATGGTCCCCCAAACATAAGGGTTGGCTCTCTGGACGCCGCGTTTTCGGGGGCGGCATCTTAATCAATAATCTCGGTGGCATTGTCTCAGGCATCGGACCTCCTGGGCCGGGCCGGGATCGCCACGCCCGGGTGCAGCATATGGCAGGGTCTCCGGGTTACACGAAACGCCTTAGCAGATTGCAAATATAGCCGGTGTTAACGTATTTCATGGGTTTGCCATTTTCGTCCATCCCCATGGCGATGAAAACGCCTTGGTTATGCATCAGCTTACTGGCCTCACGCCCACTTTTCTCCGGGCTGACCGCCAAGTAGTAGCGATAGACGTAGCGGCCGGGCGAACCCCAGGCAGAGCCGGGGTGGGGTAGGGGATGGCCGGGGAGGTCCACGGCTACGGAGCAATAATCGCCATAGACGGGGTCGGGGCTAGGGGAGAGCTCAAACTCGCAAGGCTGGATCTGTTGGCGGAACTGGTCCTGCTCGTGGATAATCTTGAGATAGAGAGGATTACCTTGGACCGCGGAGACCCAGGGCAAGAAAAGACCAAATTCTACCACCCCAGATTGACCTGCAACCTCCCGGGGTCCCAGTTTCTCCAGGGGCAGAACCTGCAAGGGGGTTCTCCTGTAAAAAGGTTAAAACCTTTGCGTGCTTAGGAGAAAAATAATAGCCCAATAGAGATTTTTTTAAAAATAATCATTCCACTACGCCGTGTCATTATAGAAAAAATAATGTGCATAAATAATTTTATTGGGAAAGATATCATGCCTTATTAATTATCAGTCCCAGAGGTTTCGGGCAATTTCTGGATTTTGTGATATTATGCTCAAGGCGGAGTGCTTAGAGCCGGGCCGATGGTGGCAAAGTTCGAAGAAAAGTGCGGATCAATGGCATTAAGGCAGCCATTGCCTGGTGGCTGCGGACCAGCTGAAAGTGAGGAATTTGACGTTTATGCGGGCTTTGTTGGTATGTCCCGAATTTCCCCTGTCCTTTTGGAGTTTCCGGAAATCCTGCCAACTCCTGGGCAGCAAAACGGTTAATCCGCCCTTGGGTTTGCTGACAGTGGCGGCCTTGCTGCCCCCTTCCTGGGAACTGCGTCTGGCTGATCTCAATACCAGAAGCCTGACGGAGGATGATTGGCAGTGGGCCGATCTGATCCTGATATCGGCCATGTACATTCAAAGGGCGGGCTTATTGGACCTGGTGCGGGAAGCCAAGGGCCGGGGCAAAACCGTGGTGGCCGGAGGACCCCATCCCACTTCCCTCCCCGGGGCCGTCCTGGAGGCTGGTTGTGATTTTGTGGTGCGGGGCGAAGGCGAGAATACCATTCCTTTGCTGCTGAAAGCCTTGAAACTGGGAAAGACCGGGATCATCGAAAATGACGAGAAGCCGGACATGGCGACCTCGCCGATCCCCCGGTTTGATCTGCTGCAACTGGATGATTATGTGGCCTTCTCCATTCAGACCTCCCGGGGCTGCCCCTTTGACTGCGAATTTTGTGATGTGGTGAACCTTTTCGGGCGCCTGCCCCGGTATAAGACCCCTAAGCAGGTCATCGCCGAACTGGAGGCCCTCCACCGGCTCGGGGTCAGAAGCCCCGTGTTCATTTGCGATGACAACTTCATCGGCAGTAAGAAACAGGCTCGCACCCTCCTGCAAAATATCATTGCCTGGTCCCGGAGCCGGGGCGGACCCTTCAGGTTCTTGACCCAGGCCTCGGTGAACCTGGGGCAGGACCCGGAAATGATCGACCTGATGCTCACCGCCAACCTGAGGGAAGTCTTTATCGGCATCGAGTCTCCGGACGAGAATGTCCTGCAAGCCAGCCACAAATATCAAAACATCAAGAACCCGCTCCTGGAATCCCTGGGCAACCTCAAGAAGAAGGGTATGGAGGTCATGGGCAGTTTCATCATCGGTCTGGACGGGGAGAAGAAAGGGGCCGGTGAACGCATCTGCGCCTTTATAGAACAGGCTGACATACCCGTGAGCATGCTGGGGGTCCTCCAGGCCGCGCCGTATACCAGGTTGTGGTATCGTTTGGAGGAAGAAGGGCGGCTGCGCCCGGACGTGGGCGATGACGCGGGGACCTTCTCGGCTATGAACTTGGAGCCTGACCGGCCGGAAGCCGAGATTATGCAGGAATACGCCGATGCCTGGGACTACCTCTATGAACCCTCCCGTTACCTGGCCCGGACCTACCGCTATTATCTGGCCATGCAGCCGGCTCACCGGAACCAGGCCGAAGATTCCCAGGGGACCTCGCCGACGCCCCGGGACCCCGGCCGGAGAATGACCTGGCGCCAGCTATTAGTGGGAATCAAGGCGTTTTTCAAAATCCTCTGGTGGCAAGGGCTGCGGCCAACTTACCGCCGCCAGGTCTGGACCCAGTTGCTGGGGATGTTGAGACAAAACCCCACCCGCTTCGAGCAATATTTCGCCACCTGCGTACAGGGAGAAGACCTCTTCGACCTGCGGAAGGTGGTGCGGGAAAAGGCCAAGGCCATCATCAAAGGGTTGTAGACAAGGGTTCCCGGAACACGCTAGTCTAGGAGATCGCCAGGCCTCCGGGGACTGTCTAACTCCAGCCTCCAGGATTGATGGCTAACGCTTAAAAGTTCATCATAGGACCTCCGTATCCAAGTTTAATCTCGGCCGACACCATGGCCCCGCACCAAAGGCCCAGTTCGCTATCCGGACCATATCGATAATCCGTTGGGATTTTAGATAAATACCGGTGGTGGCAAGGTAGCTTCCAGCCCCGCCTGGCAATAAATAATTATCTGGACAGCGCCCATCCTCTTGTGACGGACCTAGAAATGCCTAAGATGCTCGGCTTTGGTGGAAGCCAGAAGGCCGACCTGGCGGGCGCACTGTTTTAATGTCATTTTCAGGAAAAATTGATTAACATGGGTGCGGGGCTGACGGCCTCCAGAAACCTCCAATTTGAGACAGCGACATGCAGCGAGGGGATCAAAACGCCCGGCCGCGCCTGGCAGCAGTCATCTTCCTGGCGATCAGTATCTCGGCATTAGGGTCGATTTCCCGGGTCCAGGGCGCCGAAAGCGGCATGGGCTTATATTTTTTAGGTTATCAAAGCTCCATGGCCGGATACCTTCCGGACCCTGGTTTTTATCTCCGCAATGATTTCTATGCCTATCAGGGCAATGCCGGCGTCACCCCCTTTTCCGGCCGGGTGGAGGTGGGTCTGCGCAGCCGCTTGATCACCGATCTGGTTGCCGGCACTTATGTGACCCCCCTAAAAATTTTTGGGGCCAACTACGCCCTGGGGATAATCTGGGCCTCGGTAACCAATTCCTTTTTAAAGGGCACTCTGCAGTTCAACACCAGATATCCGAGAGTCACCCAATTTCTCGACCGGCGCTATGGCCGCAGTGAGGAAGGGAGCTATACCGGGGTGTCGGACCTGGTGGTGACCCCCATCAATCTCGGCTGGCACCTGGGCCAGTTCCATATTATGGTTTTTGGGAACCTCTATGCCCCGGTGGGCTCGTATAATGCGGAACGGCGGTTGAACACGGGGCTGAACCGCTGGGCCCTGGAGCCCAACGTGGCTGTCACCTGGCTCAACCCCAAATCCGGCCAGGAAGTCTCTCTCTCCCTGGGCTACACCTGTAACTTCCAAAATCCCGCCACCCAATACACCACCGGCAACGAATTCCATCTGGAGTACTTCCTGGGCCAGCACCTGCCCAAGGGCTTCACCCTGGGGTTGGCCGGCTACATTTACCAACAGGTGACCGGGGACACCGGTCCCGGGGCCACCCTGGGGGCTTTTCACGGCCAAACCATCGCCCTGGGACCCTGTCTCGCCTTCAACGGCAAGATCTCCGGTCATGCCATCGGCCTTAACGCCAGATATTATAATGAATTGAAGGTCAAGAACCGCTTTGACGGACAGGCTTTTTTCCTGACGTTGAGCCTGGGACTTTAAGTGGATTGATGGTGCGAATCACGCTTTAGGCGTTGATTATGGCCAAGCCGGTGCAATCTTTAGAGATTGCGCCTTTTTATTTGCCGCCGACTTGCCGATGGTTATTTAATGCGCAAATTCTAGGTATCTTCAAGCCGATAAGATATAATTGCCTTAAAAAAGCAGTGCCCTGGCAGACCGGGGATCGAACCTTTCACACGAGGTATAACGGCATGTATGAACTGACTTTTGATGAAAAGGATACGATCATTCGCATCAACCGGGAGCTGATGGACCCGGAGAATGTCTCCCGGTTTCTGGATCTGATCAATCTGGCCGCGGTGCTCAAAGACAGCCGGTTTGCCGATGACCGGGAAAAGATGTTCACCCGGATGCTGGGTTTTCCCACCGGGGTCAGGCTCATCCGGGACCCGGCCTATAACAAGGGCACCGCGTTCACGGAAGAGGAGCGGGAGGTCCTGGGGCTCCGGGGGCTGCTGCCCCCCAAAGTCCATACCATGGAGGACCAAATCCTGCGGGTCCTGGAGAATTTTCGCCGCAAGCCCAATGATATCGAGAAATACATCTTTATGATTTCCCTCCAGGACCGAAATAAGACGCTGTTTTACCGGATAGTGACGGATTATATCGAAGAGATGATGCCCGTCATCTATACCCCCACGGTGGGCCAGGCCTGCCAGGAGTACGGTCATATTTTCCGGCGGCCCCGGGGCATCTTTATCTCCGCCAAAGACCGGGGGCGGATGCCTGAGCTTCTCAGGAACTGGCCTTATCAAGATATCCGCATCATCGTGGTCACCGACGGGGAACGCATTTTGGGCCTGGGGGACATGGGCGCGGACGGCATGGGGATTCCCGTGGGCAAGCTGGCCCTATACACCGCCTGCGCCGGCATTCACCATAGCCTCACCCTGCCCATCACCCTGGACATGGGCACCGAAAACGAGGGCCTGCTGAACGATCCTTTGTATATCGGCTTGAAGCAGCGGCGGCTCCGGGGCGCGGCCTACGACGATTTTGTGGAGGAATTTTTCGTGGCGGTGGAGGAAGTCTTTCCCCGGGCTCTGGTGCAGTTTGAGGATTTTGCCAATGTCAACGCCTTCAGGCTTCTGGAGAAATACCGGGAGCGCCTCTGCTGTTTCAATGACGACATCCAGGGGACCGCGGCGGTGACCCTGGCGGGGATTTACTCGGCGCTGCGCATTACCGGAGGCCGGCTCCGGGACCAGAAATTTCTCTTCCTGGGGGCCGGGGAGGCCGGTCTGGGCACCGCGGACCTGACGGTCTCCGCCCTGATGGGGGGAGGCTTATCGGAAAAGGAGGCCCGGGAGCGCTGCTGGTTCGTGGATTCCAAGGGCCTGGTGGTGAAGAGCCGCAGCGAACTCAGCGGCCATAAGCGCCGCTATGCCCATGACCACGAGTTCTCCCCTGATTTTTTGAGCGCAGTGGAGGCCTTGAAGCCCACGGCCATCATCGGGGTGTCTGGCCGGGCGAAAATGTTCACGCAACCCATCCTGGAGGCCATGGCCCGGATAAATGAACGGCCCCTGGTCTTTTCCTTGTCGAACCCCACTTCCAATACGGAATGCACCGCCCAAGAGGCTTACAAATGGACGGAGGGGCGGGCCATCTATACCAGCGGCAGTCCCTTTGAGCCGGTGACCCATGTAGGGAAAAAATTTGTGCCCGCGCAGGGGAACAATGTCTATATCTTTCCGGGGGTGGGTTTGGGGGCCATTGCCTGCCAGGCCCGGCACGTTACGGATGAAATGTTCTCCGTGGCCGCCAAGACCCTGGCCTCCATGGTCTCCGAAGAAGACCTGGAGCAAGGGAGCCTCTTTCCGCCGCTCCCCCGTATTAGGGAGGTCTCCGCGGCTATTGCCGCCGCGGTGGCGGAGGTGGGGTACACCCGGGATTTGGCCACAGTGCCGCAGCCTGACGATTTACCGGCCTTTATTAAATCCCTGATGTATGACCCCAAGTACCAGAGTTATGTTTAGTAAAGGAAAATGGGGGGGTGTTTAAACTAGAAACGCTGAACCTTAAACTTGAAATTATGGGGCTAAGCTCCACTCAGATCCAGGTATGCTTCTTTCGCGGCCCGGCAGATGGCCAGAGACGCGGTTTTGCCTTTGCTTTCGTAGCGCTGGCATCTGATGGGATTGTAAAACGAGGCCACCCAAAGTTCCCCGGAGACCCCTAAAAACACATCCAGCTTCATCTCGCACTTATACTTGCGCATCATTTTATCCACCACCTGCCAGGCGTGGCCTATCTCCGAGGTATAAGGCCGGGTGCCTTTCTGATTCATAATCTCAGCGGCAACGAAGTTGTCCAGTTCCCTGTCGGCGTAATCGGGCCTCACCAAGCTTTTCTCCTTAATTAGGCAAATAAGTTTTGACGTATCACATTTTTTCGATTTCTTCCAAGTATTCTTGGAATAAATCCACATCGCCGCTTAAGGCCATCTGTTTATCCTCATAGGCTGCCGCCAGGCGGCGATAAAATTCATCGGCAATATTTTTGTAGGTGCCGCAGATGATGGCGATGAGCCAGTAGCGCAAGCGTCCGAAACGGCGGCGGACGATTTGCAGGGTCAGGCGGGTGCAGGCATAATTGAGCAGACCGGCGAAAGCGCCCGGGTCTTCATGCTGCCGGGATTGGCCGATGATTCGGTCGGCCAGTTGATCGATGAGATCGTCAAGTTCTTGGCGGTGGCGGGCTTGGATATAAGGCATAATGGTCCTCCGTGAAAATTCTGGCTGGGGCTTAGCCTAACTTCCCCGGCAAAGATTAGCAACTTATGGCTGAGGCTGTTTCGCACGCCCATTTTTTCAAAGAAAACTGCAAACACAAAAACGTATTTTCTGGTAACTTAAACAAGACGGCTGCTGATGCCAGCCGGGTGGGGGAGATGGTCCGGAGCCGGGCTTAAACGCAGGGGAAAATCTTTGACTTTCCTGCCAGGTTTGTTAAGGTAAAAGAGCTGGCTGATAGTTTATTTAATCATTTCGAGGGGTTCAGGAATGGTTGTCACTTGTGAGAAGTGCCATACCAAATTCCATCTGGACGAAGCCCGGTTAAGAGAAGCCAGGGTTCAAGTGCGCTGTTCCCGTTGCCAAAACGTCTTCTGGGTGGAACGGGAAGACGAACCCCAGGAAGCGCCGCTCCGGGAAGCGGAGGAGATCTTAGCCCAGGCCGGCCGCCCGTCCTCAGGGGAGGAAGGGGAGGCCCCTAGTTGGGGGAAAATCGATACAGAAAGCGACCCCGAGCTGGCGGCGGCGAAGGCGGCGTTGCCCAAACCCTCCATTCTGTTCACGGCCCACGCCAAGCGCTCTTCCAAGTTCTGGATCGTGGCCCTGGTTGCGGGTCTTTTGGCCGGGATGCTTTTGGGAGGGGTGATCATGTGGTTCGGAGGATACGGCTGGATGGCCGCACAATTCCAGGCCAAGAGCCAGACCCCGGTTGCCCCGGTCAAGGCAACGCCAAAGGCCAAGGTAGTGGCCGTGTCACCCCCGGCGCCCGCGACCGCTCCCGGTGATTTGAAGGATCTGGAACTCAGCAACCAGCAGGAGCGTTACCGGGGATTGGTGAATGCCAAGGGTGGGCAGCTCCTGGTGCTTCAGGGCAACGTGAAAAACTCCTCATCCCAGCCCCGGGGTCCCATTAAGATCAAAGCCATGCTCATTGACCCCCAGCAGAAGATCGTCAAAGAAGGGGAATTCTATGCGGGCACCGTGGTTTTTGATGACGAATTGCAAAGCCTGGATCCCCAGGAGATCAACCGCTGGCTGAATACCCCCGGAGGCCGGGCCCAGAAACAGATACTAAAACCGGGGGAGAGTCAGTCTTTTATGGTGGTATTTTTCGGAGCGCCTAAAAATCTGTCCGGATACGGCTACAAGATGCAGGTAGTTAAAGGACCAGTGGTCTCCGGCCAAGCCAGTAGCAAATGATTAAGCGACTACTGCAGCGATTCCGCCGGGATCGGGGTGTGCACCTGGCCACGGTGAATATTGAATTTTTCCCCGGGGAAAAGGTCAAGCCCTCCATCATCTGGTATCAGAGCCAGGACCAGGAAAAGGACACCGTCCCCCTGCTGCTCTATTTCTATGGCCGCATTCTTTTTGAATTGGCGGAGTTGAACGAGACGCGGGTGGCCCGGGAATTGATGGGCTTTGTGAAACAGGTATGCGATCTGGTGCTGGCCGCGGAAGGCCCTCCGAGCCGCATCAGCCTGCCTCTGGGGGATTTGAGGATCGTCGGCGAATTCCCCGACCCGCCGTCGCGCTCTTACCGGGCCGAGTTCTTCCAGTTTCAGGACGGCAACTTCCGCCTGGATTTCCAGAGCAGCATTGGCAAAGAGAGTTTTTACCTCCCCGGCGCCTTTTTGGTGCTGTTGCAATCCTGCCTCTACAACCTGGGGGATGAATCCTTAAACCTCCTGGCCCGGGGATTAACCAGGTTGCACTCTTACTATCGTCTCCGCCGGGATTTCTGGGAAATTACCTCTCTGAGCGCGGGTCCGGCTTTTGCCCTGGGCACGGAAGAGTTGAGCCCGGAAAAGGCGACGCCGGAGTCTGATTAGGTTGTGGGGGGAGGCAAGGGCGGTGAGCTCCTGGCCCCTCTTTCCCCAAGCCCGGGAATCAACCCTTGCACACCCCGGCTCGATGATTACAATTTCTATCAGCTCGCGGCCGCGGCCACGCCTTCTCTCTCCAGAGAAAAATACCGGTTAAGATATAAGGAAGGTGAAGCTATGCCTGCTTTAAGTGGCGGTTTTATGGATTTGCTGAACCTGGCCCGGGGTTTCCAGGCAGCCAAGATGCTGATGGTGGCGGTGGACCTGGCGGTTTTTGACTTTTTGGAGGAACCCCGCAGCGCGGTGGAGACCGCGGCCTGGCTCAAGGCCGATGCCCGGGCCGCGGGTATCTTCCTGAACGGCCTGGCGGCCCTGGGGTTGCTGGTGAAGGAAGTGGATTATTTTAAGAACAGCGACCTGGCTTCCCTCTATCTGGTCCGGGGCAAAGAAGAATACCGGGGCGAGATCATCAAGCATATGGAGCACACCTGGGACCGGGGTTGGCATGACCTGCGCTATACCTTGGAGGTAGGCCACCCCCGGGAGGCGGATCCGGAGAAGTGGGTGGACGCCAAGCCGGAGCGGGATGAAAAGGAGGTCCGGGCCTTTATCTGCGGCATGGACGCCATCGCCCGGGATCTGGCCCCCAAAATTACCGCGGCCCTGGACTTGAAACAAGTAAAGCGCCTGCTGGACCTGGGAGGCGGCCCCGCTACCTACGCCATCGCCTTTGCCAAGGCGCACCCGGAACTCCGGGCCACTGTCTTTGATCTGCCGGCCCCCATCAAGATCGCCCAGGAGCAGATTGCCAAACACGGGGTGAGCGACCGGGTGGACACCCTGGCGGGGAATTTTTTGCAGGACGACATCGGCCGGGGCTACGATTTTATCTGGGTTTCCCAGATCCTCCACAGCCACGACGAATCCCAATGCCGCCTGATCATCCGCAAGTGCCTGGAGGCCCTGAACCCCGGAGGCGCCCTGGCCATCCACGATTTTTATCTCAATAAGGACGGCGCCAGCCCCCTGGGCCCGGCTATGTTCGGGGTGCACATGCTGGCCGTCACCCCCCGGGGCCGGGCTTATACCTTCGGGGAGGTGGGTGAGTGGATGGCCGCCGCGGGCCTAAACCCCCCCGAGTACCTGCGCTACGATGAAGGAGACGCCGGCATCTTGGTGGGCCAGAAAAAGTAGGGGAAAAGAGAGAAAGGGGAGGGGGCTCTAGCGGGTGATGGCTGTGTTCCCCTTTATCCTGATTAAGGTTTTAGACAAAGGAGTATTAAACTTGGGTTTGACCGCCCGGGAGGTGATGGATACCAGGTTTTTTACCCTGGGGCCCGAAGCCACGGTGGCGGAGGCGGCCCGGGCCTTTGAGCAAGCCGGCCGGGAGACGGGCCGGACCGTTTTCGGCCTGCTGGTGACCGGGGCCGACGGGCAACTTATGGGCATGCTCTCCATCTACGATATTTTTCTGCTGCTGCGTCCCAAGCATATCCATATCTGGGGGGAGATGGAGGACCTGGAGGTCTCAGGCATCCTGGAAGCGGCCTGCGGCCGGGCCAAATCCATGCTGGTGAGCGATATCATGACCACCGAGGTGGTCACCATCACCCCGGAGACCCATCTGCTCCTGATCATTGACATCATGATCAAGAAACATATCCGCCGCCTGCCGGTGTTGGAAAACGGGAAAATTGTGGGGATGGTCTATTTTTCCAAGGTGTTCAATCACCTCCGGGAGTTGCTTTCCTCCTGAGAAGTAAAGAGTCCGGGCCATGCCCATCATCGCCTACCAAAACGTTCTCCAGGGCCTGACGGTGCAGGAGGCCAGGCGCCGCCAGGTCATCCGCCTGCCCCGGGAAGCTCCCCTGGAGCAGGCCGTCCGCTTTTCCATCAAGTACAAGGTTAATGCCCTGTTGATCACCGGGGAGCGCCAGGAGGGCGTGGGGGTGGTCTCCAAGACTGATCTCATGGGCGCCTACTACGCGGGGTTGCCCATCGACACCCCTTGCGAGGCGGTGATGGTGGGGCCGCCGCTGTTCTGCCGGGCGGAGGAGACCCTGGACGCGGCCCTGAACACCATGCGCAGCCACCGGGTGCACCGCCTCTATGTGGCGGGGGAAGCACCCGGCCTGGCCGTGGGCGTCCTGGCCTATCCGGATATCGTGGGCCTTCTTTACCGCTACTGCCTCAATTGCCAGAAGAGCCTGCGCCGGAAATCCGGATCCGCGTCCCTGCCGGACCGCTTCCGGGTGCGGGAGGTGATGACTCCGGGAATTTACGGGCACCAGGAAGACGACAGCCTGCACCAGGTGATGGAGGGCCTGGCGGCCTACCGCCTGGGTGCGGTCCTCATCAGAGATAGTGAAGGTTTGCCCCTGGGAGTGGTCTCCAAGACCGATCTGATCCTGGCCTACAAGCACGCCATTCCGGCCGCGGCTCCGGCCCGGGAGGTAATGACCGCGCCGGTGCAGGCGGTGGAGGCTGCCGCCGCGCTGGTAGACGCTTTAAAAACCATGATCTTTGCGGATGTGCACCGGGTCTTTGTTTATCAGGATAATCCCCGGAATCTGGTGGGCATCCTCTCGTTGTCCGACGTGGCCCGGTTCCGCTCCGGCACCTGCCGGGCCTGCCTGGCGAGCCGCATCAAGCTAGAGGAGGGGCCTTAGCCCCGCCTGGTCGTTATTAGCAGAAAAAGAAGGATGTTAGGGGCAGGGGCGGAGTTACTTCTTCTCCCCTGCAAGGGCGGTTTTATCCCGGCTGTTTAAGATGGCCATATACCCGCCCCGGCGCAGGTACCGGCGGTACTCGGATTCATGGTTGTCCAGGATGTATTGCAGGTAGGCGATATTTCCTTCGATGGTTTCCTGGTTTAAATCCCGGTCCAGTCCCCAGCGCACCCGGAAATGGTCCCGCATATAGCGGGCTACGTTGCCCAATTCCTTGGCCAGACGTTGTTTGGTGAATTCCCAAAACGCCGGGGTTTTCTTGAGAAGATCCAACTCGGACTCAAATCCCGGAACTTTCCCTTCTTCAAACTCCTGATAAAGAAAGGGCAGCCGTTCCAGATAGGTGCGATCCGCCATCTGTCCCAGCAGATCGGCAGTTCCCAGCATCCAGGCCACGATCTGATGATGCTCGGATTCAAAAGTAAGATCCCCGATACTTACTTCCAGACCGGTACAGTTAATACAACACCGGCAGTAATCCAAATCCCGGGAAGAGAACCCCGCCTGGGGAAAATACTGTTCTATGAAGGCCACGCTGCGGGGCACATGGGTCAGGGTATACTTGGCGCCGGTCCCCTCCAGATCATCGGCGGTTTGAATATAACCGGTATCATGGAGCAGCGCCGCGATCAGCCCCAGGGCCACTTCCCGTTCAGGAATGGCCAGGCCGCTCAAGCTCGCGCCGTGCAGCAGGCGGACCATGGCCAACAGACAGTCAGTAGTATGTTTTAAATCATGATACCAGGTATTACACTTTTGATAACCGGGATACTCCCCCTTAAAGAGCTGGACCACGTCCGCAAATACTTGGTTCAATAACGTGTCATCAAAATCCGCATGCAATAAAGAGAAAATGTAGTGTACTTCGGCAAGGACTGCCTGGGGATCGGACATTAGAATCAAATCTTCGAATTTGCCCAGGCGCTTCATGAAATCAGGCCCCCCCACTGGTCGAATTTTGCCGCGGTTTCTGGTCCTGGCAACAGGAATAACACAGGTTTCTTGGACAGGGGACAGCTTTTTCAGATTTGTCTGTATCTTTCCATTCATAGCAGTTGTTATAGATCATCGGTCGTAATTGACCTGCGGATTAATAATTATTCCGGATGGGCGATCGGCCGGCCTAAAGCAGGCGGACAACTCTTTTACTCTGGGGTCTGTTAAGGGAGAGGGTTTAGTTAAGAGAGCAGCTTCTGCAAGCTTAAGGCATTTTGCGCAGCATAACCGGCCTCGTCGTTATCAAAGTAGCAAAAAACTTCCAGGCCTTTGCCTGCCCAGGCGGCAATGGCGCCGGCCCAATGCGCCAGAGTCCCGGTGTCGTAGCTGCCCTGATACGCGGCTCCCGGACCATGGAGGCGGAGATAGACAAAGTCGGCGGTAACCTCCCGGGGGGAAAGAAAACCGGCAAATTCATAGATACAGAAGGCTGCGTCATGGTCGGCCAGAATCCGGTAAGCTTCTTTCGTGAGCCAGCTTCGGTCCCGGAATTCCAGGGCATAACGGTGGTCCGGGGGCAGGGCCGCCAAAAAAGACCTGAGACGTTCCCCGTTGTAGCGCCAGCGCGGGGGTAATTGAAAGAGGACCGGTCCTAGTTTATCCTGGAGGAGGCTGATCCTGGAAAAGAGCGGCTCCACTGATTGTTGCGGGTCTTTGAGCTTCTTCATGTGGGTAATGTACCGGCTGCCCTTGACGGCAAAGATAAAACCCGGGGGAACGCTTTCCCGCCAGTCGATGAGGGTCTTTTCCTGGGGCAACCGGTAGAAGGAGTTATTGATTTCCACGGTGTGGAACTTGTTCCGGTAGTAGCGGAGAAATTCGGATTTCGGCAACTTCTCCGGATAAAACGGCCCCTGCCAGTGGGGATAATGCCACCCCGAGGTGCCGATATGAATCGCTCCCGGCTTTTTCACGTGAACCGCCGCCAGATTATCCGGGGTTGAAATCCACCGCTCAATTAAGTCTGGATAAGAAGAGGCGCAAAAGCAGTAACCCAAGTTGAGCCCGGACTAACACCCTTGCAGTTTTTAAAACCCGGTGTTGAGTTTTCTGTAAACAGACCTTACCATAAATTATTAAAGAGATTGTCAAATAAATCGCCAGGGCGGTAGACGGCCGCGGAGGTCCCCCAACCGCATATCTTAGGAAATAATCCTGGCGCCCGGGCGGACGTTGGGGTGAAGGTAAAGGATGCTGCTAAGTTTTAAAAGCCTGCAAAGAAGGCTCTTGGTGTTGCTGGTGGTGCCGGTGGCCCTTTTTCTGGCCGGGGCCGGGGTGTCCGGCTACTATTTCATGCGGGATTCCCTGGTGAAGGAATGGCGGGAAATCGCCCTCCTCAGGATGGAGCGCGCCGCCCACCAAATGGATATGCGGCTTCAGCAGCCGCGGCGCTGGATGGAAGCCTTTACCCAAGCTGACAGCAGCGTTACCCGCAAGTGGATTTTGGGGCAATTGCGCCATCTGCCCGGAGTCACCCGGGTGGTGGTGACTTGGGGGAAGCCCGGCCTCAAGGAGGCCGACGCGCCCCCGGGCATCACCGGCATTTCTCCGGTGACGTATATTTATGCGCCCGGCCGGGATTCTTTTGTGCTCCGGGGAGATTTCCTGGGGTTAGCCGGCCAGGTGTTGGGACATCTAGAGGTGACGATTGCTTATGCCTATTTGATGAAACAAATCCTTACCACCGGCTGGATGCAAACGCAGATGGCCTGTTTGGTGAGTAAGGAAGGCCACTACCTGGCCCATAGCAATCCTTCCATGAAGGGCCGGCATTGCCTGGGAGAGACCGGGAATCTTCTGGAGTTGGCCATGCTCCAGGACATGAAAACGAAAAACTCCGCCACTATTGTGGGCCAAGGTTACACCCCGGATGAGGTGGTGGGCTTTTACCGGCTGAACACTGCGCCCTGGGCCATCATGCTCCATGCCCGGGGCAGCCAGATTATGGCCCCCATCCTGCGGTTCCGCCTCTTTTATCTGGGGGGCGGCATCCTCTGCCTCCTGGTCATTTTGCTCCTTATCCGTCTGGGCACGGCCCCTCTGGTCTCCGCCATCCGCCGGATATCCCAAAAGGCGGCCCGGGTGGCCCACGGGGAATACGGCGAGCCCTTGCCGGTGGAATCCCAGGATGAAATCGGCCGCCTGGCCCAAAGCTTCAACGAGATGATGGCCGGCCTGCAAGAAAGAGACATCATCAGCAATACCTTCGGGCGCTATGTGGACCGGGAAATCGCCCGGGAAATCCTGAGCCGCCCGGAAGCCGCCCGGTTGGGGGGACAGAAACGGGAGGTGGTCATTCTGTTTTCTGACATCCGGGGTTTCACTCCCCTGGCGGAGTCCATGAGTCCGGAGGCCATCATTCACCTGGTGAACCGCCATTTCTCCCGGATGATCGAAGTCATCAGCCGGCACCGGGGGATTATCGTGGATTTTTTGGGAGACGCCATCCTGGCCTTCTTCGATCCTTTGGATGGGCCCCTGGACCCCAAGGTGCAGCAGGCGGTGCGTTGCGCCCTGGAAATGCAGGAGGCCATAGCCGCGGAAAACGCGGCTGCGCCCCAGGCCCCCCAACTCCTGATGGGGATCGGCCTGCACGCCGGGGAGGTGGTGGTGGGCAATATCGGCTCCGAATACCGGGCTAAATACGGCATCATCGGCGCCGCGGTCAACCTGACCCATCGGGTGCAAGGCCAGGCCCAGGGTGGTGAGGTGCTGGCCTCCGCCGCGGTCTACCGGCGGTTGGGGGAGGTGGTGGAGGTGCAGCGCACCTTAGAGACCCGGCTCAAGGGTATTCACGATCCGGTGACTCTTTATAGCATATCTAAAGTTAAAGATGGTTAAGGCAGATTCTGATGAGAAAGGTGGCAGGTTCAAGGCTTAAAAAAAATTTCAGGGCGAACCCAAGGTCCGCCCCGAGGATAAGATATTGGTTTGCTAAGGAACTGGTATCAGCCGCTGACTTCCGGAGATACGGGCAGGGGTGGAATTACCGGGGCCAGGTGGTGGAAATTCACGCCAAAAGCTTTGGTCTCAAAGGCCTTGGGGTTGATACTTCTGGTCATCTCAATTTCCCTGGGGGTGAGGATACGGACGAAACCTTGGGCATCCATGATGGCGAATTCCATGCCTTGATCCACGCACTTAGCTACTGTCGTCTCGCCTTTGAGTTCCTGGTGGGAGACGCAGAGCAATTTGGCGGCGAAGGCCCCGGAGAGGGCGAGAAGCACGGTTACCATGGAAATCAGCAGGGCGGCGAGAAATTTCTTCTTCATCTTACACAGCCTCCATTTTCAGATGATAATAAGCATATGTTAATTATGAATAAGACTACTAAAGGCCTAAGTCAACTTTCCCGAAACAATGTTAAGAGGCAGGCATTCCCGGTGTTTTAAAAGAAACATTTTCAACCAAGGCCTAAAACTAAATAATGTCCCAAATTCATCCAGCAAAGATCCAGAGGCAGATTGATGAAAAGAATCCCGGTAGAGAGTATGGCGGGCCACACATGGCTGGAGCAGGCGTTTAGCTGGATCTCCCTGGGCCTGGAATATGTGGGAGTGGCCATCATCCTGGTGGGGGCGATAACCTCGACCAGCGTATTTGTATACTGGCTGATTAAAGAGAAGTCTCTGGATAGATATTACCAGGAATATCGCAGCAGTTTCGGCAAGGCTATACTTCTGGGGCTGGAGTTTTTCGTGGCCTCCGACATTGTCAATACCGTGGCCGTGGGCCTCACTTTTAAAGACCTGGGCATGTTGGGCCTGTTGGTGGTGATCCGGACTTTCCTCAGTTTTGCCCTGGAGGTGGAGATTAACGGCCAATGGCCCTGGAAGGGCGGGGAAGGGGCTGGGAAGGGAAATCCTGGATAACTCTCCCTGGTCCGCAAGATCCGGGGTTCAAAGTTAATAAAGGGGCCCGGTTCACCATAACCAGGCACATTCAGCTCTGAGGTGGTGTTATGCATTCTGAGGAAACTGCTGGATCGGCAGAACTGCAAGACCCGGTCTGCGGCATGAGCGTAGCCGCAGACAGTCCCCTCCGGCTCACCCATAATGGCAAGGTTTACGGTTTCTGCAGCCCTCACTGTCTGGAAAAGTTCCAGCAGGACCCGGAGCAATACGCCGCGCCGGGTGCGGCCGGCGAATCTGCGGCGACCGGCCGGTATGCCTGCCCTATGCACCCGGAGATCATCCAAGAAAAGCCGGGTGATTGTCCTCTCTGCGGTATGGCCCTGGAGCCGCTGGCGGCCCCGGCCCCGGAGGCGGAGAAACCCGAGGCCCCCCAAGGAGATTATACCTGCCCCATGCACCCGGAGGTCCGCCAGCCGGGGCCCGGCGCCTGCCCTAAGTGCGGCATGGCTCTGGAGCCGGTGGCGCCCCCGGCTCCGGGCCGCACCGAGTGGACCTGCCCCATGCATCCGGAGATCGTCCGGGATGAACCCGGCAATTGTCCCATCTGCGGCATGGCCCTGGAGCCCCGGCAGGTGTCCGCGGCCGAAGAGGAAAACCCGGAATAGGTGGACATGCGCCGCCGCTT
>JAQTXE010000306.1 GCA_028688935.1 Syntrophales bacterium
CCTGGTTATTTCCTGCTGCTCCAACTGCCGGGACCAGATCATGAAGAACCTGAAACCCAAGTACAAACTGGATATCGAGGTGAAATACATCTGGGAGATGCTGGCCGACTCCTTGATCCTGGATGAAGAATAAGCGCCTCTCTCCGCATATCGATTAGCCAAAAAGGTGAGCTTATGACGAAAAAATCTCCGGAGAAGAATCCCGTGGGCGCGGTCATGGTGGTGGGAGGCGGCATTGCCGGAGTGCAGGCCGCCCTGGATCTGGCCGACTCCGGATTCTACGTCTATATGGTGGAAAGGATGCCCGGCATCGGCGGGGTCATGGCCCAGTTGGACAAGACCTTTCCCACCAATGATTGTTCCATGTGTATCTTGTCTCCCAAGCTGGTGGAATGCGGCCGGCACCTGAATATTGAAATCCTGGCTCCGGCCCATATCACCGGAATCAGCGGCGAGCCGGGGAATTTTACGGTCCAGGTGACGCAGCCGGCCCGTTATATCGACATGGCCAAGTGCATCGCCTGCGGGGTGTGCGCCCAGAAATGCCCCAAGAAGGTGCCGGATTCGTTCAACCAGGGGCGGGCCAAGCGCAAGGCCGCTTACGTTTACTACCCCCAGTCCGTGCCCTTGAAATATGCCATTGACGCCTCGGAATGCCTCTATTTTAAAAAAGGCGGCAAGTGCAAGGCTTGCGAGAAGTTTTGTCCCACGGGCGCGGTGGATTTTGACCAAACCGATACCCATAAGGAAATCTCCGTAGGCGCGGTCATCCTGGCCCCGGGCTTCAAACCCTACGATCCCAGCCGTTACGGCGCCTATCATTACACGGCCTATGCCAACGTCATCACCAGTATGGAGTTCGAGCGCATCCTCTCCGCTTCGGGACCGTTTATGGGCCACATGGTGCGGCCCTCGGACCACAAAGAGCCCACCAAGATCGCCTGGCTTCAATGTGTGGGCTCCCGGGACCTGAACCACTGCGACCACAGCTACTGTTCCGGGGTCTGCTGCATGTACGCCATCAAAGAGACGGTGATTGCCAAGGAGCACAGCAAAGTGCCCCTGGACGCAGCGATTTTCTTCATGGATATGCGCACCCACGGCAAGGATTTTGAAAAATATTACTGGCGGGCCGAACAGGAACACGGCGTCCGCTTTCTCCGTTCCCGGGTGCACAGCATCGACCCGATTCCGGATAGTGATGATCTGTCTTTGCGCTATCTTCGGGAAGACGGCACCCTGGTGACCGAGGTCTTTGACCTGGTGGTCTTGTCCGTGGGGCTGGAAGTGGCTCCGGACGTGGTGGAACTGGCCCAGACCCTGGACCTGGAGTTGGACGCCAGTCATTTCACCCGGACCTCTTCCTTTACCCCGGTGGCCACCAGCCAGCCGGGAATTTACGTCTGCGGTGCCTTCCAGGGCCCCAAGGACATTCCCCAGTCGGTGATGGAGGCTTCGGCGTCTGCGTCCGCGGCCGGCGAACTGCTCTCTGCCTCCCGTTTCTCTTTAGCCAAAAAGAAGCCGGAGTTCCCCGAGCGGGATATTTCCCAAGAGACCCCGCGTACCGGCGTCTTTGTCTGCAGCTGCGGCATTAATATCGCCGGAGTCATCGATGTGGCCGCGGTGCGGGATTACGCCGCCACCCTGCCCACGGTGGCGTACGTGGAAAACAATCTCTTCACCTGTTCCCAGGATACCCAGGAAATTATCAAGGAACGCATCAAAGAGCATAACCTGAACCGCATCGTGGTGGCTTCCTGCACGCCCAAGACCCACGAGCCCCTCTTCCAGGAGACCATCAAGGAGGCCGGGCTCAACAAGTTCCTCTTTGAGCTGGCCAACATCCGGGACCAGGGTTCCTGGGTGCATATGCACGAGCCGGAGAGGGCCACCCAGCGGGCCAAGGACCAGGTGCGCATGGCCGTAGCCAAGGTGAGCCTGCAACAACCCTTGAAAGAGTTCACCCTGCCTATCACCAAAACCGGTCTGGTCATCGGCGGCGGCGCCGCGGGCCTGGAAGCCGCCTTGGGCCTGGCCGGGCAAGGTTTCCCGGTCCACCTGGTGGAAAAGAAAGACGTCCTGGGGGGACATGCCCGGAAACTCTTGGACGCCTGGACTAAAGAGCCGGTGCAACCCTATCTGGAGGGCCTGATCCAGAAGGTTGAGAGCCATCCCCTGATCACTGTCCACCTCAACGCCGAAGTCACGGCGGTGAACGGTTTTGTGGGCAATTTCAGCACCAACATCGTCAGCGGCGGCCGGGAATTCGAAGTTCAGCACGGCGCGGCCGTCATCGCCAGCGGCGGCCATTCTTACAAACCCCAGGAATACCTCTACGGCCAGGACCCCCGGGTGATCCTCTCCCTGGAAATAGACCAGGCTTTGAAGGAAAAAAGCTCCCTGGTGACCGGGGCCAAGTCCGCGGTCTTCATTCAGTGCGTGGGTTCCCGCATCCCGGAGAGGCCTTACTGCAGCCGGGTCTGCTGCACCCATTCGGTGGAGAACGCCCTGCACCTCAAAGAAATGAACCCGGAGATGGACGTCTTCATACTTTACCGGGATCTGCGGACTTACGCGCTGAGGGAAAGTCTCTATAAAGAGGCCAGGGAAAAAGGGGTGGTTTTCGTGCGCTTTGACCCGGAAAACGGCCCCCAGGTGGCCCAGGGAGCCGATGGCCGCCTCCAGGTGACGGTGCCCGACCCCATCTTAGGGATGCCCCTGAAGCTGGCCGCGGACGTGCTTTGCCTGGCCAGCGCCATTGTGGTCCAGGACCAGGAAAAATTGGCCCAGATGTTCAAGGTGCCCTTGAACAACGAGGGGTTTTTCCTGGAAGCCCACATGAAGCTGAGGCCGGTGGATTTCGCTACGGAAGGGGTCTTTGTGGCGGGTTTGGCCCATTATCCCAAACCCATTGACGAAGCTATTGCCCAGGCCAAGGCCGCGGCGGCCCGGGCCGCGGTGGTGCTGTCCCAGGATTCCATCCACGCCGGCGGGGTGGTAGCCCAGATCGATCCGGAAAAATGTGTGGGCTGCCAGGCCTGTGTGGGGGTGTGCCCCTATGGGGCCATTGATTATAAAGAACGGGAAGACGTCTGCGAAGTGAACCAGGCCCTGTGCAAAGGCTGCGGCACCTGCGCGGCCAACTGCCCCTCGGAGTGCATCACTCTCCTGGGCTTCAGCCACAAGCAGATTTACACCCAGATCGACGAGGCCCTGAAAGAGATGGACGCGGCGCTGTCTGAGGCCGCGGCGGGGTGACGCCTGTTAATTCCGGAAAAACCGGCCAAAGGACCTCCTCAAGCTGATCATTGACCACAAGTTTTTATCTTGTGGATATCACAGAATTATTTCCCTCTCCCCTCGGGGGAGAGGAAACAGTGAGGGGGGCGAAAAGTAAATGTCCATCCTTATGGTAAGGGGCCAAGGGGACAAAAGACGCCACCCCCACCCCGGCCCTCCCCCCTCGAAGGGGGAGGGGGAAGAGCAGTCATGACTTTATGTGGATCAGGATTCGATATTCATCTGTCAGCAACAGTCAGCAATATGAAATTACGTTAATGTCCGATTGACTCCATCCCTCCATTTGTGGGTAATGATGAGCCTCAAGGGGGAGGGAGAAAAGACATCGCGACTTATGGAAGACATTTCTGGGACACGACACTAGACCCAGAATCGATACTTAAGGAGATGATCGATCATGGCGGAAAAAAGCCTTGATTGCCGGGGGCTGGCCTGTCCTCACCCGGTTGTCCAAACCAAGGAAATCATTGACCGGGGAGGCGTGGAGCAGCTTACGGTTTTGGTGGATAATGCCGCGGCCCAGGAAAACGTCAGCCGTTTTCTCCAGCGTTCCGGCTTTGAGGTCCAGATGGAAGAGCGGGCCGGAACCCTGGCGGTCATCGGGCGGCGGGGCGCAGGAGCGGCTGGGGAGGCGGGGATGGCTTGCGAGATTATGCCCGGACAAAAAATCCTGGTCCTCATCGGCACCGACCGCCTGGGCACCGGGGATGATACTTTGGGCCGCAAGCTCCTGGTGAATTTTGTGGGCACCTTAAAGGAAATGGGCCGGGAACTGTGGTGCCTGGTGCTGCTCAACGCCGGGGTGAAGCTGGCGGTGGCGGGTTCGGAGGTCCTGGAGAACATCCGGGCACTGGCAGGGGAGGGGGTGATGGTCCTGGTGTGCGGCACCTGCCTGGATCACTTTCATCTCCTGGAGGCCAAGCTGGTGGGGGAGACCACCAATATGCTGGATATCGTCAGCCATATGCAACTGGCCGATAAAGTCATCCCCCTGACCTGAGGAAAAGAGCTAACAGCCTGGAAAATTAATAACCTAATGCAGGAGGTTTCTTGTGGGCAACTATGGAAAAGGATTTCTGGCGGTCATTTGCGGGTTAATTCTCACCTTAGTTCTCGTCCCTGCCGTCT
>JAQTXE010000307.1 GCA_028688935.1 Syntrophales bacterium
GACTTTCCGGGCCTCGGCCAGAACCTCCGGGGGAAACTCATCAGGTATCCCGTATTTCAGGATCACCAGCCGGGTCTGGACCGCAGCGTCTTCCACCGCGCCCAGGACCTCGATGATCTCCCCCTGGGGGTTCAAGTGCGCGGTGGGATAATTGGTGACCCGGGCCCGGACCATATCCCCGGGCTGGGCCCCGGCCAGGCCCTCCGGCACAATGACCAGATCGAAGAGGAAGCGCTCTTCTTCGGGTTTGACGTAATAGGTGCCCCCGCTTAAGTTGAGGAGGCCGATGACCTCCCTTACTTTACGTTCCAGGATGCGGATCACCCGGCCTTCCCGGCGCCGGCCCCGGCGGCCCTCGATGCGCACCACCACCCGGTCCCCGTGCCAGGCTTCCTTCAGGTTCACCCCGGTAAGGTAGATGTCCTGGCCGCCGCCCTCCGGAGTCACAAAACCGTAGCCGTCCGGGTGGACCGAGAGGTCTCCCGCCACCAGGTTCATCTTCTCGGCCAGGCCGAAGCGGCCGCCCTTCAGGGAAACCAGATCACCCCGGGCCACCAGTTGCTCCACGAGTCCGTCCACGGCCCCGGTCTGGGTGGGGGTCAGGGACAGGAGCTGGTGCAATTCCCCGGGCAGCAAAGGCCGGGCCGCCTTCTGGAAGGCGAGGATCACCTGTTGCTCCCCCGGCGGCCGCCGCCGGGGCCGCCTCTGGGGCCGCCGCCGTTTGCCTTTCACACCCATACCCCCCTTTGCCGGCGCTGTCGCTGCATCAGCCTTACTCCTTCCCGCTTTCATTTTAAGTCAAGGTCGCAGTTAACCCTAATAATAAAATCCCCGATTCCTTCTTCACAGCCAGAAATTGATTAAGAGGAAAACGGGGAAGCCCGGAGGCCTCAAGGGTAAGCGGCGCAAATTCCCCTTTGCGGCCTTCTCCCTTTTTCTTTCCATTTCCTCCCCGGGCCTTGCTGCGAAGATGCCCCGGGTTAACGTCGCTTTAAGTTTGTGCTTTACGGAACAATCCGATATAATTTTTTTAGTTGGAATATTATTTTCTAAAGGCAATATCTGGGCATGGCCGGTTTACAGGTGGAGTATCTGGATAAACTTTCTCCGGCGCGGCGGCAGGAAATACTCAGCCGCTCCCAGGAGGACGTCAGCCAGGTGCTGGATACGGTGCGGCCCATCCTGGCGGCGTTGCGCGAGAAAGGGGACGAGGAAAACCTGCGGCAGCACGGCCTGGCGCCCGGTTGCACCATCGACGCTCTAGAAGTAAAAGAAGACGAAATTCAGGCGGCTTACCGCTCTATAGATCCCAAGGTCCTGGCGGCCCTAAAAACCGCGGCGGCCAATATCGCAAAATTCCATCAGGCCCAAATGGAACGGGACATGTGGGCCGTAGAGCTGCGTCCCGGCCTCCTGGCGGGCCGCTTGCACCGGGCCATCGACCGGGTGGGCTGCTATATCCCCGGAGGCCTGGCCTCTTATCCCTCCAGCGCCTTGATGAATATCATCCCCGCCAAAGTGGCGGGGGTCAAAGAAATCATCGCCTGCACCCCCCCCGGAGAAGGGCTGGCCCTGAACCCCGCCACCCTGGTGGCGGCCCACCTGGCCGGAGTGCAGCGCTTCTTTAAGCTCGGCGGCCCCTGGGCCATTGGCTCCCTGGCCTACGGCACCGCTATGGTCCCCAAGGTGGACAAGATCGTGGGCCCGGGGAATAAATACGTCACCGCGGCCAAGCTCCTGGTCTTCGGTGTCGTGGACATCGATTCCCCCGCGGGCCCCAGCGAGGCTTTGATCTTGGCGGATGAAACCGCCGAAGCCCGCCTGCTGGCCGCAGACTTCCTTACCCAGGTGGAGCACGATCCGGACGCAGCCGCGGTCCTGGTCACCACCGACGCGGCCCTGGCCCAAAAGGCAGTGGACCTGATCCTCTCCGAGCTGCCCCAACTCCCCCGGCGGGAAATCCTCGAAGCCGCGCTCAGCAAATATTCCGCGGTGCTGGTGGCCCCTAATCTTGACGCAGCCCTGGAATTCGCCAATCTTTACGCCGCCGAGCATCTCCAGGTCATGACCCGGGACCCATTATCGCTTTTGCCCCGCATCCGCCACGCGGGCTCCATCTTTTTGGGGCCGTACGCGCCGGTGCCCGTGGGGGATTACGCCTCCGGCACCAACCACGTGCTGCCTACGGGGGGGTGCGCCCGCATGTTCTCCGGGTTATCCGTGGACGATTTTATCAAGAAACCCACCTTTCAACATTTAACCCGGGAAGCCCTGGCCTCCCTGAAAGATACGGTCATCACCCTGGCGGAAGCCGAGGGCCTGCCCCTGCACGCCCGGGCCGTGGCGGAGAGGTTTAGATATGCCTGAGGCCCATCCATAAATTATAAAAAAATTTTGCCTCTTCATTTGCGTCTTGGCGTGAGGCCCATCTTTTCAAGGTAGCATCATCTTTTAGGACCACAAGCTATGAGTTCCCAAAAAACTACAGTCGTCCTCCCCCCGGTAGACTTGATCGACGTCCAGAACCACGCCAGCCCCCGGACCATCGATATCGACAAAGTGGGAGTCAAGAACATCTCTTACCCCATCGTCGTTCTGGACAAGTTCAAAGGCACCCAGCACACCGTGGCCCGCATCAACATGTACGTCAACCTGCCCCACCGCCACAAGGGCACCCACATGAGCCGCTTCATCGAGATCTTGAGCGAATACCGCCGGGACATCAGCCTGAAGAATATCGGCTCCATCCTGGAGGAGACCCGCCGCCGCCTCAATGCCCAGTCCGCTCATATCGAGATGACTTTTCCCTATTTCATCGATAAGGCCGCGCCGGTGACCAAGGCCCGGGGGTTGATGGAATACATTTGCACCTTCACGGGAGCTCTGGATGAACAAGGCCGTCTGGACTTGGTGGTGGGCATCACCGTCCCCATTACCACTCTCTGTCCCTGCTCCAAGGAAATCAGCAGCGTGGGGGCCCACAACCAGCGGGGGGAAGTGCGGGTCCAGGTCAGATACACCAAGTTCTTCTGGATCGAAGACCTGATCCTTCTGGTGGAAAAATGCGCCTCCTGCGAGGTCTACGCCCTGCTGAAGCGCCAGGACGAAAAGTTCGTCACCGAAAAGGCCTATTCCAACCCCATGTTCGTGGAGGACGTGGTCCGGGAGATCGCCCACCGGCTGAGTGAAAACGAGAACTTCACCTGGTACGCGGTGGAATCGGAAAACTTCGAATCCATCCATAACCACTCCGCCTACGCCTGCATCGAATCAAAAGTGAGCAGTAAGCGGTAAGCAGTGAGCAGTAAAAAAAGTCCGTCGATTCTTATATACCGATTGCCGAAAATTTTTTCCACCCCCCCTCACCCTGACCCTCTCCCCCCGCCGGGGGAGAGGGAATAAGAGGAAAGAACTTTTGGCAAATGCTATAACTGTCTGTACCAAACCACCAGCAAACGACAATTTTCCGTAGGGGCGAACCTTGTGTTCGCCCATTTTAATGCCTTTTGATTACGAATTGTCAATACTGCTTACTGCTTACTGCTCACTGTACCCGCACTTTCACCCGCCAGAATTCCTCCGGCGGTTTTTTCTCCCAGGGGCGCTTGATGTTGATGATGATGCCGGTTTGGCCTTTGGCCAGGGCCTGCCACTCATAGTAGAGTTGGCCGAAATCCCCGGCCCGGGGCGGTTGTTGGGGTTTCGGGGATAGTTTTTTCTGGTCCAGCAATTTCAGGATGGCGGTATTAAAGATCGGCGGAAGGGTATGATAGCCGCCGGAGGCGGGATTGCGCAGATAAAGGATCAGTTTTTGCCCTACCTGTAGGTCAATGGTCCGACCCCGGTCTTTTTCATGGAGGGTTAGCGGCCCCGGGCCGGCCGCGTCGGCCGCCACGGTCCAGGCGGCCAGCAGAATCGCCAGGATGATGCAATTTCTGCCGGTATTCATAATCTCCGGTTCTCCTGGGGCAGGGTTAGACGCCCCTTTACTTGGCCGCGGCTTTACCTGCGGCCTTGCGCTTCCCGTGGGGCTGCGGCCCCAGTCAAGCCACCTTGCCGCTCTTGAGATCATAAATGGCACCCACGACTTTCAGCTTGCCCGCCTTAACCAGACCTGTGATGATCGGGCTTTGGGCCAGGAGATCGGCCATGGCCTGGCGGACATTGGCCTTGATGGCCGCGGCCACCAGGGGCCCGTCTTGCAATTGGGGATGCGCCGCCCGGGTCTTGGCCACCGCAGGTTTGATCTTGGCGGCCAGGGCCGGGAGACTGCCGTGCAACTGAGCACCCTGGACCACCGCGGTCACCGCCCCGCAATGGGTATGTCCCAGGACCACCAATACGGGCGTCTGCAAATGCTCCCCGCCGTATTCCATGGAG
>JAQTXE010000048.1 GCA_028688935.1 Syntrophales bacterium
CTACCGGCTGGCGCACCGCGCTGGTTTGGGTAAGGATGGTGGGGGCCACGTGGGGGGTGGCATAGTCCTCCAGGAAGTGGCGGGTGGGCAGGATATAGTCGGCCAAGGCCGAAGTCTCCCCCATCACCGCGTCAATGGCGACAAAAAGGGGCAGGATCTTGGGGTCCATGACCGCTGCGGCCAGTTGGGTGCCCGCCGGCGCCGAATATAAGACGTTGTTCCAGTAAGTGAAGAGGATTTTGGTCTGGTAGGGGTACTTGGCGCTGATGCTGGGAAATACCTCCTGGTAGACAAAATCGTAGCCAAAGGGATACCAGGGGCGTTTGGCCGGATAGCCCTTCTTTTTGAACTCGGTGCTTTTCTCGTAGTTATGCTTGTTGCGGTCCACGGGAACGCCCTGGGCCTTGACCTTGCCCGGATGGAGCTTCTTCAGATCGTAGGGGTTGCCCGGCTTGCCACCCATCTCGTGCCAGTGGGAGCCGCCGTGGGCCTCGCAGCCACCCTTCCAGGAGACGTTGCCGATGAGAAAGTTCAGGTTGGCCAGGGTCCGGGCATTGTAAGTGCCGTTGGTGTGCTGCACCGCGCCCCGGTAAAAGTCGGCCACCGCCTGCCGGCCGTAGGAAGTGAAATCGGCCGCGGTCCGCTCGATGACCTGGGGGTCGAGGCCGCAGATGGCGGCGTATTCCTTTACGGTGCGTTCACCCACCCGTTCTTTGAGCATGGTGTACACGGTTTTCACGGGGATGCCGGCCACCGTGCCGGTGTATTCCAGGTCCGCAGTAGCTACCGTGCGGTTGTCATGGGGCCCGCCGTCTTTCCAGACCACGAAGCCCTTGTCGTCCCCCGGGATCTTAGCGTCCGCGGGCCGCATAAGTTTGCGGTTGTCCTGCCGCACCAGGCAGGTGGCATTACTCCAGGTGAGATGGCCGTCGACGGCCGCGGCCTTCTGGTTGGGAAAGGAGAGATAACGCTTATCCACCCGGCCGTGGTCTATCATCCAACGCATCATTCCCAGGGCAAAGGCCGCGTCCGTGCCGGGGAGGATGGGAATCCACTCCGAGGCCTTGGCCGCGGAGTTGGAGAACCGGGGATCGACAATGACCATCTTGCCCCCCCGCTCCCGGAAGAAGTTGAGCTTTCTGGCTATAGCCTGCATGGGAAAGTTGGCCTCATAGGGGGTGGTCCCGAAGAAGATGATGTACCGGGCGCTCATGACGTCCGGTTTGGTATGGGCGCTGCCTTCGGTGCAGAGTTTTAAACCCACATGGTGTGAGACTTCGCAGATGGAAGTGTGGTCCAGGCGGTAGTTGATGGTGCCGTAGGCATCCCGGAACCAGCGGTCAGTGAATTCCTTTTTGCCGTGTTCGATGCGCCCCGGCATAAAGACCACCTGGTTGGCCTTGGGGCCCAACTCCGGGGCCTCGGGGTCGATGGGCGTCTTCAGGTCCCGGCAGGCCGCCAGGCCGTCCACGTGGCCTTCACCGAAAAGATCCCCGCCCTCGATGATCTCCTTATAGACCTGTTCCCAGGTAATCGTCTTCCACTGTCCCGAGCCCCGGGGGCCCACGCGCTTCAAAGGGTGCTGGACGCGGAAGGGATCATACAGCGTCTGCATGGTGGCGCCGCCCTTGGCGCACACCGTGCCGTTCACCCTTTCCGCGTCCTTGGGGCTGGTTTTATAGGACAGGTGCGGTTCCTTGACGTTGGGGTGATAGGGATTGCCGTCGATCTTCACCAAAACGCCGTCCACCACCTTGCATTGCAGGCCGCAGGCGCTGTGGCAGCCCAGGCAGACGGTGCGCACGAACTTTACCTTGGCTCCGGATACGGGGTCCACCTGCGGCCCGCCGCTGATCCAGCGGCTCGGTTTATCGTTCGAGCCCATACAGCCGCCGGCGGCCGCCAGGGCTCCCAGGGCCAGGGCCCCTTGAATGAATTTTCTCCTGGAATCGTCCATCTTACGCCTCGCTTTTCTGAGAAACTGGAGTTTCATAAGGCAAAATCTTGTAACTGGCCAGAAAGAGCAGCAACAAGACCACCATAACGATGATGCCGAAGGCCATCTTCAAAGGTTCGGGGGCCAGTTGTTCCCACTCCAGGTGGGTCAAGGGGATTAGCTGGCTGCCGACGGAAAGATTGGCCACCGCAAAGAAGGCCCCCAGCATGGTGGCGACACTCGCGGCCACTGAGGCCCCCACGTTTTGCCGCCAGGCGGGGACCATCACCAGGGCCAGGGGCAGCAACATGCCGATGACCACCTGGAAGGCCCAGAAGTAGAAAGACCGGGGGCCACCCAGAAAGATATAGGCGGCCAGTTTGCCTCCCGTGCCGGTGAAGTTTAGTTGTATTAAGTAGAGGACCCAAATGACCAATTGGGCCAACAGGGCATACTTTAAGATGACCCCGAAGTCCACCAGGAAACGATTCTGCTTGATTAGGGCCGGTTGGGTCGGCGGCACGGTGGCGGTTTTGAGGCGGCCCAGCAGGATCATGAAGCCTGTTCCCGAAGAGGCCGCCAGGCTCATAAAGACAAAGACCATGGAAAGGGAGCTCACCATGACCCGGCCCTTGAAGGCAGACAGCCGCATGCCCACGTAGATCAAGGCCAGAAAGGAAAACACAATGCTGATATTGGCCCACAAGCGCTCGGCTTTCTGTCGGCGCTGCCGAATCTCTGCGGCCGTGCCTTCTTCTATCTTGCCCCGCAGCAGCATCCGGTAGAGTTCCGCCCCGGGACGGCCTTCCCGCACTGCCACCATCATTTCCGGCCGGAAGAGGTAAAAAGAATGGAAGGCGTAAGTAATGACGCACAGTGGCATAATATAGGCGCCCCAAGCCACCGTCGCGGTCCAGTTCCAGTGGTAATACATGGTGTAGGCGCGCTCCGGGTGGGTCATGTCCACTGCCAGCAGGAGCGGCATCAGGAGCAGGATGAGCATGGGCAGGAAGGTCCCCACCTTCTCCAGGGGCAGGAAATCCTCATCGCGATAGTAGACCTTGGCAAACAGGGTGACCAGGTGGGCGCCCACGGCCATGCTGATGAGAAACATGTACATGGCGATGAGATAGCCGAAGACCACCCCATGCTTGATCCAGGATATCCATTGAATAGGTTCGTTCATAGTTACCTCCGGGATAAGTAAGAGTAATCGAGGTTAAGGATGGCCTCATCGGCATAAACGTAGTGGACCTTGGGTTTAGTATCCAGGTAAGTCCTGAGGCCCTGGACCGGATATTTGCTCAGGTACAAGGAGATTTCGCTTTTGGGGTCATTCATGTCTCCGAAGATGCGGGCCTTGCCTGTACAGGCATCGACGCAGGCGGGCAGCAGGCCCTTGGTGATGCGGTGGTAGCAGAAATCGCACTTGTCGGCGGTGCCGGTGAGAGGGTTGATGAACCGGGAATTGTAGGGGCAGGCCAGCACGCAGGTATGGCAACCCACGCAGATGTCCCGGTTCACGTGCACCACTCCGTCTTCCGGGGTGCGGTAGGTGGCCCCGGTGGGGCAGTCGTTCAGACACGGGGCGTCCTCGCAATTGTTGCACAACCTGGGGAGCAGATGATTTTTGACGTGGGGGTATTTCCCTTTGATGATCTGCTTGACCCAACTGCGGAAGACCCCCTCCGGGACGTTGTTCTCGCTCTTACAGGCGATGGTACAGCCGTGGCAACCGATACAGCGGTTGACGTCAATGACCATGCCGTACTTTTTAGGAGGTGTGGCCGCCTGCACCAGGTCTCCCGCCTGAATGAGAACCGCGCCCGTTCCCAGGGCCGTCGCCGTGGCGCCCATTTTCTTTAAGAACTCCCGGCGACCCATGTCTTTGCCACGATTTTTCATGCGCACACCTCCATCTATCTAATCAGAATCTTCCAAAAGCTTTTGGTCAGCACCTTGGCCAAGCTCTTTCCTTAGGATTCCGGGCTGACGGGCTGAGCGCGGCCATTCTTGATTTTGCCCAGGGCGCGGGTGAGTTCCAGCGCTACTCCCAACCCTTGTTTGCATTCTTTGTTCATCATCCTGAAGGGCAAACTGAATGGTCCCACTGGCCGTGCCTCTTCCAGGTTCGCCGTGGAGGGCACGTCCGTAAGACGGTCAAGGAAATCCACTACCTGCGGATCTCCAAATTTTTTGACGATGCCGTGCATGCGCACGAAACCATCGCCGATGGAGTCGATATCCGCGGGCGTATAAACCGAGGCGAGTTTGGCGTACATATTCACCACGGCCTCGATGGACTGGATGACTACGGGGTCGGCGAATTTCTTGACGATGCCGTGCATGCGTACGAAGCCGTCGCCGATAATTTCCACATCCTCGGGCGTATAGGCCGAAGCGAGCTTGGCGTACATGTTGATGATGGCCGAGTTGATACGGAAGACGCCCCTCTGCTCCAGGTCGTCCAGTTTGTCCACCAGATGAGGCACCGCAATCTTCAGGAGAGGCTCCATGTCGCGCCACCAGTCGATGAGGTTCTCCATCTGCTCCAGGGACCAGGCAATATGCCGGAAACTAAGAAGGAGCCTTTTTAAAAAAAAGAGGGCGTCCTCCAGTTGAAAACCCGTCTCCACCTCGGCCAGCTCTTCGGTGAGCAGCCTGGCGCCCGGACCCATCACCAGCGACAGGTCCCGGCCTAGATCGCTCAAGCTTTCCCAGGTTTGGCCGAACTTCCCCCACTGCTCTTCGAAGTCGGTGACCCGGTTCAGCTTCTCCTCGATTCTGGCCAGACGCGCCAGGATTTGTTCTTCTGCGTTCATGGCCGCCTCCTCTGCCGGAGGGGCATTTCAATATCCGGCGAGAGGATGCCCCGCACCTTGCCCGCTAAAACGAATTGGGATTCCAGGGGGAGATGGCTGCCCTTGAGCATTAGATTGTAATAGACCCAGCGGAACATCATCTTGCCCACATAGTTGGAGAAACTAACCCCCAGGAGGTCCAGGGGACCGATGCCCGGGAAGGGAAATTTGCCCGGCAGCGGTTCGATTTTGTAGTTAAAGTCGAGAAGGGACCCCTTCTCGTAACCGGTCACCACCATTCAGGTGGCGTGGCCGTCGTAGTCCGGCCGGGGCGGCTGCCCGTCGATCTCCCGCATCAGGTTGTCCGCTACCACGTCGGCCTCGTAATGAGCCACGGCCCCGGCCTTGGAGGTGGGGACATTGGCCGCGTCGCCGATGACATAGACGGCCTCGTAATTCTTGGCCTTCAGGGTAAAATGATCGGTGTCCATATAACCCATGGGATCGCCCATGCCGCTGTCGATGATGCATTGGGCCCCGAAATTGGGGGGGATGGAAACCAGGAGATCATAAGGAACTTCCTCGCCGCCGTAGGACTTGATAACCTTCTTCTCCGAATCCACATGGGCCAACTGGAAATTGGGCGTTACCTTGATGTTCTTTTCTTGGCAAATATTGCCCAGGATTTCCGCGGCCACCGGTTTGGTGAAGGCCGCGGACAGGGGGGTCACCAGCTCGATTTCAATCTTATCCCGCACCCCGTTGATGCCGAAAAACCAGTCAGACATGAAGGCATATTCCAGGGGGGCCACCGGACACTTGAAGGGCAGTTCGGCGATATTCACCACTACCCGGCCCTTATCGAAGTATTTCATCTTCTCATGCAGAGCCAGCGCCCCTTCCAGGGTATAGAAATTGTGGATGTCTTTACCCCAGCCGTCGATCAGGCCCTCCACTTCTTCGGGGACGATGCGGCAACCGGTGGCAATCACCAGAAAGTCATAGGGAAATGTCTCCCGTTTGGTTCTGACCTGTTTTTTCTCCGGGTCAATGTTGACGATATCATCCAGCACGAAATTGACCCCCGGGGGAACGAACTTGGTCCGGGGTTTGATACAGTCTTCCTTGGTATAGATACCGAAGGGAATAAAGAGCCACCCCGGTTGATAATGATGCTGCCAATCACGGTCGATGACGGTGATCTCCCATTTGGACGCAGGTAATTTCTGGCGCATCTTGGTGGCGATGATGGTGCCGCCCGTCCCATGCCCCAGGACAACTAGTTTCTTCATGCCCCGATCCTCCCTAGAGCTTTGTCCAGTTCATGCCTCGATCTCCCCTTCCGGGTTGGCCAAATGCTCGCCGATACTTCTTAGCCAGAAACAGAGTTCCTCCGCATCCAGAGGCTTAATCAAACAGGCCAGGAGGTGGGAGCCGATAACTTCTTCCAACCCCGGGTGAAACGAGAGTTGGGAAATCCCCAGCAGGTGCAGTTGAGGGTGCACTTTTCTCAAACCCCTGAGGAACTGGTGATTTACCTGGATGGAATCCAGATCCAGGATCACTGCTACCTTTGGGGCCTTTTGCAGCTCTTCCACCAGGTTTTTAAGGGAATGTATCGGGGTGGCGGCGTAATCCAGTTCTGCCAGGAGCGAACAGACATCACGGCTGGGTTGTCCATCACCGGCCACCACCAGCACCCCTGGTTTTTCCATGCATCTTCCCTGCCTGGGCATTTTTGCAAAAACTAAAGGCAAGGTTTGTGCCATCTATATAACTATCTTTAATTACAGAGAAATAATTGCTTGGTGGTGTTGCCGGGCTAATGCTATTGGGGGAAGACTTTAGAGCCTATTGAGCCAGACAGAGAACTATAAATAATTTCAAATAGTTTGATATTGTCAGAAAACTTCGGAAGGAAGGCGGCGCCTACACAAGCTGCACACAACGACTGATTATTAATAATATTATATAATTAAGCGTGTAGGAAAATCGGACACGGTTTGGTGGCCTGGACACCAGACCCTATGGCGGGGCTCACCCTACTCTTGGAGGGCTACGTCAGTGAGTCGTGGGTTTGGAGATGTTATGTCTCTTGAGGATGGCGTACACGGTGCTGCGGCTGATTCCCAGGCGCCGGGCCGCCAGTTTCTTGTTCCAGCCGCATTCTTCCAAGATGTTCAGCAGCAGCTTAAGTTCCTGGTCAGCCATGCTGGGGGGCTGGCTGGCAGAGGGATGCTGGAGAGCCGTAGGCAAATCCCAGGCCTCCAATTGGCTGCCTTTGGCCAGGACTACGGCATGTTCAATGGAGTTCTCCAATTCCCTGACGTTCCCCGGCCAGGGGTAATCCAGCAGGAGCCGCATGGCTCCGGAACTTATCTCCTTTAAGGCCTTGCCTCGTTCTATGACAAAACTCTTGAGGAAGTGGAGGGCCAGCAAAGGGATGTCGTTCCTACGGTCCCTGAGAGGCGGCAGGTTGAGGGGAATGACATTGAGACGATAGAAAAGGTCCTCCCGGAAATTGCCCTTCTCCACCTCCTGCATCAAGTCCTTGTTGGTGGCCGCCAGGACGCGGACGTCCACGGTCAGGGTCTTTTCTCCCCCCACCCGCTCAAACTTGCGGGTTTGCAAAACCCGGAGCAGTTTAATCTGGGCCGGCGGAGGAATTTCGCCGATCTCGTCCAGGAAAACCGTACCGCCGTCAGCCTGTTCAAAGCGTCCCGGTTTTTGGCGGGTGGCGCCGGTGAAAGCCCCTTTTTCATGGCCGAAGAGTTCGCTTTCCAGTAAAGTGGCCGGGTAGGCCGAACAATTGATTACCACAAAGGGCTTGGCCTGGCGGGAACTCAGGCGGTGGATGGCCCGGGCCACCAATTCTTTGCCGGTGCCGCTTTCTCCCTGAATCAGGACGGTGGCGTCGGAGTCGGCCACGTCTTCGATGAGTTTGTAGACCATCTGCATCTTGGGGTCTTTGCCGATGATGCCGCCAAAGCCGGCCTGGGCCTCCACCCGGCCCTTGAGGCCGCCCATCTCTTCTTCATGTAAAATGGCCCTACCCAAGGCTCCGGCGTTCTGCTTCAGTACCAGTCCCACCCACTGAATCTGTTCGGAGTTGCTGTGGAAGCAGTCCGGGCAGGCAATAACGGCCGCCCCCAAAACGTGATTGTCCGAGAAGGTAATCAGGGCTTGTTGATCGGCAGCAGGAAATTCGGGGGGGATAAACGGAAGTTTTTGGGCCAGTTCCCGGGGGAGACTGCCGCTGGTCATACTTTTCAAGACGTCCCGGGCCGCCTGGACCTCCTGGGGGTCCCGGAACATGGCGACCCCTTCCCCTTCTGACACCACAAATACCGTATCCTGGGCGGTATTCAGGACCATCAAAGCAATATGGGGGCATAAAAGGGCATCCCGGAGCTTTTTCAGCAAAAACGCGCCCATATCTTTTAGAGTATAAAGAGCGCCCACCTCCTGAACGATCAGGCAGGCGGTCCGCGCCTGTCCGTAAGCCCGTTCCAATTCCAGGGTCTGCTCTTCCAGACGGCGGGTATATTCCTCCTGGCGTCCCACCATCTGATTAAAGGAAGAGGCCAGAGTGGCGATTTCGTCCTTGCCTTTCACTTCCACCCGGACCTGGGTCTCTCCCCGGTCAATCTCTTGGGTGGCCGCCACCAGCGCCGCCAGGGGCCGGGTGATGCGCCGTACAAATAACAGGCCGCCCAATAAGGCCATGACCAGGAGGCCCAGGGTGATTAAACCGATCTCCCCCCAGAGCTTGACCAATTGACGGCGGTAGTGACTTTCGGAAAATCCCAACCTTAATATGCCCGCCTTGCCTTCGAAGATGGGCCAGGCAGTATCCAGGTAATGCTTCCCCTTTTGGGCGACGACTTCACGAAATCCGGGTTGAGCCGGGGAAAGCGGCTGGTTGACTTTCAGGAGACCCACAGGCACGCCCTGCTCGAAAGTGTGAGCCAAGACCCGGCCGTTTTTGATAATGAACAAATAGGCCAGGGCCGGATGAATGCGGCGCTGTTGGTCCAACGTCTTCTGGAGACCCACCAGGTCGTTGATCAGAATCCGATCGGCGGCATCCAGGGCGATGGCGTGGGCCAGGTCCTTGGACTGGCCCATCATCTCCTGGCGCAAGGCGCCGCTATATCTCTGAGTGACGATACCGGCAATGGCCAGACCGGTGAGGATGACGATGGCGGAAATGCTGGCCAGGAGCTTACTTTTCAGACTGGGGAGCATGCGCTGATTCCTCGAGGTGGGCCAGGCGCCGGTGCATGGAGCGGATGGGCTCATACCACTCTTCCTGCAAGGGCAGGAAGCGGTCGATCAAGAGCTCGGTCAGGATTTTTCTGCCTTCCGGGTCCTGGTGCATAGTTAAGAGGGTGTGCTTCAGCCGTTCCCTCTCTACCACCGGTAGGTGGCGGGAAGCCACCAGGGGCGGGATGCCGTAAGGCTCGGACTTCTTAATGATCCTGGTTTTGGAAGTAAAAACAGGGTTGGTGGCCTGATAATATTCCCAGACCAGTCCGTCCACCGCCGCCGCCGCCACCAGACCCCGGGCCACTGCCAGGATGGAGTTATCATGGCTATAGGTGTAAATGATCTGCCGGAAAAAGGTTTCCGGCCGCTGGTGCAGCCCCGCCAGCCAGAAAGTGGGCACCAGCCTGCCGGTGTTGGAATCGGGGTCAGTAAAGGCAAAGGTTTGACCCTTAAGGTCATGAAGCCTATGGAGGGGGCTGTTCCGGTTGACAATCAAATATGCCCGATAGGAAGTGCTCCCCTGGACCTCCGGGACGGCCAGGGGCACGAAGCCGTAACGGTCTTTGGTGGAGGCATAGGGACCTGAACAGATGAACGCCAGGTCGATCTCCCCTTTTCCCAAAAGCTCATTGATCTCCCCATAGGTCTTGCGTTGGACAAATTCCAGGTCTTTTCCCGACTTGCGGGCCAGATAGTCCAGGAGTTGCCGGTAGTGGATAAAGGTCTCCCGGGGTGAGATCATGGCCGCCACCGCGCCCCGGAGGGCGCCCGCACCCCCGGTTTGAGGGGAGGGCCGCGCTACCGGCACGGTCTTGGAAAAATCCACCGTGACCTGGTCCGGGTCGGCGCCACAGCCGGCAGTGCCCAGGGTCAGCAAGGACGCGAGACAGACGGCCAAGATTCCGCCGATTCCCACCGGCAATTCTCCCTTAATGGAGCTTCTTTTATCAAGCATAACCGATAATTGTAGCTATTTAAGGGTATCTAACCTCAAGCGGGTGCATTTTATATATAGTAATCAACTATGATTAAATTCTCAAGCAGCCCGTGACAGTTTGCGAATCACCGGCCGCGGGTCCACCAGGTGCCTGATGAACCATTCCTCGTAATCTTCGGCTCCCAAAGCCAGGGCCAGGATTTCCGAGAAGTGAAAAATGGGGATCTTGGCCTTACTGGTGTTGCGCATCTCCAGGTTGAGCTGGCACATGGCGCAGGCGGTGACCAGGCAATCGGCCTTGGCGGCCGCGGCGCTGGCGATGATCTCCTGGACCAGGGGCGTGACGATCTCCGGATCGGTGGCCGAGAGAAAGGAGCCGCAACACCGGTAGCTAAGGGCGTCGGGCACGGCCTCAGCCCCCAGGGCCCCCAGGATGTTTTCCATTTCTCCCTGGAAGTATTTCTCCTTCGCCAGTCGGGGCGGTCGAAAGAGGGTGCAGCCGTAATAAGGCACGTACCTCATGCCTTTCAAACTGCGGCGGGCGTTGGCCTGCAGGCGGTCCAGGCCGTAGCGCGCCAGGACCTCCATGAAATGAATGATTTCCAGATCCGTGGTGATGGGGCGCCTCCATTTTTCTTCCAGGGCCTCCCGGGTCTCGACCTCGGCTTTCAGGCATTCCTGGGCGGAGCGCAGGTAGTGCAAGCACCGGGGACACATGGCCACCAAGGGGCGCCCCGCCGGGGCCAGAGACAGGTTTCGGGCCGCCATCGCCAGGCTCAGGTTTTTGCACATGGTCTGGGCTGAGGAAGAACCGCAGCAGTTCCAATCCTCTAGTTCGATTAAATTAAGGCCCAAAATCCGGGCCGCCTGCATCATCGACCGGTTGCTTTCCGCGGCGGTGGTGGCCAGGGAGCAGCCCGGAAAATAAGAGAAGTCCAGTTGCCGCACGTCGTTCATGCCGATTCCCTCCAGTAACATTGGAATAGCTCGGTGATCTCTTTCACGTCCCTGACCCGGGAGGGAATGAGGTCCAATTTGCGCTTGGCCAACATTTTCAGGCCCACATCCAAATCCTTCAACCAGCGGCCGGTCTGCCGTTTATAACCCAGCATGATCCCCAGCTTGTGGGCCCGGCCGTATTTCTCCAGGGACCGGAGCACTTCTTCGTGAAAATCGATGATGTTGGGTTTGCCGATGGCCACGCCTTCCTCCACCGCCATTAACCGCAGGGTGTCCATGACCGAGGCGATGTCAATGCTCATGGGGCATTGGCTGGAGCAGGTATGGCAGCCCACGCAGATCCAGATGGTTTTACAGGAGAGAACTTCCCGGCGCATGCCGAATTGCACCAGGCGCAGCACCTGGTTGGGGGTATAGTCCATAGCCTGCACAAAAGGGCAGCCGTTGCCGCAGCTCCGGCACTGGTAACAGCGGAAAAGATCGGTGCCGCTTTGCTCTTTAACCTCTGCGGCCAGGGAAAGCCCGGGTTTGCCGGTCTTTTCCAGATACGGGGTCACAACATCGTGTCTGAGGGGTTGAGCGATGCTCATGGCTTATCTACCTTCCTATCGATATTTCAGGCCACCGGGGCGACGGCGCCTTTTTTCTTTTCCTGATAATCTTTAATGGCCAGGGCCAGGGCGTCGGCTCCCAGGTTGGAGCAGTGCATCTTATTGGGAGGCAGGCCGCCCAGGGCCTCGGCCACCGCCTTCTTGGTGATCTTTTGGGCTGCCGCCAGCTTCTTGCCCCGGGCCATCTCGCTGACTATGCTGGAGACCGCAATGGCCGCTACACAGCCAAAGGTCTGAAACTTGATGTCGTCGATGGCGTCGTCTTTGACCTTGATATAAAAGGTCATCATATCGCCGCACTGGGGGTTGCCCACTTCGCCGACACCGTCTGCGTCCTCGATGATCCCGATGTTCCGGGGATTGCCGAAATGCTCCATAACCGTCTCAGAGTACATGAGCCAGCTCCTTATTTTCCGTGGTCCAGGCCATCTCTACCAGATCGGCCAGGGTGAAGGCCTCCAGGGCATTGAACATGGCCTGGGAGGCTTCCTTCCAGATGAGCCGCGTCGGGCAGGTGTCAGCCCGGCCGCAGACTGCGGCATTCTCAGTGCATTCCACCAGACTGGCGCCATCTTCCAGGAGGGCGACGATCTCGGCCACGGTGATCTCGGCCGGAGGTCTGGCCAAAGCATGACCTCCCTTGGGCCCCCGAATACTTTCGACAAGACGGGCCTTTTTCAAGGGGATGATGATCTGCTCCAGGTACTTCACGGAGATGCCCTGGCGCCTGGCAATGTCCCCTAACTGGATGGGGCCCTGGTCATAATGCTGGGCCATATCCAGCAACAATCTGGTGCCGTAACGGCTTCTGGTGGTCAACTTCATACTCAGCCTCCTGAGGCGGCCGCCATTCTCTTACGCCACACTGGGGAAAATGATCTGAGCCGCTCCACCGCCTGGGATAATTCGCTCAGAACGTCGTCCACCTCTTCCTCCAGGTTGTCTCGGCTAAAAGTGAAAACGATGGACCCCTGGGCCACTTCCGGGGACAGGCCGATGGCGCAGAGGGTGGGCGATACTTTCAGGGCTTTGGAGGCGCAGGCCGAGCCGGTGTTGGCGTAAATGCCCTGGCCGCTCAACAGGAAAATCAGGGCCTCCCCTTCGAGGCCCTCGAAGCAGAAGCTGGCATGCCCCGGCAGGCGCTCTTCCGGGTGGCCAGTATAGATGACTGCGGGAATCCGGTCCTTGACCCCGCCTACCAGATGCTCCCGCAAGGATTTTAAATGCCGCGCCCTCTCCGCCAACTCGGCCTTGGCCAATTCCGCCACCACCCCCAAGCCGACGATGCCCGGCACGTTTTCGGTGCCGCCCCGGCGGCCGTTTTCCTGGATGCCGCTGTGAATCTGGGGCACCAACCTCAGCTGGGGACGGAAGTAAAGAGCGCCGGTGCCCTTGGCCGCGCCCAGGGGCGGACCGGACAGGGTGAGAAGATCCACGCCCATCTCCTGGACCTCGATGGGGATGCTTCCGGCAGTGGCCACCGCATCGGTATGAAAAATCACCCCCTGCTCCCGGCAGCAGGCCGCCAGTTCGGCAATATGCTGCACCGTGCCGATCTCGTTGCTGGCGTGTTGGATGGAGACCAGCACCGTGGCCGGAGTGAGGGCCTTCCGGAGCCTTTCCGGCTCCACCTGGCCGTAACGGTTGACCGGCAGGAAGGTCACTTCGAAGTCGTGGAATTTTTCCAGGAAACGGGCGGAATTGAGCACCGAATGGTGTTCGATGGCGGAGACGACGAGATGCCGCCCCTTTTTCAAGTGGGCCAGGGCCGCTCCTTTGATGGCCAGGTTGTTAGCTTCAGCCCCACAGGAGGTGAAAATTATATTATTGCTGCGGGCGCCGATGAGGGCAGCCACCCGGCCTCTTTGTTCTTCAAGGATATCTTTGACCTGGGTTCCCAGGTCATATACTGCCGCAGGGTTGCCGAAACGCTCCTGAAAATACGGGAGCATGGCTTCCAGTACTTCAGGTCTCACCGGCGCGGCTGCGGCCTGATCCAGATATATCCGTTTCATGATGTACCTCAATGGACCTTTTTGATGTAGAGCTTGTAGTGGTCCTCGTCCTCATCCTCGCAGATGCCCACAAATTCCTGGCCGTGCTTGACGCACCAAGCCGGAATGTCCTCCAGGGCGCCGTCATAGTCGGTGATGACTTCCAAGACCTGCCCTGTTTGCAAATCCCTGAGAAACTCCGCCGGCTCCAGGAGGTGCATGGGACAGGCACGGTATACCAAGTCCGCCGAGGCATCGGCCTTACAGTCGCTTAGGAATCTCATTCTCAATCTCCCGGCTACCATATTAATATATATCGTTTTAGTATAGTATATAGTGCCGCCAGCATGAATGTCAAGGACTGTGGCTGAAATTTTTTTGAGCAATTCAGATTTACTTCTCGACGGCGATCTCCATGGCCCCGTATGGGCAGACGTTCAGGCAGAGCTCGCAGGCGATGCATTTCTCCCCGTCAAACCCCACCGTCATGCTGGCGCGATCCACGTACAGAGCCTGGGTGGGGCAGGGCGCCAGGCAGGCGGTGCAGTGGATGCAGCGCTCCTCCTGCCATCTCACTTCCTCCGCCAGGGGCTCCACCTCCACCCCCAAATCCGCCAGGAAGCGCAGGCCGGCCTCTACCCTGGCCTTATCGCCGTTCATCTCCACCACCATGTTGCCCCATTCCTTGGGGGTGATGCGGGCCCGTAAAATATTGACCTTCAACCCCTGTTCGGCGACCAGCCGATAGGTGATGGGTTGATCGATGAGATGGGGCGGGAAATTGAGCACCACTTTCCTTTTCGCCATGACGATATCCTTTCGGCAGCCAAGAGTTCTCAGACGGCTTCCTGAAGTCTTTCCCAGGGCCGTTCCGGAAGGGGCTTGAACCTGTATCCGGAATCAGCGGAAGGTAGCGGCGCCACCGGTTCGGTGAGAAGAAAGGTCCCGGCCTCGATCCAGGACTTCAGGATAAGGGCGACCTCCCGGGCCCGGGCATAGGAAGAGAGTCCCGCGGTAATTACTTTTTTGCCGTTGACGGTGATTTCCCCGGACATGAGCTGGGCCACCGTCACCTCCCCCAGGATCTCGGCCCGGCCGTGGGGGTAGGCCTCACTATAATCCACCACCGGCGCGGTGATCTCTGCGTCGCTGACCGCGGCGAATTCCAAGGTCTCTTCGTCCAAAATGGGGATGGGAATCCCCAGGCCCAAAGTCAGGGTGACCCCGTAACCCGTGAAGGAAGCGCCCCGGAGCCACCTGGGGTTCATCTTTTTCAAATCCCCGGTGACCGCCAGGGTGCCGGCCGGCACCTGGGGCAGACCCTTCTCGGAGCGGCGCACCCCCGGGTTGTGCTGGGTGCCGTGGCCCACCACGAAGCCCTCTCCGCCTCCCAGGAAGATGCGGGTGCCCACTCCCAGGGTGCGGTAATAAGGATCATTCAGGAGGGGGCTCAACTGGCCCGCGGTGCAGTAGTTGGCGTTCCGCATCCGGGGCTGGAGCACGCCCATATAGGTATAAATGACTCTCTCCGAGAGGTTCACCGCCACGTTGTAATTCTGGTAGGCGTTCCGCATATTGAAGAGCACCGCCTCGTTCAGGTCCGCCAGGCGGATCCAGGTATCCAGGGTCTTCCGGGGATAGCAGTCGGTACCGTAGGCCGAGGCGGTGAGGCGCACGTCCTTCCCCGCCACCAGGTCTTCGATGACGTGGGCCCCCCCATAGGCGAATTTGCCCGGGAAGACCTTGTTCCGGGGGTCGTCATCCGGAATGGCGGTGGCGCCCATCAAGATATCCACCGCGGCGAAGCCGGCATAAGCGGGGACCTCGTTCAGGGTGACCCGGCCGCCGCCCATCTTCATCCTGGGAAGGGCGTGGCCCACGTTGAAGTAGGCTCCGGAAGAGCACATGGGAGCAAAAGTGCCGGTGGTCACCACGTCCACGGTAGCCGCGGCCTGTTTTACCCCTTTTTCCCGCACCCCTGGATGATCTCTTCGGCAGTGCAGACCACAGCCCGGCCCTGCTTGATCTTCGCGTTGATCTCCTGAATGGTCCTGGTCATGATTAAGCTCCTTTGGGAATCCATCTCCGCAGGCGCTTCCGGGCGGGTCTCTCCTGCGGTCCTCTGATAAATTCTGTTCCGAAAAGTGCTGATCGCACAAGCTGGAAAGCCTGTGCCACCAATACTTTCATAATTTTGGGTGAGCCAAAGGATCATGAATGGCTCGTTCATATCGATGACTTGATGAATGGGCCATAAAAATTATGAATAATGGCTATTGAATTTATATATACTAATTTGATATATTATCAACAAAATTATTTTTTACCCACTAATCTCGGTCACGGAAACGGCCTCTCCGGAGTGCCGCATGGAGTTCAGGCAATCATGAAAGCCGCCGCCTCTCAGGAATTAGAGCAGTGCAAAGTCGAAGTGAAAACCGGCCAAACACACCGGGAGGAGATTCCCGGGGTCGTCCGCGAGCTGGTGGAGTCTTGCCTCAACCAGGACTGCTTTGCCCACGTAGGGCCGGAGCCCATTCCCTCCCGGGAGGCGGTGATCGCCATTATCAATGGGGTCTTTCGTCTCCTCTATCCCGGCTATTTCAGCCAAGAGCGGGTGGATGAGGCGAATTTAAGCTTTTATTTGGGCCAGGAAGCGGTGGCCTTTTTTGAGGAACTCTCCCGGCAAATAACCCTTGCCTTCCGCCACGAGTGTCTGCGCTACGGTCTGCCTTGCATCCATTGCCAGGAAAAAGGGCAGAAGGAAGCGGTGCGTTTCCTACGCGCCTTGCCGCGCCTCAGAACCGTCCTGGCCACAGACGTTAAGGCTGCTTACCGGGGGGACCCGGCGGCCAAAAGCTGCGACGAGGTTATCTTCAGCTACCCCGGCCTTTTCGCAGTCACGGTCTACCGGGCAGCCCACCAGCTTCTGCGGCAAGGCGTACCCCTCATGCCCCGCATCATGACGGAGCATGCCCACAGCCGGACCGGCATCGACATCCATCCCGGGGCCCGGATCGGCGAGAGCTTTTTCATCGATCACGGCACCGGGGTGGTGATCGGGGAGACCACGGAGATCGGGTGCCGGGTGCGGCTGTACCAGGGGGTGACTCTGGGGGCTCTGTCCCTGTCGCCGGACCAGGTGGAGTCCCTGCGGAGCAGGAAACGCCATCCCACGGTGGAAGACGACGTCATCATTTATTCAGGGGCCACCATTCTCGGAGGGAAGACGGTGATCGGCGCCCGGGCCGTTATCGGCGGCAACGTCTGGTTAACCGAGTCGGTACCCCCGGACACCAAGGTATTTCTGAAAAAGCCCGAATTGATTTACCGAAGCAACCATGCCAAAGGAGCCCGGGGCAAAACCCGGGGTAAGTGAGCCATGAGCCGCGTCTTTTCCCAAGTCATCGACACAGTGGGAGCCACACCCCTGGTTCGCCTTAATTCCCTCACCCGGGGTCTGGGGGCCAGGGTTCTGGTAAAATTGGAAGCCATGAACCCTTTAGGGAGCGTGAAAGACCGCATCGGTCCGGCCATGCTATTGGCAGCCGAAGCCGGGGGCCTGATCCGCCCCGGCGCCCTGATTGTGGAGCCCACCAGCGGCAATACCGGCATTGCCCTGGCCTTCGCCTGCGCCGCCCGGGGCTACCGCCTCCTGCTCACCATGCCGGAGACCATGAGTATGGAAAGGCGCAAGCTCCTGAAGCATCTGGGGGCCGAGTTGATTTTGACTCCGGGAAGCCAGGGCATGACCGGCGCGGTGGACAAAGCCAGGGAAATCGCGGCCGAGACTCCGGGCGCTTACATGCCTGACCAGTTCAGCAACCCGGCCAACCCCGAGATCCATCGGCGCACCACCGCGGAGGAGATCTGGCGGGATACGGATGGTAAGGTGGATATTCTGGTGGCCGGGGTGGGCACGGGGGGCACCATTACCGGGGTGGCGGAAGTGATCAAGGCCCGGAAACCTGCCTTTCAGGCCGTAGCCCTAGAACCGGCGGCCTCCCCGGTGCTTTCCGGCGGCCCCCCAGGCCCCCACTTGATTCAGGGCATTGGCGCAGGGTTCATTCCCCAGGTGTTGAACCGGGAGATCATTGACGAAGTCATCACTGTTGCTGACCAAGACGCTCTGGAAACCGGCAGGGCAGTGGCCCAGCGGGAAGGCATCCTCTGCGGCATCTCCTCCGGGGCTGCGGTCTTCGCGGCGCTCAGCCTGGCCCGCCGCCCCGATAACCGGGACAAACTCATCGTGGCCATCCTTCCCAGTACCGGCGAACGGTATCTGAGCACACAACTTTTCCTTGACTGACTAAAATAATAATCAAGGGGCCAGGAAGCGAAAGAGCATTTGCTGGTTGCGCAGGGCGTAAATGGCCGATCGGACATATAGGGCTTGGGCCCGGTTGTAGCCGTCCTTGGACTGGCGATAGGACGCTTTGGAGGGCTCTTCCTGGCCCTGCGCCTTCAGCTCTTGAGCCTTCTTGTCCTGGGCGGCCGCGGTTTCCATCAGGCGGTCCGCCTGGGCGTGGGCATCGGCGGCCAGCTTCTGGTTGATGGCCAGTTGCTGGTCTTCCTGGGGGGAAAGCTCATGCTCCGCCAACTGGCTGCTTCTCAGGTCCCTCAGGGTTCGGCCTCATGGCAGGCAGGCCCGCAGACGACGGTGACCGGAGCGAGGGGCCCAGCTAATTCCGGAGCGGCATCCTGGATGAACGGCTTTCCGGAGACAAGGCTCTCCTCGGCCCGGGCCAGTTCCCGGCCCAGGTAAGCGGCGTGGTCCAGGCGCGAAACCAGCCCCCGGTCAATGGCCGGGGTGTAAAGCTCCGCGGCGCTGGCGCCCTCAATCACGATATCAAGCATGCCATCATTGAGGTAATGCTCCAGAGAAAGCATCCTTCGACCCCTGTCCACATAAATAACGAAGTAACCAGCAGGGTCGCTCACCATCCGAGGGGGGAGATAACCTGGGATCGGCGTCACGGGGTGGCTGACGGCAAAAAGGTTGGCAGGCCCCGGGTTTCGAGCGGTGCAGGCCCGGACCGCGGATATGATTCCGTCGGGATCCCGGAGGCCGATAAGATCGAGCACTTCCACGGTCTGGCGAAAGTGGATAATCATCTCTGGGCTTATATTCTTTAAAAAAGGGCGCCTTCCCTGGGCCTCGATGATGCGGCTGTCCTCGTTTACTCCATTGCGCCACAAAGCCAGCAAGGATTGACCCGGCC
>JAQTXE010000308.1 GCA_028688935.1 Syntrophales bacterium
TCTACTACTTGACGCCCCCGTTGATCCACCCCGTGGAGGAAAACATGGAGGCGGAATTACGCCTGGCCACCTCTTTGGGGATCACTATCTGCGAGGCCAAGTTTCACGATCTCCTGGAAATGCGCCTGGAAGACGATGGAGAAATGATGGCCACCATGCGCAAGGAGGCTCTGGAAGAAATTAAAAAGATCAGTGCCAAACTCCCTAACCTGCACATCCTGGTGCTGGGGGCTAACCAGGTTTTGGAGGGGGCCTCCCTGGACCTGCCTCCCGGGGTATTGGGACTGTCCGTTTTGCCCCGGACCCCAGAGATGAAAATAACCGAAGACCTGTTGCAGGGGGAGTGGATCAGGCTGCACCATCGTTACTTTCCCTTATGGAAATGGCAGATTGTCAGTTTCATTTATGAAAAAGACTATCTAAGACCCATAATGGTGACCCGGGCCATCTTATACCTGGGGACTATGGGAGTCTTTGCTTTTCTGGTCTTGACGGTCTTTCTGGTGTTCAACTGGCGGGTGACCAAGCCCTTGAAGAAGATCATCGACGCCACCGAGGTCCTGGCCCAGGGTAATTTCCAGAAGCTATCGCTGCACCGGGAGGATGAGATCGGCCAGGTGGCCCAGGCCTTCAATTCCATGGTGGACAGCCTGGAAGCGGACCAGCGCCGCATTCACTCCATCCTGGAGGCCCTGAGGGATTCCGAGGAGCGCTATCGTCTGCTCACGGAATATTCCCTGGCTATTATCCTGATTATCGAGAAAGGCCACATCATTTACGTCAACAAGAAGGCCATCGAGAATTACGGTTATACTCTCCAGGAATTACTGGGGATCAAGGTCCTGGAAATCATCGCCCCGGAAGACCGGACTCTATTCGAGTTTTTTTTGGGTTCACTGGAGCGGGGTGAATTGCCCATGGCTCATAAGGAGGTCCGCTGGCTGACGAAGGGGGGAGAGACCCGGTGGCTGGAAATGCTGGCGCTGCCCATCCATTACCAGGGACGGCAAGTCGTTTTAGGCCACGCCTTGGATATCAACGACAAGAAGGTGGCGGAATTGGAACGGGCCAAACTGGAAAACCAGTTGCGCCAGTCTCAGAAGCTGGAGGCCATCGGCACCCTGGCAGGGGGAATCGCCCACGATTTCAATAACATCTTGGCGGCCATCCAGGGAAATGTGGAGCTTTCCCTGCTTTGCCTGGAGAATGGCGCGGTTCCGGGCGAGGTCAAGGCTAATCTTCAGGAGATCCTGCAAGCCGGGAAACGGGCCCAGACCGCGGTGCGGCAGATTCTCACCTTCACCCGCAGCATAGACCAGCAGAAGGAGCAGGTACAGGTCCGCCAGATTTTGAAGGAGGTGCTGAACCTGATCCGGGTCTCTTTGCCCACCACTATCGAGGTCCGCACCCGGATCAATGAAGAGCGCGGCACGGTGCTGGCCGATCCCACCCAGATCCATCAGGTGATTATGAACTTGTGCACCAATGCCTACCAGGCCATGCAGAAGCGGGGCGGGGTCCTGGAAGTAAGCCTGGACTGCGTGGAGGTGGATGAGGATCAGGCCGGAGTTTCGTCCCCACTGGCGCCCGGTTCCTATCTCCAGCTGGTGGTGCGTGACAACGGCCAGGGCATGGAACCCCAGGTCTTGGAACGCATTTTCGATCCTTATTTCACCACCAAGAAGCCGGGGGAAGGCACTGGACTGGGGCTGGCGGTAGTCCATGGCATCGTTTCCAGACTGGGGGGCGCGATCCTGGTGGACAGCAAGCTGGGAGAAGGCTCCAGTTTCCAGGTCTACCTGCCCCGGCTGGAAAACGACGCGGCTGCGAAAACCGAAGAGGAAGCCCCTCCGACCCCCGGCCAGGAGAGGATTCTCTACGTGGAGGACGAAGCCCAGGTGGCCGAAGTGGCGCGCCGGCTCTTGACGCATCTGGGCTACGAGGTCACGGTTCTGACCAACAGCCGCGCGGCCCTGGAATTATTCCATAGCCGCCCCCAGGAATTCGACTTGGTGATCACCGACCTGACCATGCCGCAAATGACGGGTTTGGACCTGGCGGCCGATTTTATCAAGATGCGCCCCGAGTTGCCCATTATTCTTTGCTCCGGTTACAGTGACACGGTTTCTCCCGATGCCGCCCGGCAACTGGGCATCAGGGAGTTTCTTGTGAAACCGGTGACTTTCGCCAATCTTGCCAGGGCCATCCGCCGGGCCCTGGACGGCCAGGGACAGGACCGGACCGGCGATGGTTAAGGGGGCTATGGCTGGAAGAGTGAACCTGAGATAGGGGAAACCGTGGACGAAGCCTTAATTTCCCGGCACAATGCGGGGAAATCGCCGGGGCGGCCTGAAGGGGCCGCCTCTTTTTGTTGGCTGACCCTGCCGGGCTTCCAGGAATAACCCGCCCCTCTGATTGAAGCTTGACTTTCTCCAGGCAATTCTTAAGACTGGGAGCGGCGGCTTTGGGTTATTTTCTTCCAGAAAGGGGGCAACAAAATGCGATCCTTAACCGGCAAATGTTTGATCATGGCGGCGCTGTTATCTTTGGTTTTATACGCCTCTCCGCTGTCCGCGGCCAGGCCTCTGCACTCAGTGGGGTATGTGACCATCGAACTCCAAGGCGTGGGCGCGATTTTAGGCGTCAGTTGGGGGCGCGGCACCCTCTATTTTAGGGGCAAGCGCTACCCCATCCGCGTCGAGGGCCTGAGCCTGGGGGACATGGGCTATGCTAAAATAAGCGCCCGGGGCCAGGTCTATAATCTGCGCCGGCCCCTGGACATCACCGGCACCTATGGGGCCCTGGGCGCCGGGGTGGCTCTGGCCGGGGGCGTAGCCGGCCTGGCCATGCAGAACGAACGGGGGGTGGTCATCGACCTGAGCGCCACCCAGCAGGGAGTCAAGCTCAATATCGGCCCCCAGGGCCTGACGATTACCATGAGGTAGGAGGAAATAATGCGCATTTTGGCTCTGAACAGCAGTCCCCGGGATAATGAGACCAGCAAGACCGAGTTGGTGTTGCAGACCTTCCTGACCGGGGCCAGGAGGGCTGGGGCCGTGGCCGAGACCTTGTATCTGCGGAACTACAAGATCAAGCACTGCCTGGGCTGTTACGGCTGCTGGCTCCAGACTCCGGGCAAATGCGTCCAACAGGATGACATGACGGACGTGCTTTTTAACCGCTACCTGGAGGCCGATCTGGTGGTCCTGGCCTCCCCCATCTACCACGCCACCATGAACGCCCGCATGAAAATTTTCGTGGAGCGCACCATGCCCATGATGGACCCCCTGAAAGAGCCGCCGGAAGCCGGGGGGGTGCCGCACCGCTTCGAGAAGATGCCCAAGGTGGTGGCCCTGAGCGTGGCCGGTTACTGGGAGCAGACCATGTTCGACGCCCTCTCTCTCACCTGGCGCATGTGCCTGGGTAATGACCTCATTGCCGAGATCTACCGGCATTCCTCGGAATTTCTCTCCGTGCCCGAGTTTCAGGTAACGGTACAGCCGGTGTTGGACGCGCTGGTCGACGCCGGGGAAGAGGTGGTGCGCCAGGGCAAAATCAATCCCGCAACCATGGCCGCCATCACCCAGGACTTGGCGCCGGCGGACATCATGGCCCGCCTGGCCCGGGAATTCTGGTCCCAGGCGCCGGAGGTCTGAGTTTTGTAGAGGCAGGGGCTAAGGTTGGGGTCCGGGTCCCGGCCCGCCACCATGGAGGAAAGGAGGAGACCTTGAAATTAACCACGATCATTCCGGCTTTGCATCTGATTCTCGCCCTGGCGGGAGTCCTGGTTCTGGGCTTAGTTATCGGTCCTGCCGGCGCCGCCGGGACGGCTCAACCCAAGGAGGCCACCAAAGTCACCAAGGCCGCCAACGCCAAGGTTCTGAAAGAGCTACCCTTTGGTGACAAACGGGATTTTGCGGACGCCAAGAGAGGCTTCGTCGCGCCTTTGCCCAACCAGGGCGTAATCAAGAATGCCCAGGGCCGGCCCGTCTGGGACCTCACCCAATTCTCCTTCATCAAGCAAGACGCGCCTGCCCCCGACACGGTTAACCCCAGTCTCTGGCGTCAATGCCAACTGGTCATCCAGGGGGGTCTTTATAAGGTGGTGGACGGGCTCTACCAGGTGCGCACCGCGGATCTCTCCAACCTCACCATCTTTGAGGGGAAAGACGGCATCATCATCGCCGATCCCCTCATCTCCGCGGAGACCGTCAAGGCGGCCCTGGACCTCTATTACCAGCACCGGCCGAAAAAGCCGGTGGTGGCGGTGGTCCACTCCCACAGCCACGTGGATCACTTCGGCGGCGTCCGGGGGGTGGTGAAGGAGGAAGACGTCAAGGCCGGCAAAGTCAAGATCGTGGCGCCG
>JAQTXE010000049.1:0-2708 GCA_028688935.1 Syntrophales bacterium
AATCACCGCCGCCGAGCAGGTTGGGGCCGATGACCTCCTGGAGGTGGACATCCTGGTCACTACCGTTCCGGGCCTGGGCCTGCTCATCAAGCAGGCGGACTGCCAGGCGGTGATGCTCTACGATCCGGTACACCGGGTGGCGGCCAATGTCCACTGCGGCTGGCGGGGCCAGGTGGCAGGCATTCTTCAGGAAGCCGTAACCCGCCTGGGCGAAAACTATGGCTGCCGGCCCCAGGATCTGGTCGCCGCCCTGGGACCCAGCCTGGGGCCTTGCTGCGCCGAATTCCGCCATTACCGGGAGGAAGTCCCCCCGGAATTCTGGCCTTACCAGGTTAAGCCCACCTATTTCGACCTCTGGACCCTGAGCCGTGACCAATTGCTGGCCGCCGGACTGCAACCTGAAAAGATCGACATCGCCGGCATCTGTACCCGCTGCCGGGGAGACGAGTTCTTTTCCTACCGCCGGGACCGCGTCACCGGCCGCCAGGGTGCGGTCATCGCTTTGAGAAGCAAGCAGTAAGCGGTGAGCAGTTACAAATAAGATATTTCGGGCCACTTTCTTCCACTGCTCACTGCTCTCTGCTTACTGCTCACTTTTTAATTACTGGGCCCCTGGGTTGAACCCTTGGTAAACTTGTCCTTCAGGTCGTTGAACAGCTTTTTGGCGCTCTCCACCACCTGCTCCACCTGTTGGGGGTATTTATAGCCCACGAACACACCTAACGCGAATCCCACAATCAATAAGAACATATCCTTCATCCTCTCTGCCTGATGTTATTTTTTAATCTCTTGAAAAGATATTTCCCGGGAGGGGCCTAAGGCCGCCGGCAGCGGCAAGCCTGGCCCGCCAGTCACTTCTCCCTTATGCCAACTTTCATCAATCCTGGGCGTCAAGAGCTTCCCGGGCCAGTTGTCCCACTGTCGTGCGCCGTATTTGCTCCTGGTCGTAAAGCTCCACCTGACCGTCGTCTGCCACTAGAGACGCAAGCGCCTCCTTCATCCCCTCCGGCCTTACCCGGCCCAGGCACCAGGCCGCCAGCCCCCGTAGCTGCGGGTCAGAGTCCTTGAGAAAGGCAAACACCAGGGGAAGGGCTTCTTCCAGGACCCGGGGATGGACCTGCCACAACCGTCCCAGCCCCCAAAGCATGGGCGTCCGGGCAAAATCCTGCTCCAGAAACCCGTAAAACATGGGGAGAATATCTTTCACCAAAGGCAGTTGGTGGCGCCCCAGTTCCCCCAAGGCCGCGGCCGCCAGCCAGCCGAAGCTGCCCGAGTCCTCGTTCAACTGGTAAATCAAGCGGCTGATGACCTTCCGGGCCTGTTCCGGCTGCGCCGCGGCCACGTAACCCAGACCTTCCACGGCCCGCCAGTGCAGGCGCTCTCCCGGGGAAAAAAGGAAAGCCGCCAAATGCCCCACCACCCCGGATTCCCGGCCCGCCAGAGCCGCCAGGGCCGCAAAATCAGCGGCCTCCAGCAAGGCCACGATTTGCTCCCTCAGAGCCCGGCGGCGGGTGATAGTAGCCATGGGAAACTTCCGGGGAAGAATAGATGCAGTTAGACGGGTGGCGTTAAATGGCAGAAAAAGGACAGACTACCGCCCGTATATGGTTCCGGCTGCTTATAACGGCAAGGGCCCGAAATCCCCTATGCTTTCCCCGCAAAAACTCCTTCATGCAAGATTAAAAGGGAATATCATCCTCCGGGACACCACCCGGCGGCGGGCCGAAAGGCGGTTCAGGCTCTTGAGCCCGGTTTTCTTGACCTGGGCCTCCCAACATTTGCATGTTTTCGGCGACGATGTCGGTGGTATAGTGCTTCACCCCCTCCTTTTCATAGGACCCGTATTCGATCCGGCCCTCTATCATCACCTGTTTGCCCTTGGCGAGGTATTGGCCGCAGATTTCCGCCAGTTTGCGCCAGACCACGATGCGGTGCCACTCGGTCTTTTCCTGCTTCTGTCCATCTCTGCCGGTATATTTACGGCTGGTAGCCAGAGAAAACTTGCACACCGCGGTACCATCGGCAGTGTAACGCATCTCCGGGTCCGCCCCCAGCCTCCCGATCAGAATAACCTTATTGACCCCAGCCATGAGTCCTCCTTGCTGGCCCTTTGGGCATTTTCTTCCTCTATCACAGAACCCTTATCCCGGGCAAGGACTGTTTTTAGTTTTCAGTTTTCGGTTTTCGGTTTTCGGTAAAATTCTTTAGATAGTGTCTGCTGGTTTAGTCTATCGCCTTATCTTTGGCTGACGGCTGACCGCTGACAGCTTCCTCACGCCCTTCCCCAATCCAGCAGCCTGAGTTCCGGGTGCAAGCGCCCCTGGAAGTAAGAGAACCTGGGGCTGAAAGCCACCTCCAGAGAACCGGCCAGGGGATGCGCCCCGGCCATGTCAAAGGCGATGGCTTCCATCAGGCAGCCGTTTTGAGCCAGTTTCACTTTCAGGTGCCTCTCCCCCACGATCCGGGAAGTGAGACACTCCACCCCGGCGCAGGCCAGAACCGGCTCGGGGTTACCGGGCCCGAAGGGCCGCAGCCTTTCTAAATGCTGATAAAAAATGGCGTCCAATTCCTCCAATTGCACCTGGGCGTCCACCTTTAGGGTGGGCTTCAGGGGCTCCGGTCCCACTTGCTCTTCGAAGGCCGCCTCCAATCCCTCCTGAAAAGCCTCCAAATCCCCAGCCGCCACTTCGAAGCCCGCGGCGTATTGG